>NZ_JBEPSG010000029.1:0-44181 GCF_040548715.1 Stenotrophomonas sp. 2694
CTGAAACTAAAGGGCCTGAGCCCGGTAAAGTACCGGGAACAGGTCGCGCTGGCTGCCTGATCCCCAACTGTCCAACTTTAGGGGGTCACTTCAGGATGGGTTCACGGCGTCCCCTGCGCAGCCCATCTACCCGGCCAACCCTCATGAATCGCTTTGCGCCCACCCACGAGGGGCTGCGCCGTTCGCCGACCTTCGCCGCCGATGCGCGCATGAATCTGCGCAAGCGCATTTCTGTAATCGTTCCCACAACGCCGCACAGCAGCATCGCCGCTGACGAAGTTCCATTAAAAGTGGGCGCCAATTCACATTTTGACGCCGCGTTGATCCTGATCAATGGACTTGTCGCAATCGGCCTGCACAATGGCGGCCCGTTCGGCATGGCGCGCCGTCTTTGATGCAGCGCGAGGGGCGTCGGATGGGAAAGCAGTACTGATCCAACGGGTACAGGGAGCGCGGAGCACTGCCACTGGGGAGCGGCAGCCGCGCAGGTACCGACCGGGTCCGGCGGCCGGTTGCGTCTGCGGGGATGGGGACGCAACCGGCAACCTCTGCCTGAATGGGGCAGGTCAATCACAACGTCTTCACATTTCGCGCTGAACGCGTGCAAATCGTTGTGATTCATGGTGTTAGGGGTTTTAATTCATCCATGACCTGCTAACCTGCGGTGATGATTCGACGTTCTCTGGCCTGCATGCTCACCCTCGGCCTGGTCGCCTGCGCGACCCAGCCGACGTCCCCACCGACTTCGCCACAGGCCAGCAGTACGCCGCGCCACCCGGCGGCCAAGCCCCACGGCCCGGCCGAGGCCGCGCCGGAAGCGACCGCGGCCACGGCAGCACCGGTCGATCTCACCCCGGTGCCGTTCGAAACCGCGCGCGCCAGATTCATTGCCGACACCGCCAAGCGCTACGGACTCAAGCCCGACGAGATCCGCAACGTGCTCGACCAGGCGCAGGTGCGCCAGCCGATCATCGCCGCCATGTCGCGGCCGGCCGAACGGGTCAAGCCGTGGAACGAATACCGGCCGATGTTCATCAGCAAGGCACGCATCGATGGCGGCAAGGCGTTTCTTGCCCAGCATCGCGCCGAACTGGACCGTGTGCAGCAGCGCACCGGCGTGCCGGCGGAAGTGATCGTGGCGATCATCGGCGTGGAAACCAGCTACGGCAAGAATGCCGGCAGCCATCGCGTGCTCGATGCGCTGTACACCCTGGCCTTCTATTACCCGCGCAGTGGCGACCCGGCCAAGCTGGAACGCGAAGTGCGCCGCGAGCTGTTCTTCCGCGATGAACTGGCCAAGCTGTTCGAGCTGGGTCGCGAGGAAAAGCTGGACATCACCACGCTCAAGGGCAGCTATGCCGGTGCGATGGGCATGGGCCAGTTCATGCCCTCCAGCTACCTGGATTACGCCGTGGACGGCAATGGCGATGGTCGCCGTGACCTGTTCACCAGCTACGACGACGTGTTCTCGTCCATCGCCAACTACTTCGTGAAGAAGGGCGGCTGGGTGCGCGGTGGCCAGGTCGCCGTGCCGGCCACGCTCGCCGCCGGCCGCGAGGAGTTCAACCCGACCGAGTGGATGCCCACCTGGTCGCTGGGCGACCTGGCCCAGCGCGGCTACCAGCCCAGCGCGCCGGTGCAGCCCGGTGCCACTGCTACCCCGATCACCCTTGAAGGCAGCACCGGCAAGCAGTACTGGCTGGGCTTCCAGAACTACTACGCAATCACCCGCTACAACCTCTCGAAGATGTACGCGATGGCCGTGTTCCAGTTGTCGCAGGCCATTGCCGGACAGGAGCTGCCCCCGGCATGAACATCAGATGGCTGGTCCCTGGATTGATCGTCCTCGCGCTGGCCGCCTGCAGCAGCGCGCCGAAAAAGCCGGCGACCGCCGGCCACGGTGGCAAGCCGTCCGGCACGGTGGTGCAGGGCAAGGGCGGGCGTCCGGCGCATTGTCCGGAGGGCTCGCCGTACGCGGCGGCCACCGAGGACCTGTCCACCCGTGGCAACTACACCGCCGGTGGCCTGTACAAGCCCGGCGTGAAAGACACCACGCCCAGTTACGTGCCCAACGTGGCCTGTATTCCCGAGCCGGTGGTGACCAATGAGGATCGCTCGGCGATCGGCAACAAGTCGCCCTACGTGGTGCTGGGCAAGCAGTACAAGGTGCTCGACGACACCCGCAACTACGTTGAACGCGGCACCGCTTCGTACTACGGCGCCAAGTTCCATGGCCGCCTGACCTCCAACCGCGAGGTCTACGACATGTACCAGTTCACCGCTGCGCACAAGACCCTGCCGCTGCCCAGCTTCGCCCGCGTGACCAACCTGGACAACGGCGAATCGGTGATCGTGCGCGTCAATGATCGTGGCCCGTTCCACGATGGCCGCGTGGTCGATCTCAGTTACGCCGCCGCTGTGCGCCTGGGCATCACCCAGCGCGGTACCGGCAACGTGGAAGTGCGCGCAGTGCAGCCGGGTGAAACCAACCTGATGGCGCAGAAGCCGTCGCGCCGCGAACGCCGTGCTGCTGAAGCGGCTACCGCTGCCGTTGCCAGCGCACGCCCCGCACCCACCGCACGTGCGGTTGCCGACAGCGACATCGATCGACTGGTCAAGCGCCTGCCGGCCGACGCCGCGCCCGAGCGCGGCCAGCCGGCTACCACCCAGGCCGCTGTCAGCACGATGCCGGAAGTGGCGGTCAGCAGCCTGCCGCCCAGCGCACCCGCGTCGCGTCCGGCAGCGCCGGTCGTGGCCACCGCCATGCCGCGCGGCCCGGCCCCGGCCAGCAGCCCCAGCCTGTCGCAGAAGGTGGTGGGCGCGGTGATGCTGCAGGTCGCCAGCTTCTCCAACCGCGACAACGCCAACCGGGCGATGGGCCAGCTCAACGCTGCCGGCATCGTCGGTGCCACCATCAGCGACATCGCTGCCGGTGGTCGTACCCTGTGGCGCCTGCGGGTACCCGCCAGCGACCATGCCAGCGCGGCGGAACTTGCCGGGCGCATCTCGGGTCTGGGCTTTGGCTCGCCACAGATCGTCAAGGACTGATTCCGCCCGGGCCGGTGCTGCCGGCCCTTGCCACCTCGGCCTTACAATGGCCACCTCGCCCCATCCTTCATTTTCCGGCCGTCCCCTGGAGCCTGCTGTCCCATGAATTTCCGTTCCGCCGCCACTGCCCTGGCCGCCACCCTGGTGGTGGGCCTGGCCTCCGCCCAGACGCCGCTGCCGACCCCGGCCACCCCGGCGCCTGCCGCCGCTGCTGCCCCCGCCGCCGTGGCCACGCCGCCGGCGCCTGCACCCAGCGTTTCCAAGGCCTGGGTGCTGATGGACTACGCCACCGGCCAGGTGCTGGCAGGCGAGAACATCAACGAACAGCTGGCCCCGGCCAGCATCACCAAGGTGATGACGTCGTACGTGATCGCCGCCGAGGTCAAGAACGGCAAGGTCCGTCCCGATGACCAGGTGATGATGAGCGAACGCGCCTGGCGCGAAGGTGGTGCCGGCACCGACGGCAGCTACAGCGGCTTCCCGGTCAACCAGACCGCGCGCCTGGAAGACATGGAAAAGGGCATGGCGATCCAGTCCGGCAATGACGCCGCGATCGCCCTGGCCGAGCACGTGGCCGGCAGCGAAGAAGCCTTTGCTTCGCTGATGAACAGCTACGCCGCCAAGATCGGCATGAAGAACTCGCACTTCGTGAACGCCCACGGCCTGACCGCCCCGGGCCATCACAGCAGCGCCTACGACCTGGCCCTGCTGGGCCGCGCGATGGTGCGCGACTACCCGGAAACCTACGCGTACAACAAGATCAAGGAATTCCAGGTCGGCACCATCAAGCAGCCCAACCGCAATCTGCTGTTGTGGCGCGATGGCAGCGTGGACGGCATCAAGACCGGCCACACCTCCGAGGCCGGCTACTGCCTGATGAGCTCGGCCCAGCGCGGTGACCAGCGCCTGGTCGCGGTGGTGCTGGGTGGCGCGTCGGAAAAGCAGCGCGCCGATGACAGCCTGGCCCTGTTGAACTGGGGCTTCCGCTTCTTCGAGACCCACCGCCTGTACGAGCCGGGCAAGGCCGTGGCCGAGCACAAGGTATGGAAGGGCACCACCGACAAGGTGCAGCTGGGCGTGGCGCAGCCGATGCTGGTCAGCGTGCCGCGCGGTCGTTACAACGACCTGAAGCCGAGCATCGACGTGCCCAAGACCCTGGAAGCGCCGTTCACCGCTGGCCAGCAGATCGGCACCGTCAAGGTCACCCTGGATGGCAAGCTGGTGGCCGAAGCGCCGCTGGTGGCTGTGGCCGCCGTCGAGCAGGCCGGCTTCTTCAAGCGCCTGTGGGACAGCTTCTGGATGTGGTGGGAATCGGAATGATCCGCAGCCTGCTGCGGTGAATGAAAAAGGCCGGCGAATGCCGGCCTTTTTCGTGGGATCCCGCCGGGCATGGCCCGGCGCTACCGATGATCGGGTAGCGCCGGGCCATGCCCGGCGGACGCAGTCCCGGATTACAGCGAGCGATTCAATCCGGTGTGCCGACCAACGGTCGGCACCTACCCGCTTCACCATCAGCCCCTCGCTTACAGCGAGCGGCTGATGGTGAAGCTGCCGAACACCGGGGCTTCGCGCTGGCCATTGAACTCGCGGGTGCTGTGGTAGCGGGCTACCGCGAATTTCCAGCGGCCGCGCATCACTGCCACGCCGTAACCGCCGTAGGCGACCACGTGGCGCTTGTCCACGCTGTGGCTGTTGCGGAACGTGTTGCCGTCCAGGGTGATATCGCGGATCACCCACGCCGCATCGGTGGTGGCGAACATGTGCCACGACCAGCCACTGGGCTTGCCACCCCGGGTCGGCGCGGTGTTCTCGCCGGCCGGGCGCAGCGGGGTGCTGCCGAAATCGTCGGGCAGCTTCCAGCCGAAACGCACTTCGCCGCCGACGTTGGCCTTGGTTTCCAGGTTGCCGATCGAGCCGCCGTAATGGCTGATCGCATCCCAGCCCCAGCCGTCGGCATTGATGCTGGCATCGCCCGGCCAGCGGCGCATGCGCTCGTGGGTCAGCATGAACACCGGTTCGTTGTGCAGCTGGTTGTCCCAGCCCTGGAATTTCTCATCACCCAGCACGTCGTGCACCGCGTTCTGCACCTGCCGGCCCTGCGCCCACGGGCCCACCACGCCCAGGGTCAGCAGGGTGGTCTGCAGGTGGTCGCCGCTGCGTGCGTTGTAGCCGAAGCTGGCCACCAGCACGCCCGCATACGGGCGGTCGTCTTCGATCAGGTCCTTCCGGGTGAAATCGGTGGGGGTGAAGATGCCCTGGGCCAGGCTGAAGATCATGTTCTGCTGTTCGAACCTGCCCGGGTGCAGTGCCTCCAGGTGGCTGTTCACCCAGCGCGCCAGGCGCGGCAGGCACGGGTCGTCGGTGTAATCGACCAGGTTGGGCGAGACCAGGGTCAGCTGGGCACCGTTGGTATAGCCCTGGTCCTGGTGGCGGCCGCCGAACAGGTCGTTGTCGACGCGGAAATTGACCTGCGGCGGATGCTCGCGCATCGCGTCCGGGCCGCATTGCTCGGCTGCGTAGGCGGAAAGGGGGAGGGCGGTGGCCAGCAGGCCGGACAATCCAAAGGATGCGAGGTAGCGCATGGATGGGATGATCATCGGGAAGGGGGCTTTTGTCTGTCGTTTTATGCAACGACACGGTACTCCCGGCGCTGTGATGGAACGAGCGCGCTGGGATCACTTGTCTGTTCCGAAAACAACATTGTCTGATCGATACAATCGGTTACCGCAGGTGAAGCCGCAGCGATGGGGCAGGGGCCCTGGGAGGTGGGTCCCAGCCTGAATGGATGTTCAGCTGCAACGCAGCGGCCCGCCCGCAGTGCCGCCGGCTTACATGAATACTCTTGGGTTTGTTGCCCTGCGGCCCGATAATGGGCGCATGGAAATCAAGTCCGACAACCCCGAACACGGCTTCCAGTTCCCCGGTCAGTTCGAGCTCAGCGCGATGGGCCCGGCCAACCGCGGCCTGGAGCATGAACTCCCCCGCCTGCTGCTGGCTGCTGGCGTCGACGTGGTGAACGAGCGCATCAGCTGGAAGCATTCGTCCAACGGCAAGTACGTCTCGGTGCGCCTGGTCTTCCGGGCCGAGAACCGTGAACAGTACGACGTGGCCCACCAGGCCCTGCGCGACCACCCGGAAGTGAAGTGGACGGTGTAGCCGTCAGCTGTCCTGCCGAAGCGGCTGCCCCCGAGGCGCGCCCGCCGCGCCCGGCGGTGGTCCGTGACCTGGGGCGCCAGGCCTACGAGCCGGTCTGGCACGCCATGCAGCGTTTCACCGACCAGCGCGACGATGACACGCTGGACGAGCTGTGGGTGGTCGAGCACGATCCGGTGTTCACCCTGGGCCAGGCCGGCAAGGTCGAACACGTGCTGGCGCCGGGGGAGATCCCGGTGGTCCACGTCGATCGCGGTGGCCAGGTGACCTACCACGGCCCCGGCCAGATCGTGATCTATCCGCTGCTGCGGCTGCCGCGGCTGGGCATTGGCGTGCGCGACTACGTATGCCGCATCGAGCAGGCCATCATCGATACCCTGGCGGAATGGAACATCGGTGCCGAACGGCTCGATGGCGCCCCGGGCGTCTACGTCGGCGGCGCCAAGATCGCCGCACTCGGCATCCGCGTGCGGCGCGGCTGCACCTTCCACGGCCTGGCCTTCAACGTGGCCATGGACCTCGACCCTTTCCACCGCATCAACCCCTGTGGTTACGAGGGGTTGCAGGTGACCACGGTGCTAGACTTGGGCGGTCCGTCCGGGATGGACGCCGTCAAGCCGGTGCTGCTGGACCACCTGGCCCGCCAGTTCGGCCTGCTGCTGCAGCCCGTGCCTGAACTGCCTGATCTCTCTGCGGCCGCCTGACCGCCCCCGGAAACGCCATGACTGAAACCACTGCCCGCACCATTCCCCTGCAGATCGTGCAGGCCGAGCTTCCGTCCACCGCGCCGTTGCAGGCCGGGGTCAAGCAGATGGGTGGGGACAAGATCAACCGTTCGCCGGTGCAGTTCGCCGACGTGCCGGTGCTGCGCAAGCCCTCCTGGATCCGCGTGCGCATTCCTTCGGGCAATGCCGTGCAGAACCTGAAAGCCAAGCTGCGCGAGAACCGCCTGGTGACCGTGTGCGAGGAAGCCAGCTGCCCGAACATCCACGAATGCTTCGGCCACGGCACCGCCACTTTCATGATCCTGGGCGAGGTCTGCACCCGCCGCTGCTCGTTCTGCGACGTGGCACACGGCCGGCCGAAGCCGCCCGATGCCAACGAGCCGGCCAGCCTGGGCCAGACCGTGGCCGACATGGGCCTGAAGTACGTGGTGGTGACCAGCGTCGACCGCGATGACCTGCGCGACGGCGGTGCCCAGCACTTCGTCGACTGCATCACCGCCATCCGCGAGAAATCGCCGGGCACCCGCATTGAAGTGCTGACCCCGGATTTCCGCGGCAAGGGCCGCATGGAGCGCGCGCTGGAGATCCTCGCGCAGAACCCGCCGGACGTGTTCAACCACAACATCGAAACCGTGCCGGACCTGTACCGCAACGTGCGCCCGGGTGCCGATTACCAGTGGTCGTTGAACCTGCTGAAGAACTTCAAGGCGCAGCACCCTGACGTACCGACCAAGTCGGGCATCATGCTGGGCCTGGGCGAAGACTTCGAACAGATCAAGGCCACCATGCGCGACCTGCGTGCGCACAATGTGGACATGATCACCATCGGCCAGTACCTGCAGCCGACCGCGCACCACCACCCGGTGCTGAAGTACTGGACCCCGGACGACTACAAGGCGCTGGAAGTCTACGGTTACGAGCTGGGCTTCAGCCACGTGGCCTCCGGCCCGATGGTGCGCTCGTCGTACCACGCCGACGTACAGGCCAAGGGCGCCGGCGTCCAGTAAGCGGTTGCGCGATGCGCGCTACCGCTTCCCACGGTGTGCTGCGCACACCGTGGGCCCCGGCTTACCACCACCCACACCCCCGCCGCTTCGCGGCCGCCCCCTGACTCAGGGGGCTTGCAACCCGACGGCCTCCGTAACCTGATAGACGTCACCGCAAGGTGGGCCGCTCTTCAGCCATTCACAATTTGCTACACCGGCCCCGCTAGGCTGGTTTTCCACTGGAAGTGGACGGGTGACAAACCCGGCAACTTTCGGCACTGTCGTGGTGTCTGAACACCCTGCAGTCTCCCCCTTGGCAAGGCGCCTTCGAGCACGTCAATGAAATTCAAAGCCCCCGCATTCCTGATGGCCCTGGCGCTGGTCGCGCCGTTGGCGCTGGCGGCCAAGGCCGACTCGCCGGCGTTGCCGGCGGCGGCTACCGCCGATCAGGTGACCACCTCCAAGCTGGTCTACGGCCTGTTGTCCGACAGCCGCTACGCCTATCGCCCGCGTGCGCTCGATGAAGCCACCTCCAAGGATGTGTTCAAGCGCTACCTGGAGACACTGGACGGCGGCAAGCAGTACTTCACCCAGGCCGACATCACCCGCTTTGCACCGTTCCAGGCCGGCATTGCCAATGCCATCCGCGGCGGCGAGCTGGAGCCGGCCTTCCAGGTGTTCGCGGTCTACAAGCAGCGCGTCGGCGAGCGCGTGGCCTATGCGCGCAAGCTGCTGAAGCAGGAACCGGATTTCACCACCGACGAGCGCTTCGAGTACGACCGCAAGGACGTGCCGTGGGCAGCGTCCAGCGCCGAGCTCGACGAGCTGTGGCGCAAGTCGGTGAAGAATGACTGGCTGCGCCTGAAGCTGGCCGGCAAGAAGTCCGATGACATCCGCAAGACGCTGGACAAGCGTTACGCCACCCTGGAAAAGTCGGTCAACGAGCTGAAGGGCGAAGACACCTTCCAGTTCTTCATGAACGCCTACACCAGCGCGGTTGATCCGCACACCGATTACTTCACCCCGCGTACCGCCGAGAACTTCAACCAGGCGATGTCGCTGTCGCTGGAAGGCATCGGCGCGCAGCTGCAGCGCCAGGACGACGTGGTGGTGATCCGCGAGATCATCGCCGGTGGTCCGGCGGCCGTGGACGGCACGCTGAAGCCGGGTGACCGCATCGTCGGCGTCGGCCAGGGCAAGTCCGGGCTGGTGGAAGATGTGATCGGCTGGCGCATCGATGATGTCGTGGCCAAGATCCGTGGCGCCAAGGACACCCAGGTGAAGCTGGAGTTCATTCCGGCCGAAGCGGGCGTCGACGGCAAGCACCACACCCTGGTGCTGACCCGGCAGAAGGTGCGCCTGGCCGAACAGGCCGCCAAGGGCGAGACCATGACCATCCCGGCCGTCAATGGCGAGCCGGCACGCAAGGTCGGCGTGATCAAGCTGCCGACCTTCTACCAGGACTTCGAAGGCCGTCGTCGCAACGCCACCGATTACGCGTCGGCCACCCGCGACGTGGCCAAGCTGCTGGCCGGTTTCAAGACCGACAAGCTGGACGGCGTGGTGCTGGACCTGCGCAACAACGGTGGCGGTTCGCTGGATGAGGCCATCGAGCTGACCGGTCTGTTCATCGAGCAGGGTCCGGTGGTGCAGGTGCGCGAATCCGGTGGCCGGGTCACCGTCAACAGCGACCGCAACCAGGGCGTGGCATGGGACGGTCCGCTGGCCGTGCTGATCAACCGTGGTTCGGCCTCGGCGTCGGAAATCTTTGCTGGTGCCATCCAGGACTACGGCCGCGGCCTGGTCATCGGTGAAACCAGCTTCGGCAAGGGCACGGTGCAGAACATCGTCGACCTGGACCGTTGGCCGAGTGGCGAAGCCCAGCGCTTTGGCCAGGTGAAGCTGACCATCGCCCAGTTCTTCCGCATCAGCGGCAGCAGCACCCAGCACAAGGGTGTGGTGCCGGACCTGGCGTTCCCGGCCAGCGTCGATGCCACCGAGTTCGGCGAGAGCACCTACGACAATGCCCTGCCGTGGACCCGTATCGCCGCGGTGCCGCACACCCAGTACGGCAACTTCGCGCCGCTGCTGCCGAAGCTGGAAACGCGTCACGACGCGCGCATCGCCACCGACAAGGAATTCCAGTGGTGGAACGAGGACGTGGAGCAGTTCCGTACTGAAGCGGCGAAGAAGTACGTCTCGCTGAATGAAGCGACCCGACGTGCCGAGCGCGAGCGCCAGGACACCCAGCGCAAGCAGCGCCAGATCGTGCGCAAGGAACTGGGCCTGGCCCTGGACCCGCTGGCCGATGACAGCAGCGATGACGGCCTGACCGGCAACGAGCGCGACATCGTCAAGGATGCCGCCCGCGAGAAGGCCGCCGAGAAGCGCCCGGATCCGTTGCTGCGTGAATCGGCCTCGATCCTGGCCGACGCGGTGAACCTGCTGGAGGCCGACCGTCCGCTGTCGGCGCAGGTCCTGCCGCAGTCCACCGCCGCAGGCCGCTGGGCCGACTGATTGACTGAAAAAGGGGACGGAGGGGTCAAGTCGTTAGTGGCACAAACGACTTGATCCTTCCGTCCCCTTTTTGCATGAACCGGGTACAACGGTGGGGGACGTGCCCGGTGTTTTCGACCCGGCGCACACGGGCAGGGGGCTACCCTCGGGGATACCGTCTTCGCAGGAGTACCCATGCGGGCCTCCCTTCTTTCTGCTTCCCTGCTGGCTGCCACCAGTGCCTTGGCATTGACCGCCTGTGGCGGTCGTGCCGCCGACAGCAGTCTGTTGCGGGAGTCCTTCGACTCCGGCGACACCTTCTCGCGCACCGTCGATGGGCGGCCGGCCGAAGCCTGCGAAGCAGCCCGGCGCACGCTGCTCAGCCAGGGCTATGCGATCGCACGCTCGGACGATGCGCAGGTGGAAGGCAACAAGAACTTCCAGCCGCGCGAGGACGACCATGAGCAGCTGGTGCTGCGTATCTCGTGCGCGCCGCGTGGCAGCCAGGCGTTGGTGTTCGTCAGCGCCGTGCAGGACCGCTATGCACTGAAGAAGAGCCCGACCTCGGCCAGTGTGGGCGTGGGCGCGCTGGGCTCGGTGTCGCTGCCGTTCGGCAGCAATGACGACTCACTGGTGAAAGTGGCCAGCAGCACGATCACCGATGCCGAGTTCTATCGGCGCTTCTTCCAGCGCCTGCAGCAATACCTGCCAGCGGCAGCGAAGCCAGAGCCGCAACCGCAACCGGCCGCGTCGCCGCAGCCTCCTGCCGGGCCTGAGCCCGAACCAGCGCCGGCAGCAACGGACCAGGGCTGAGCGTGCGCGGCAGGGTGATCGCGTGGGCCCTGCTGCTGGGCTGGCCCCTGAGCACGCTGGCCGCTACGGCCGAGTGCAGCCAAGGCCTGCTGCAGCGGCTGGGATGGCGCTTTGAAACCGCAACGATTACCACGCCACAGGTAGAGGGTGGGCCGGTGTGTACGCGTGCCTCGCTGGCCGAAGCGCAGGCGGCCGGTGATCTACGTGTGCGTTGGCCCGGAACGCTGGCCGAGGCCGACCGGCAGGCCCTGTTGCAGCAGTTGCTGGATGACCCGGCCACGGTCTGCGCCTACGCCTTTGAACTGGGCGGCGCCGTGCAACGCGCTACGCAGGCACTGCAGGACAATGAATCCTTCCGCTTCACCGGTGTGCAGCTGGGCTGGATCGGCTTTGGCGCACGCGGCGCCCCGGCACAGGGATGGCAGCGGGTGCGCAGCTTCGGTCGTGGCTATGTGCCGGCCGCCAGCAACAGCCGCGCGCTGGATGCGTTCTATACGGGCCACGTGCGCGCCGAGTGCGGCGTCGGCCGCCAGGTCGCGCAGCTGGCCACGCAGCGCGAGCTGTACGGCGATGCGGCCTTCGATGCGGAATTCGCGCCCGCCGAACTGTCCATCGGCACGTTCCTTGGCCTGCACGACACCGACAGCATCCTGCTGGGCGCGCAGGCCGGCCAGTTCATGGCCGACGGCAAGGCCGTGCGCACGTCGGCGATGGGGCGGCAGGCCTTTGTCGGGCTGCCGGGCTTCATCGAACACGTCTTCGACAAAGGCACCTTGGACGATCTGAGCAACCAGGCGGAGAACTTCGTCGTGGTGGAGGTGGGCGAAGGCGCGGCGCAGGCACTGGCGGAGCACGGTGGCCTGGCCTGGTATGACCAGCGCAACCGTGCCCTGTGGCAGCTGGCGCAGGGCATTCCGCGTGTCGGCCAACGCTATTTCGAGCGGTTGCTGTACGAGCGCGATCCAGCGCTGCGTGCGCAGCTGGCCCCGCGCTATCGTGACGTCGTGCAGCAGATGGACCAGTTGCTGGACGATCCGTTCTACCAGCAGTTCGTGATCTACGCGCACCCACGCGGTATACGTCCTGTCGGCTACCACATCATTCGCCTGCTCGACCGGAATCCGCGCACGCCGTTTTCCATCGACCTGGCGTTGCACAATCTGCATACCACGCTCTACCGGCGTTGGCGCGAGGCGCAGTTGCGCCACTGCGCAGCCACCGGCAGGCCAGGCAGCCTGACCCTAGACCCCAACTGAAGGTGAAACAATGGATATTGCAATGATCGGCCTCGGCCGGATGGGCGCCAACATGGCCCAGCGCCTGCACCGCGGTGGCCACCGCGTTGTCGGCTACGACCCGGGCGAGGGCGCCCGCCAGCGCGCCGCCGAGGCCGGCCTGGAGGTGGTTGATTCGCTGGCCGCCGCAGTGGCCGCGCTGCCGGTGCCGCGCGTGGTGTGGCTGATGGTGCCCGCCGGCGAGACCGTGGACCAGACGCTGGGCCAGTTGACCCCGCACCTGGCCGAAGGTGACATCGTCATCGACGGTGGCAACTCCAACTACCAGGACTCGATCCGTCGCGCCAAGGCGCTGGCCGAAGATGACCTGGGCTACGTGGACTGTGGCACCAGCGGCGGCGTGTGGGGCCTGCAGGAAGGCTACAGCCTGATGGTGGGTGGCGATGCAGCGGTGGTCGAACAGATCGCACCGCTGCTGCGCACGCTGGCACCGGCCGAGGACCGCGGCTGGGCGCGCGTCGGCCCTTCCGGCGCAGGCCACTTCACCAAGATGGTCCACAACGGCATCGAGTACGGAATGATGCAGGCCTACGCCGAAGGCTTCGCGTTGATGGAGCGCAAGCAGGAGATGGAACTGGACCTGGCCCAGGTGGCCGAGGTCTGGCGCCACGGCAGCGTGGTGCGATCGTGGCTGCTGGACCTCAGCACCGAAGCACTCAAGCGCAATCCCTCGCTCGATGGCATCGCACCATACGTGGAAGATTCCGGTGAAGGCCGCTGGACCGTCGCCGAAGCGATCGCGCTGGACGTACCGGCCCCGGTGATCACCCTGTCGCTGCTCGAACGCCTGCGTTCGCGCGAATCCAATTCGTTCACCGACCGCCTGCTGTCAGCGATGCGCAACGAATTCGGCGGCCACGCCATCAAGAAGTCGTAAGTACCGGTTTTATGTAGATCCACGCATGGCGTGGATCTACTGTGTCGACCAAGGTCGACCCCCACCAAGAGCAGGCCATGCCGTGTCGACCAAGGTCGACACCCACCAAGAGCAGCGGACAACTGTCGAAGGCGGGGTGGGTCCGGTTGCGGGGGCGTGAGCGCCATGGATGGCGCGACCGAGCTTACATGGACGTACTTGCAGCGTCCCCCGCAATCGGGCCCACCCCGCCATCCCACGGAATGCCCGCTTTTGACGTTGACGTTGACGTTGACGTTGATTCGGCAGGTGCAGGGCGCAGCCCTGCCGATCACCCCACCTGCACCCGCCGCCCTTCGCGCGCGCTATCCATCCCCGCCTGCAGCAGCCGCATCACCTGCAGCGCCTGCTGCGCGCTGACCGTCGGCTCGCCCTCACCCTGCATCGCCGCCGCGAAATCGGCATACAGGCGCCGGTAGTCGCCCGGCAGGTTGTCCACGGTACTGCGCAGGACGTTGTCCTCCGCATCGCAGTGCAGCAGCTCGCCGTGGCGCGGATCGATACCCCATCCCGGCGCACCTGGCGCGATGCCGCGACGCAGCTGCCCCTCCTGCACGTCCAGGCCATGCTTGATCCAACTGGCCCGCGTGCCATGCACGGAAAAACGGGGGGCAGGCGCAGCGACCAGTGAACCGGCATGCACGATCGCGCGAAGGCGCGGGTAATGCAGTACGGCGTGGAAATAGTCGACGCCGCTGCCGCCTTCGCGCTGCACCGCAAGGTCCGCATCGATCGCCTGCGGGCAGCCGAACAGCACCAGCATCTGGTCCAGCAGGTGCGGCCCCAGGTCGTACCACAGGCCGCTGCCCGGCCCGTCCTGCTCGCGCCAGCGTTCGCGCACCTGCGGACGGTACCGGTCGAAATGTGCGTGGCATTCGGCGATGTCACCGAGCGTGCCGTCGGCAAGCAGCGCCTGCAGGGTCAGGAAGTCCGCATCGAACCGCCGGTTCTGGAACACGGTGGCGATGCGTCCAGCGTCGCGCGCTGCGGCCAGCACCTGTTCGGCTTCGCGCACGCTCACGGCGAACGGTTTGTCCACCAGCACATGCTTGCCGGCGGCCAGCGCGGCGATGGCCAATGGCGCGTGCTGTTCGTTCGGCGTGGCGATTACCACCGCATCTACCGCAGGGTCATCGAAGACCTCCTGTGCGGCAGCGCGTACGTGGACGTCGCTGAAGGTGCGCAGCAGCGTATCGCGCTGCGAACTGACCACGCTGTGCAGGGCCAGCCCCGGCGTGTGCTGGATCAGCGGGGCGTGGAAGACGCGGCCGGCAAGGCCGTAGCCGATCAGGGCCAGTTGCAGCTCAGGGCGCATGGGAGGACTCCGCGCAGATCGTGAAGTGCAGGACAGGAACCTCAGGGTAAACGAGATGACTACGCGCCCGGAAGCTGAACCATTCCCGCTGCGGGTGCGCCCATTCACGTGAGCGTGACCGCAGCGCCACGCCTGCACTACAAGCACTTGGCGACACTGGGCGCACCAACCAGTAGGAGAACCAAACGATGAGCACCACGACCCGTACGCTGTTGGCTTCCGCCCTCACCCTGGGCCTGGCGCTGTCCTCCTCGGCCGCATTCGCCCAGGACGCCGCAGCGAAGAGCCCGCCGAAAACTGATCATTCGGCGATGACCCATGCAGACCGCCATGATTCCAACGAGCCGGTCACCGACAGCTGGATCACCACCAAGGTCAAGGCCGATCTGCTCGCCAGCAGCAATGTGCCGGGTACCGAAGTAAAGGTGGAGACGGTCAATGGCGTGGTCAGCCTGAGTGGCACCGTTGCCACCAAGGCCGAGCATGACAAGGCCATCGCCACCGCCAAGGGCATCAAGGGCGTGACCCGCGTTGATGCCGCCGCACTGAAGGTCAGCGCCGCCAAGCGTTGATCGACGCCGCAGGTTATCGGCAGGGGCGCTCCCACGGGGGCGCCCCTGTTTTGTGCTGTGGCGCCTGCTCGATACGTGCTGGTGGGCGCCCCGCCGAATGACCCATTGCCCCAGAGATGTGACCGGCTGCGCTATATTGCCGGTTCCGCCGTGGCCGGTCCTGCCCGGATCGCACTCCCCGGCTGAGCTGACGAGGAACTATGGCGCTGGTTTTCAGTGATGACATCTGGGATCGCTGGCGACTGCCTGCTTTGGCACTGGCAGCGGCAGCCATCATCGTGGTCCCGTGGTTGACCCTGCGTAAACTGCAGCAGGACAACGAACTGGCCATGGGCTGGGTGACCCATACCCAGCAGGTGACCGTGGCCCTGCAGCAGCTGCAGACCGACGTGCGCGACATCGAATCTGCTGCGTTGACGCTGTCCAAGGGCGTGGACGCGCCGGGCCTGCGCGAGCGCATGGGCAAGGCCAACGACATCCCCGAGCGTCTGGCCGAACTGGGCCGGATGACCCGCGACAATCCCGACCAGCTGATCCGCATCGGCCGCATCCAGTCGATGCTGGAAGGCCGGCTGGGGGTTGCGCGTGAACTGGCGAAGTCCGAGCCGAACAGCGACCAGCGCGAGCTGGTGCAGGACCTGAGCACGCGCTACCCGATCCGCGGCCTGGTGGAAGAGCTGCAGGCCAGTGAGGAAGCGCTGCTGGCCCAGCGCACCGCGCAGGCGGAGCGACAGAAGCGGCAGACCAACTTCGTGTCGTGGAGCTCGCTGCTGGTGCAGCTGGCACTGCTCGGCCTGGTGCTGTGGCTGCTGCAACGGCAGATCGGCCGCCGCCTGCAGGCAGAGCGGCAGTCGCAGCGCGCGGCGGCACGCGCTGCGTCGGTGCTGCAGACCGTGCGCGAACCGATCGTGCTGCTGGATCGCGAGCTGCGCGTGCAGCTGCACAATCCCGCGTTCTCCGAGTTGTACGGGCTGCAGGATGAGCGCGCCGACGGCCTGCTGCTGGAAGACGTAGGCGAGGGCGCGTGGCGTGACCCGGTGGTGCGCCAGCGTCTGGCCGATGTGTTGCTGCGCGGCCGCGAACTGTGGGATTTCGAACACGAACAACGCACCGTCGACGGCATGTCCCGTTACATGCTGCTCAACGCCCGGCGCATGCCGCTGCCTGACACCGACGATGAAGTGGTGCTGCTGACCGTCAGCGATGTGACCGTGCAGCGTGCGGTGCAGACACGTGTTGAAGAACTGAACCGGCAGCTGGAGGGCAAGGTTGCCCAGGTCTCGGAGGTCAATCGCGAACTGGAAGCGTTCAGCTACTCGGTGTCGCACGACCTGCGCGCGCCGCTGCGCCATGTCGCCGGTTTCTCGGACAAGCTGTCGCGCCATCTGGGCGAGGCTGCCGACGAGAAGAGCCAGCACTACCTGGGGGTGATCTCCGGTTCAGCGCGGCGCATGGCCACGTTGATCGACGACCTGCTGGTCTATTCGCGCCTGGGCCGCGTGGCGATGCGCCAGCAGACCGTGGACATGCAGTCGCTGGTGGCCGATACGCGCGCGATGCTCGACGCGAACGTGCAGAGCGAAGCCGAGAGCAGTGGCCACGCCCATCAGGTGGAGTGGAGCATCGCGCCGCTGCCGATCGTGGTGGGCGACGAAAACATGCTGCGCCAGGTCTGGCTGAACCTGCTGGGCAACGCGGTGAAGTATTCAGCCAACCGCGAGCCGGCCAAGGTCCGCGTGGACTACCAGCAGCAGCCCGATGGCGGTCATCAGTTCACGGTCAGCGACAATGGTGCAGGCTTTGACATGGCCTACGCCGGCAAGCTGTTCGGTGTATTCCAGCGCCTGCACAAGGCCAGCGACTATCCCGGCACCGGTATCGGCCTGGCCAGCGTTCGCAGGGTGCTGACCCGCCATGGCGGCCGCATCTGGGCCGAAGCCGCACCGGATGCCGGCGCCACCTTCCACTTCTATCTTCCCCCCGTGCTCGACACGGACAAACAGGGCCCCATCGCATGACGACGCTGCGCACCATCCTCCTGGCCGAAGACAGCCCGGCCGACGCCGAAATGGCGATCGATGCGCTGCAGGAAGCGCGCCTGGCCAATCCCATCGTGCACGTCGAAGACGGCGTGGAAGTGATGGATTACCTGCTGCGCCGCGGCGCCTTCGCCAGCCGCGAAGAGGGCCTGCCGGCGGTGCTGCTGCTGGACATCAAGATGCCGCGCATGGATGGCCTGGAAGTGCTGCGGCAGATCCGCGAACACGATGAGCTGAAGCGGTTGCCGGTGGTGATCCTGTCCTCCTCGCGCGAGGAAAGCGACCTGGCCCGCAGCTGGGACATGGGCGTGAACGCGTACGTGGTCAAGCCGGTAGACGTGGACCAGTTCTTCGGCGCAGTGCAGACCCTGGGCAAGTTCTGGGCACTGATCAACCAGGCTCCGGAGATCGAGTAGGCCCATGCCCCTGACCGGTCCCGCGCTCGGCGCATTGCGCATCCTGCTGGTGGAAGATTCCCCGGAGGATGCCGAGCTGATGTCCGAACAGATGCTCGATGCAGGCCTTGAGGCCACCTTCGAGCGTGTCGAGAGCGCGGACGACCTGCGCCATGCGCTGGCGCGCTTCCAGCCGGACATCGTGCTGTCCGACCTGAGCATGCCCGGTTTCTCCGGCGACGACGCGCTGCGCATCGTGCGCGATGCGTTGCCGGAGGTACCTTTCATCTTCGTCTCCGGCACCATGGGCGAGGAGAATGCGGTGGCGGCCCTGCAGAAGGGAGCCAACGACTACATCATCAAGCACCAGCCAGCGCGCCTGCCGTCGGCCGTGGCGCGCGCGGTGCGTGAGGCACGCAGCGCCATCGAGCGCTCGCGGGTGGAAACCGAGCTGATGCGCGCGCAACGGCTGGAAAGCCTGTCGTTGCTGGCCGCTGGGCTCAGCCACGATCTGCGCAACATCCTGCAGCCGCTGCTGATCATGCCGGACCTGCTGAAGGCGCGTACCGAAGATCCGCAGCTGCACCACCTGGCCGACGTGATCGCCGAATGCGGTCGCCGTGGTCATGAGATGGCCGAATCGATGCTGTCGTTCGTGCGCGGCTCGCGCAAGGCCAGCGAACGCATCCACATCGATGACCTGTTCCAGGCCGTGGCGCTGCTGTTGCGCAGCAACGTGCCCGATGGCGTCCGTCTGGACTTGGTGGTCGAGGATGAGGGGCTGGTGGTCGATGCCAACTACACCGAGTTGCAGCAGGTGTTGTTGAACCTGGCGCTCAACGCGATCCAGGCGATGCCCCAGGGTGGCAACCTGAGCCTGACCGCCAGCCATGGTGGCCAGCGCGATGGCGAGGACTGGCTGCGCATCGCGGTGGTCGATGAAGGCACCGGCATGGATGCGGACACGTTGTCGCACCTGTTCAACCCGTTCTTCACCACCAAGGCCGATGGCACCGGGCTGGGCCTGATTTCCTGCAAGCGCATCGTCGAAGGTGCCGGTGGCAGCATCCACGTCGACAGCCAGCTGGGGCGAGGCACCTGCTTCGAGCTGCGCTTGCCGATGCATGCCAGCGCCGAGGGCGGCGAACCGATCGAACAGCTGGTGGCACTGGGCAGTGGCCAGTCGATCCTGGTGGTCGATGGTGAAGCCACCCGCCTGTCGCTGTTGGGCAATGCACTGTCCAGTCAGGGTTATCAGCTGCAGTTGGCCTCCGATGGCCCGGCTGCGCTGCGCTGGATGCAGCAGGAGGCGATGCCGGCGCTGGTGATTGCCGATGCCGGCTCCAAGCTGTTGTCGGCCAGCCAGCTGCTGGGCGAAATGGCCACGCTCGGCTACCGCGGCCCGGCACTGGTGCTGGAAGACGCTGCCGGGGAGATGCCCGAAGATGTGTTCCCCGCTGGCATCGAGGTGCACCTGCTGCGCAAGCCGCTGCAGATGCAGCAGGTGTTCCGCGCGGTGGCCGACGCGCTGGGCTGAAACAGGGGTAGTGCCGGCCGCTGGCCGGCATCTGCGTGTGGTCGAATCATTGCGGTTGCCGGCCAGCGGCCGGTACTACCGGTCCTGGGGTTCCCACGGGAACCGCGGCAGGCTTTCCACCGCCTGTTCCAGCCGTCGCGACCAGTTCTGGTGGATGTCGGCGTACAGCGGTGAATCGGCGCCCAGCCGCAGCTGCTGGCTGATCCGCAGTTCGCCGGCGCGCAGCAGCGCCAGGTCGACCGGCAGGCCCACCGACAGGTTGGAACGGATGGTCGAATCCAGCGAGACGATCGCCGTGCGTGCGGCATCTTCCAGGCGCGTGGACGGGGTCAGGATGCGGTCCAGGATCGGCTTGCCGTACTTGGACTCACCGATCTGCAGATAGGGCGTCTCCGGCGAGGCGGCAATGGCGTTGCCCAGCGGATAGACCATGTACAGGCCGGGCTGTTCACCGGCAATCTGTCCACCGAAGATCAGCGTCGCCTGGGTGTTCACCCCGTCGTGGCCATGCTCGGTGTGCTGGCTCTGTACCTGGCTGTCCACCAGCAGGGAGCCGACGTAGGCCGCAGCCTCGAACAGATGGGCCATGTCGCGCAGGTTCGGCGTGCGCCGCTCCTCGGCATCGCGCTTCAGCCGCGACACCAGCAACTGTGTCGTGGCCAGGTTGCCAGCGGCCATCACCACATAGGCGGCCTGGCCGGGATATTCGAACACGTGCAGTTTGCGGTGCACGCGGACATCGTCCAGCGCGGCATTGGTGCGGGTGTCGGCGGCGAAGACCAGGCCCTCGTCCACCTCGATTCCAACGCAATAGGTCATGTCGGTGCCCTATCATATGCGTCCCGGATTGTAGGCAGGCCGTTGTGACGATGGCATGCCCGCGCTCCACCTGATTGCCGTCACCGGAACCGCATGACCACCGTGCTCCTGAGCCTGGGCAGCAACGTCCATCCCCGCCGCTACCTCCACGCTGCGGTGGCGGCCCTGCGCGAGCGCTTTGGCGCGCTGCAGGTGTCTGCCGCCTACCGCACCGCTGCCGTCGGTTTCGACGGCCCGGCCTTCCTCAACAACGGCGTTGCCCTCGAGACCGACCTGCCGCTGCAGGAACTGGATGACTGGCTGCATGCGCTGGAAGATGCGCATGGTCGTGACCGCAGCGGCCCGCGCTTCTCCGACCGGACCCTGGACGTCGATGTGGTGTTCTATGGCGACCTGGTGGTGGAGGGCCCCGGCCATCTGCGCATTCCGCGCCCGGAACTGAAGCATGCCTTCGTGCTGAAGCCGCTGGCTGACATCGCCCCGGACTTCGTCGATCCGGTCAGCGGCCTGGACCTGGCCACGTTGTGGCGCGCGCACAAGCAGTTTGGTGAAGCGTTCGAGGTCGTGGACCTGGAATGACGGGTGGTTGTTGCCGCTGCGCTCGCCGGGCATGGCCCGGCGCTACCGGTAGTGCCGGCCGCTGGCCGGCAACATTTCAGCTGACCGTACGCCCACCATCCACGCGCAACGTGTGGCCGGTGACGAAGCTGGCCTCGGCCGCCAGCCAGTAAACCGCTTCGGCGATTTCCTCGACCGTGCCGATCCGCGCCAGCGGCGTGCGCGCCAGCAGCGCCTCGCGGGCGAAATCGTCCTTGCCCTGTTCCGGCCACAGGATCGCACCGGGTGCCACCGCGTTAACCCGCACCTTCGGCGCCAGTTCCAGTGCCAGCGAGCGGGTGGCCATTTCCAGCGCGGCCTTGGCCATCGTGTAGGCGACGTGGTCGCGCATCGGGTCGGTGCCGTGCAGATCGGTCAGGTTGACGATGCAGCCGTGCTGGCGGCGCAGGTAAGGCGCGGCGGCCTGGGCCAGCAGCAGCGGCGCGCGCGCGTTGACCGCGTACAGCTCGTCCATCGCCTCGGCGGTGACCTGGCCGAGCGGGGTGGGGAAGAAGTTGGAGGCGTTGTTGACCAGCGCATCCAGGCGGCCGAAGTGGGTGACCGCCTGCTCGACCAGATCGGCCAGGGCATCGGCGTCGCGCAGGTCGGCCTGCAACGCCAGCACGCTGCCGGGGCGCTCGTTGTCCAGGTCGAAGGCGGCCTGCTGCAGTTCGGCGCTGGAGGTATGGGCGTGCAGCACCACCGACCAGCCACAGGCGTGGAACTGGCGGGCGATGGCCGCGCCGATCCGGCGTGCGCTGCCGGTGATCAGGGCCACGGGGGCGGTGTCACTCATCGAGGGTCCTCCAAGGCTCGGCTATCCTGTGCACCATTGTCACCGCATTCGAAGACGCCATGCAGCCTACCTTCCCCCTGCCCGAAGCCGATGCCCTGGCCCACAGCGATCAACTGGCCGCCGCCCTGCGTGCCGAGATCCTCGCACAGGGTGGGGCGATGCCATTCTCCCGCTTCATGGAGCTGTGCCTGTACACGCCGGGCTGGGGCTACTACAGCGCCGGTGCCAGCAAATTCGGCGGCAGCGGCGATTTCACCACCGCACCCGAGCTCGGCAGCCTGTTCGCCGGCAGCGTGGCCAATGCACTGGCGCCGGTGTTCGGCCAGCTCGATGCGCACGCACGGATGCTGGAACTGGGCGGCGGCACCGGCGCCTTCGCCGAGGCGGTGCTGCTGCGCCTGGCCGAGCTGGAGGCGCTGCCGGCCCGCTACGCGATCCTCGAGCCCAGTGCGGACCTGCGCCAGCGCCAGCAGGAGCGCCTGCAGCAGAACCTGCCGCCCGAACTGGCCGGCCGGGTGGAATGGCTTGATCGTCCGTTCGAGGACGACTGGGACGGCGTGGTGTTCGCCAACGAGGTGATCGATGCGCTGCCGACACCGCGCTTCCTCATCAAGGACGGCGAGGTATACGAGGAAACCGTCGAACTGGACGGGCAAGGCAACTTCATCCGTGGCGCACAGCCGGCCGACCTGCTGCTCAACGGCGCGGTGCGCCATCTCGAGCGCTACCTGGAAAAGCCTTTTGCCGACGGCTACCGTTCCGAAGTGCTGCCGCAGCTGCCGTACTGGCTGCAGGCGGTGGCCGGTGGCCTGCGGCGTGGCGCGATGCTGTTCGTGGACTACGGCTACAACCGGGGCGAGTTCTACCAGGAAGAACGCGATGACGGCACCGTGCGCGCGTTCTACCGTCACCACGTGCACAACGAGATCCATCGTTGGCCGGGCCTGCAGGACATCACCGCATCGGTCGATTTCACTGCCATGGCCGAGGCCGGCCTGCATGGCGGATTTGAATTGGCCGGGTACTGCAGCCAGGCCAGTTTCCTGCTCGGCAACGGCCTGGACCAGGTACTGACCCTGGCCGAGGAGCGCACCGATGAGGTGGGCCGCATCCAGTTGCGCGACCAGGTGAAGAAGCTGACCCTGCCAACGGAGATGGGCGAGCGTTTCCAGGCCATTGGCCTGCAGCGCGACGTCGATTTCGAACCGGCTTTCGAACTGGGCGACCTGAGCTGGCGCCTGTGAGTGCAGCGTTGCCGGTGATCAAGCCGCTGCGGCGGCCGCGACTGTGGACCGCGTTGTGGGTGTTGGCGGTGCTGACGGTGATCGTGGTCTGCCTGATTCCGCCGCCGCCGATCCCGCTGCCGGAAAACAGCGACAAGGGCGAGCATTTCCTGGCTTATTTCATCCTGGCTGGCAGCGCGGTGCAGTTGTTCCGGCGTGGCCGCCCGCTGCTGTGGGTGGGTGCTGGCCTGGTGCTGATGGGCGTCGGCATCGAGTTCGCGCAGGGCGCGTTGACCAGCAACCGCATGGCCGATCCGATGGATGCGGTGGCCAACACCGTTGGCGTGTTGGCGGGGATGGCTACCGCATTGACCCCGCTGCGCGACATGCTGCTGCGCTGGCGGGGGTAAGGCGCGCCAACCAAGGTTGGCGACTACCAAAGGCAGCCAGGCATGCTCTGGCTCTGCGGTAGATCCACGCCATGCGTGGATGAATCTTCCCGGCGCCAACCAAGGTTGGCGTCTACCAAAGTCAGCCAGGCATGGCCTGGCTCTACAGTAGATCCACGCCATGCGTGGACGGATCTCGGCGGCGCCAACCAAGGTTGGCGTATACCAAAGGCAGCCACGCATGGCCTGGCGCTACAGTAGATCCACGCCATGCGTGGATGGATCTCGCCGGCGCCAACCAAGGTTGGCATCTACCAAAGGCAGCCAGGCATGGCCTGGCTCTACTGTAGATCCACGCCATGCGTGGATGAATCTCACCGGCGCCAACCAAGGCTGGCGTCTACCAAAGGCAGCCAGGCATGGCCTGGCGCTACAGTAGACCCACGCCATGCGTGGATGAATCTCGGCGGCGCCAACCAAGGCTGGCGTCTACCAAAGGCAGCCAGGCATGGCCTGGCTCTACTGTAGATCCACGCCATGCGTGTCCGCCGTTATTTCCCCAGCGTCACCTCATCCAGCACCCACATCGCCGGGCGCGTGTCGCCGGTGAAGTTGATGCACAGATCGCCCGTGCCCGAGGTGCCCTTCGGCAAAGCCGCACGCAGGGTCACGAAGCCGTCGGCATCGGTCTGCGCCGGCAGCGGCACCTGCGCCAGGACCTTGCCGGTGCAGTCACCGCGGCGGATCAGCATTTCGCCGTGCGCGCTCCGGGCCTTTTCGAAGCGACGCTTCGGCTCGTCGTGGGCCAGCTGGAAGTAGTACGGAATGCGGCCCGCGCGCACTTCCACGCTGCCGATGCCATCCAGCTGTGCCTGCGGCCAACGCCAGCACGGCTGGAAGATGTCGACGGTGAACACCGCACGCGCACCTTCGCGCGGACCATCATCTTCCAGGCGCAGGACAAGGCCCTTCTCGCCGACGCAGCTGCGCAGTGCTTCGCTGTGCCGCGACAGCAGCGACTGCGCGGTGTACGCCGCCACCGTCGGCTTCGCGGCCAGCGGCTGGCCCTGGTAGAAGGCGGCAGCCTGCACCGTCGCCGGCAGCGTGGACGTCAGTGGCTGCTGGTACAGCGGCGACTGTGCCGTCACCGGCTTGCCGTCGCTGCTGTAGCGCACTTCATAGCCCAGTGGATTGGCCAGCGACACGGTCACCGTGTTCGCCGCGCGGTCATCGGTGTAGGCCACGCCTACTTCGAACGGCGTCTGCGCGTAGGCCAGGCCCCAGGCACGGTAGCGCTGCAGCTGCGAGGGCAGGCGGGCCAGGAAGTCGCGGAAATCGCGATGCTCCGGCGTGCTCCAGCCGGTCTCGGCCACGGCGGCCAGGCGCGGGAACAGGTTGTGCTGCAGACGCGCGTAGGTGCGCGTGTGCTCGGTGAACATGTTCGCCTGCAGGCCGAGGATGTGGCCGCGCTTGTCGGCGGCCAGTTCGGCCGGCACCGGTTCGTAGTTGTAGAGCTTGGCCAGGTTCACCTGCGTCGGCCGGCCCGGCGGCTCGTTCGGCGAGGCCGTCTGCAGGTAATCCAGGTACAGGTGGCTGACCGGCGACATCACCACATCGTGGCCGGCGCTGGCCGCAGCAAGGCCGCCTTCGGTGCCGCGCCATGACATTACCGTGGCCTGCGGCGGCAGGCCGCCCTCAAGGATCTCGTCCCAGCCGATCAGGCGGCGGTCGTGTTGTTCCAGGAAGGTCTCCAGGCGCTTGATGATGTGGCTCTGCATGGCCATCTCATCCTTGATGCCGAGCGCGCGCATGCGCTGCTGCACCTGTTTTGACGTCTCCCACTGGTCCTTCACCGCCTCGTCGCCACCCACATGCACATACCTGGCCGGGAACAGGGCGACGACTTCTTCCAGCACGTTTTCCAGGAAGGTGACGGTACCGTCCTCGACGTTGAACAGGTTCGGGAACACGCCCCATTCGCTCAACGGTTTCAACGGCCTGTTGATCGTACCCAGTTCCGGATAGGCGGCGATGGCAGCGGTGGCGTGGCCGGGTACATCGATCTCCGGAATGACCTGGATATGCAGCTTGGCGGCGTAGGCGATCACTTCGCGGATCTGGTCCTGCGTGTAGAAGCCGCAGTACGGATGCTCCTTGCCACTGACCGGATCGATGCCGCCATCACCGGCCGGAAGGCGGCAGCTGCCGACTTCGGTCAGCTTCGGGTAGCGCTTGATCTCCATGCGCCAGCCCTGGTCGTCGGTCAGGTGCCAATGGAAGGTGTTGAGCTTGTGCGCTGCCATCGCATCGAGCACGCGCTTGATCTCGTCCAGGCTCTGGAAGTGCCGCGCCGAGTCGAGCATGAAGCCACGCCAGCTGAAGCGCGGCGCATCCTGGATCTGCACGGCCGGCAGCACGCCGTTGCTGCCGCCGGTGGCGAGCTGGGCCAGGGTGGTGGCGCCGTAGAACAGGCCGGTCTCGTTGCCGGCCTGCACCAGCACGCCCTGCGCGGTGCTTTCCAGCGTGTAGCCCTCGCCGCTGTCGCGGAAGGTCGGCACGATCTGGAAGCGGATGCTGTTGCCCTTGGCGGCGGCCTTGCCGTTGGCCACGGCCAGTCGCGGCCCCCCACTGCGCGCCAGCAGGTCGGCGAACTGTGCGGCCACGCGCTGTGCGGCTTCGCCATCGGCATGCAGCACGGTAGTGGCGCCCACGGTGATGCCCGCGCCGTTGCCGCGCTGCACGTTGGCCGGTGCGGGAATCAACATCAGGCTGCCGGCGCGCAGCTGCGGGCCAGGGCCGGTATCGAGTGCCGGGGCATCGGCGGCCCAGGCGGCGGGAAGCAGCGCCAGGCCCAGCAGCATGCTGGCAATGGGAAAGGGTCGCATCATCTCACTCCTGTGGTGGGCGGCTCGCTGCGCCGCGCGTGGCCGCCGCGCAGGCGGCGTTTCCAGACTCCCATCGTACGACGGGCCCGGAAATCCGGGCCCGTCGCGATGTGCAGCTGGGTGCAGGCTTAGAACTTGAAGTGCAGGGTGGCCATGTAGCGGCGGCCGCTCTTGTACTTGCCGGCCAAGTGTTCCTTGTCGCCCAGGTACTGGAAGTAGGTTTCGTCCAGCAGGTTCTGCGCATCCACCGTCAGCGACCAGTTGTCGTTGAAGGTGTAGCCGAAGCTGGCGCCCAGTTCTGCGTAATCGTCCACGCTGGAGGGGGCCGCGCCGGCCACGTAGCCGCCGGCCAGATAGCTGTCACGCCAGTTGTAGGTCAGGCGCGCATTGATCGGGCCCTTCTCGTAGTACGGGCTGAACGCAATAGCATTGCGCGACTGGTACGGCAGCGGGTCGCCGGTGTTGTTCTCGCCGTTGGCGTAGGTGTAGTTGCCGGTCAGGCCGAAGCCGCTTTCACCGAAGGGCTGCTGGAAGCTGATGTTGAAGCCCTTGACGTGGCCGCTGCCAGCGTTGCGCGGGCGCTGGATGCTGTAATCGCAGTAGCCATCGGCGGTGCAGCCGTTGCTGCCGACGATATTGGCCCAAGTCGCAGGCGAGGTGTCGCGGATCGAGTTGTACTGGCGCTCGATCGTAGCCGAGGTATCGATGTAGTTGTCGATCTTCTTGTAGAACACCGACCAGGCCACCACGGCCTGCGGCGCGTAGTAGTACTCGGCGGAGGCGTTGAAGTTCCACGACTCATACGGCGACAGATCGGCGTTGCCGCCCGAACCGGTCAGGGTGGTGTCGTTGAGGAAGGTGTTGTTGACCATCTGGTTGTACGGCGCCCAGGCGATCACCTTGGCTGCAGCAAAGCGGAACACCCAGTCGTTGTCGGTGTCCCAGGCCACGTTCAACGACGGCAGCACGAAGTCTTCCTTTTTGGTGCGGGTCTGCCACTTGCTGTCCAGGTCGGTCAGCGAGGGCGTGCCACCGTAGACGAAGCCGCTGCCTTCGGTCTTGGAATCGACGTAGCGCACGCCCAGGTTGCCGCGCAGCGGGCCGTTGGAGAAGTTCAGCTGCGCATAGGCGGCATTGTTGGTCTGGGTCAGCGCCCAGCTGTTGTTGAGGTAGCTGGCCGGATCGGGGTTGCTGTAGTCGATAGGGCTGTTGCGCACCCAGTTCAGCACGTTGTTGCGGCCGGCCTGCACGTGGCGGCCCTGGTCGGGGGTGAAGCCCTGGATATCGGTCAGGCCGATGGTGCCCACGTCGGCCAGCGTGCCCGGGGTGACGCCGCCATACACGTTGAGGGTGAAGGCTTCATCGTGCTTGCCGTGGCGCACGCCGAACTGCAGCTGGTTGAAGATGCTGTCGAACTGGACGTTGAAATCGAGCTGGGCGTAGGTGTCCTTGCTCTCGGTGGAGAACACGCCGTTGTTGCCGAACCAGCCACCGGCCGAGCCCCAGTTGGCCGGATCGCGCGCGCCGGCCGGGTCATCGAAAGTGATGCCCTTGTCCATGTTCCAGCTGTAGCCGCCGTTGTAGAACGGCTCGATGAAGTACTGGGCCAGGTTCTTGTTGTCGGACTTGCTCTGCCCGACCTGACCGGTCATGCCCCAGCCCTCGCCCTTCCACGCGCCGCGCAGGTCCACGCCCTTGGTGACCACTTCGGACAGGCGCACGTTGTTGTCATAGATCAGCGTACCGCTGTTGGCGGTGGCGCTGGCGTTGGAGTGGCCGCTGGTAGCCACGCCATTGCGCACGTCGCCAAGCTGGTTGACCGCGTTGACGGTGCCCGGGTTCCAAGTCAGGAAGGAATAGAGCGACTGGTTGTAGTTGTCGAACTTCTCCTTGATGTACATGCCGCTGAGGTTGAACTCAAGCGTGTCGGTCGGCTTGAACTGCAGGTTGACCACGGCGCTGTCGCGCTTGCGCTCCTGCTGGAACCAGGCGGCGTTGAACGAATTGGGCACGTCCACGTCGGCGGCCACGCCGGTGGCATTGGGGAAGGTGCTGGCCTTGGTGTAGCCGAACACTTCCTTGCCCTGGCGGTCGACGGCTTCTTCGTAGTGCTGGGCCGACACGGCCACGCCGAAGGTTTCGTCGTTGTTCTTCCAGCTGTACAGCACGGCGGCGTTCGGCTTGCCTTCGCTGGCCTGCTGGCTGTAGCTGTAGCCTACCGAGGCGGCCACTTCGTTCTGCTTCAGGTCCAGTGGCTGGCGGGTATGCATCAGCACGGTGCCGCCGAGGCTGCCTTCGGTCAGGCGCGCTTCGGACGACTTGAGGATCTCGGCGCGGCCCAGGATCTGCGGGGCCAGCAGCGTGTAGTCGAAGCCGCGGTTGGGTTGTTCGCCGTACAGCCAGATCGCCTGCGCCACCGGGTGGTTGTCGAGGAAGGACAGGTTGAGGCTGGGGTCGGTGCCGTCGATGCTGACGCGCTCGCCTTGGCCGAAGCGGCGGTCGAGGGTCACGCCCGGGATCTGCGACAGTGCTTCAGCAACGTTGGTGCTGGGGAACTTGCCGATGTCCTCGGCAGTGATCGCTTCGGACACACCGACGTTGTTGCGCTTGGTGTCCAGCGACTTTTCCAGGCTGGCGCGGATGCCCACCACCTGCACGGTGTCCAGGTCCTGCGGGCTCTGGTCCTGTGCGTGCGCCGAGAAGGCGAGGCAGCCGACGATGGCTGCCGAAAGCAGAGTCTTGCGGGTATTCATGATGTCTCTCCTCATCACTCGTTGGGTGCCGGCGGCGGCATGCGGATTGCGATTACGGCATGGAACGGAACGACGTGCTGCGATTGCGTTGAAGCCGATTGCAGGTTCAGGCGTCGGCGTGGAGCAGGTACCAGCTGGCAGCGCCGATCACGCCCAGCTGTCCGTGTTCGACCACCTTCACCGGGATGCGTGCCAGCGCCTCGCCCATGGGCCCCTTCTGCAGGTAGCGTTCGACGAAGGTGCTGGTGCGCAGGTACTCGCGGATCTGCGGCAGGATCCCGCCGGCCAGGTAGACCCCGCCGTGGGCGCCATAGAACAGGGCCATGTCGCCGATGGTGCTGCCGAGCAGGCCGCAGAACACATCCAGCGCCTGACGCGCCAGCGGATCGGTGCCGGTCATCGCCGCAGCGGTGACCGCATCGGGGCTGGCCAGCGCCGGTGCCTGCCCCTGCAGCGCGCAGATCGCGCGGTACAGGTTCATCAGGCCGGGACCGGAAAGGGCATGTTCGATCGACACGTGCGCGCGGTCGCGCTGCATGTGGCGGACAATCGCCATTTCCAGTTCGGTGCTGGCGGCCAGGGTCGGCTGCCCGGCTTCGGTGGCCAGCACCACCGGGCCGTTGGCGGTGGGAATCCACAGCGCTGCGCCCAGGCCCGTGCCGGGGCCGACCACCAGGGTCGGGCCGCGCGGCGCCGTTTCCGGGCCGCACAGGTGCAGCACGCCGCTGGCATCGACCTGCGCGGCTGCGTAGGCCACCGCTTCGAAGTCGTTGACGATGTGCACCCGCTGCAGGCCGACGTCGGCCTCGATCTGCCGCGCCGACAACGGCCACGGCACGTTGGCGGTGATCACCGTGCCGTCTTCGCGGGCGTAGCCGGCGGTGGCGACCACGCAATGCGACGGGCGCGGGCCTTCGGCCAGGAAGTCGGCGAGGATCGCGCTGAGCCCGGCGTGGTCGGCGTTGCGGTACTTGCGGTAATCGAGCACCTGCACCGGATGGGCATCGTCGCCGCTGGCCTGGACCCGGGCGACACGCACATGGGTGCCGCCAACGTCGGCAGCCAGGAACGAGGGCGCGACGCGGGACAGG
Organism: Stenotrophomonas sp. 2694; assembly: GCF_040548715.1. Taxonomy (NCBI): domain Bacteria; kingdom Pseudomonadati; phylum Pseudomonadota; class Gammaproteobacteria; order Lysobacterales; family Lysobacteraceae; genus Stenotrophomonas; species Stenotrophomonas sp. 2694. The sequence continues at coordinate 29,844 of NZ_JBEPSG010000029.1, forward strand.
ACATGGGCCGGGGCGGGATGGCTGGCGGTCACGCGGGCTCCTGCTGCAGGTGGGGCCGGCCCCGGGAAGGGCAACGATGGAGCCGGCGATTGGGCGGAGTCTGTAACCGCGTTGACAACGATGTCAACGAGTTCGTGACACTTTCGTTGCTGCGCCGCAACGAATGCAGATCGCCGTAAACGTTTACATGGCGTGAGCATCGCATCCCGGGCGGAACCGTTGCAGCAAGGGGCTTCAAGGGCCAAGCGCATTCAGCGGATGGCCGTGCAACGCGCTTGCGCAGTGCAACATGAGGTGTGGTGACCCGTGCAGGGAAGTTGACAAACGGTCGCTGTCCATCGAAAGAATGTGACAACGTTGTTCCCAGCCACTCTCCGACGCCGTGTTCTGCGGCCGTCGCCGCAGGAGCCTTCCTGATGTCAGCCGTCCCCGCTGCAAGCGCACGCCCGAACGTGGCCTCGTCCATCGCAATCGTCGGCGTGCTGTTCTTCCTGATCGGCTTCTTCACCTGGCTCAACGGCCCGTTGATCACCTTCGTCAAACTCGCCTTCGAGCTGAGCGAGGTCGGCGCCTTCCTGGTGCTGATGGTGTTCTACCTGTCCTACTTCTTCCTGGCCCTGCCGGCGTCGTGGATCCTGCGCCGCACCGGCATGAAAAAAGGCCTGAGCCTGAGCCTGCTGGTGATGGCCGGTGGTGCGGCGCTGTTTGGTGAATTCGCCACCCAGCGCTGGTATCCCGGTGCACTGGGCGGCCTGTTCGTGATCGGTAGCGGCCTTGCGCTGCTGCAGACCGCGATCAACCCGTACATCTCCATCCTCGGCCCGATCGAAACCGCCGCACGGCGCATCGCGATGATGGGCATCTGCAACAAGATCGCTGGCATCCTTGCGCCGATATTGATCGGCACTCTGGTGCTGCATGGCATCGGTGATCTCGACGCTCAGGTGCAGGCCGCCGATGCGGCCACCAAGGCCACGCTGCTCAACCAGTTCGCGGCCAAGATCCACGCGCCGTATCTGGCCATGGCCGGTTTGCTGGTGCTGCTGGCGGTGGCGGTATTGTTCTCGCCGCTGCCCGAAATCAAGGCCTCCGAGGCCAATGCCACTCCGGCCGGCGTGCCAGGCAAGGCCGAGCGCAGCAGCATCTTCCAGTTCCCGCATCTGTGGCTGGGCGTGCTCTGCCTGTTCGTCTACGTCGGCGTGGAAGTAATGGCCGGAGATGCCATCGGTACCTACGGTCATGGCTTCGACCTGCCGCTGGACCAGACCAAGATGTTCACCGCGTTCACCCTGTTTGCGATGCTCATCGGCTACGTGGTCGGCCTGGTGTTGATCCCGCGAGTGGTCTCGCAGTCGCGCTACCTGACCATCTCGGCGGTACTGGGCGTGCTGTTCTGCCTGGGCGCCTTCTTCACCCACGGCTATGTGTCGGTCGCCTTCGTGGCGCTGCTGGGCTTTGCCAACGCGATGATGTGGCCGGCGATCTTCCCGCTGGCGATCCGTGGCCTGGGCCGCTTCACCGAAACCGGTTCGGCGCTGCTGGTCATGGGCATCGCCGGCGGCGCGATCATTCCGCAGCTGTTTGCCGTGCTCAAGCAGCACATCGACTTCCAGCTGGTGTTCCTGCTGCTGATGGTGCCCTGCTATCTGTACATCCTGTTCTACTCGGTGGTCGGCCATCGCGTCGGCCTGCCGCAGGACAAGGTCTGATCGGCGATGATGGACGGCAGCCAACCCCAGGAAAAGCCGATGCGCAGAGCGACCATCAAGGACGTTGCCGAAAAGGCCAAGGTCTCGCTGAAGACGGTGTCGCGGGTGATCAACAACGAGCCCTCGGTGATGCAGGCCACCCGTGCGCGGGTGCTGCGTGCCATTGCCGAGCTCGACTACGAACCCGATCCGTCGGCGCGCAACCTGCGCAGCGGCACCACCTTCGTGATCGGGCTGGTGTACGACAACCCCAACCCGTACCACATCATCGGCGTGCAGAACGGCGTGCTCGCGGCCTGCCGCGAAACCGGCTTCGGCCTGCAGATCCATCCGTGCGATTCCAGTTCGCCGCTGCTGGCCGATGAACTGGCCGACTGGGTGCAGCGCTCGCGCCTGGCCGGGCTGGTGCTGACCGCACCGATGTCCGAACGTCGCGACCTGGTCCAGGCGCTCACCGCGCGCGGCATCAAGCTGGTGCGGATCATTGCCGCCACCGAAGATCCGGCCGATGGCGCCTGTGTGTTCGTCGACGACCGCGAAGCCGCCTATGAAATCACCGAGCACCTGATCCAGCTGGGCCACCAGCGCATCGGCTTCCTCTGGGGTGGCACCTCGCACCGTTCTTCGGGCGAACGCTACGCCGGTTACGAGGCCGCGCTGAAGGACTACGGCATGACCGTGGACAAGCATCTGGTGGTGCAGGGCGACTACACCTTCGACGATGGTTTCCGCGGTGCGCGGCGCCTGCTGGCACTGCGCGAACCGCCCACCGCCATCTTCGGTTCCAACGATGAAATCGCCGCCGGCGTGCTGGCCGCAGCGAAGTCGGCCGGCATGAACGTGCCCTACGACCTGTCCATTGCCGGCTTCGAGGACAGTCCGTTCTCGCGCCAGTCGTGGCCGCCGCTGACCACTGCCAAGCAGGCCACCGAAGACATCGCCCGCCATGCCGCGCGCCTGCTGATCGCACAGCTGCGCAGCGATGCCTACGACGATGCGCCGGCGCCGCTGCACAACCAGGGCTTCGTGCCGCAACTGGTGGTGCGCGGCTCGACCGCACCGATGCGTCCTGCCGCCGCGCGTCCCCTTCCTTCCGATCCTTCCTGAGCCTGCCATGTCGCTGTCCGATCCCACCGCCACCCTGATGTTCGCCGAGGCTGCCGAAGCGGCCGAGGTCGTTGCCCGCCAGTTCGCCCGCAACCACGCCGTGATGGAGACGCTGGCCGCCAGCCTGCGCGCTGCGCCGCCGCCGTTCGTGGTGACCTGCGCACGTGGCAGCTCCGACCATGCCGCGACCTACGGCAAGTACCTGCTGGAAACCCAGCTGGGCCTGGTCGTCGCCTCGGCCTCGCCGTCGGTGGGTTCGGTCTACGCGGCACCGCTGCAGCTGCGCGGTGCGTTGTTCATTGTCATCTCGCAGTCCGGCAAGAGCCCGGACCTGCTGCGTAATGCCGAAGCGGCCAAGGCCGCTGGCGCGCGCGTGGTGGCGCTGGTCAACGTCGAGGATTCTCCGCTGGCACAACTGGCCGACACGGTCATTCCGCTGCATGCCGGCGTGGAGAAGAGCGTGGCGGCGACCAAGAGCTACCTCGCTTCGTTGTCCGCGCTGCTGCAGCTGGCCGCGTACTGGAAGCAGGACAGCGCGCTGCGCAACGCTCTGGACCTGCTGCCCGATGCGATGCGCGAGGCCTGGCAGTGCGACTGGAGCGCGGTGACCGATGGCCTGGTGGAGGCCAACAACCTGTTCGTGCTCGGCCGTGGCCTCGGCCTGGGCGCGGCGCAGGAAGCGGCGCTGAAGTTCAAGGAAACCTGCAGCCTGCATGCCGAGGCCTACAGCTCGGCCGAGGTCAAGCATGGTCCGATGGCGCTGGTCGATCGCGGCTTCCCGGTGCTGGCCTTTGCCCAGCCCGATGAGACCGGCGCCGGTACCCGTGCCGTGGCTGAAGAGTTCACCGCACGTGGCGCCAAGGTGTGGCTGGCCGGTGCCGGCGGCAACCTGCCGGTCGCTGCCGCGCCGCATCCGCTGTGCGCGCCGCTGCTGACGGTGCAGAGCTTCTATCGCGCGATCAATGCACTGGCGCTGCGCCGTGGCTTCAACCCGGATCTGCCGCCGCATCTGAACAAGGTGACGGAGACGGTGTGATGGCAACCGTCCTGCGCAATGCCCGCATTCTTGCCGGCGATGAGTTCCGCGATGATCTTGCGGTGGTGATCGAAGACGGCCACATCAGCGCGCTGCTGCCCGACGCGGCGCCGCAGCTGGGTACGGCCGACGAGCAGGTGGATCTTGGCGGTGGCTGGCTGCTGCCCGGCTTCATCGATGTACAGGTCAATGGCGGTGGCGGCGCGCTGTTCAACAACACGCCCGACGTCGAGTCGCTGCGTACGATTGCCCGTGCGCATCGCCGCTTCGGCACCACGGCAATGCTGCCGACCCTGATCAGTGACGACGTGGTCGTGATGCGCGAGGCGATCGGCGCGATGCGCCAGGCGATCGCACAGGGCGTGCCCGGCGTGATCGGCATCCACCTGGAAGGCCCGTACATCGCACCGGCGCGCAAGGGCACGCACGATGCCAGCAAGTTCCGCGTGCCGGACGAGCAGGAAATCGAACTGGCGTCGTCGCTGGACAACGGCGTGACCCTGCTGACCCTGGCGCCCGAGCGCGTGCCGCTGGAGACCATCCGCGCGCTGGTCGAGCGCGGTGTGATCGTCGCTGCTGGCCACACGGCCGGCACCTATGAAGAGATCCGTGCCGGCCTCGATGCCGGCGTGCGTGGCTTCACCCATCTGTACAACGCGATGTCGCCGCTGCAGGGCCGCGAACCCGGCGCAGTCGGCGCGGCGCTGGAAGATCGCGACAGCTGGATCGGCATCATCGTCGATGGCGTGCACGTGCATCCGGCCAGCCTGCGGGTGGCGCTGGCGGCCAAGCCGCGTGGCCGCCTGCTGCTGGTGACCGACGCGATGCCGCCGGTCGGTGCCGACGATCCGAGCTACGTGCTGTATGGCGAAACCATTACTGCCATCGACGGCGTGGTGCGCAACGCGGCCGGCTCGCTGGCCGGTTCGGCGCTGGACATGGCCACTGCCGTGCGCAACACCGTGCAGTTGCTGCGCCAGCCGCTGGCCGAAGCCGCGCGCATGGCCTCGACCTATCCGGCGCAGTTCCTCAATGTCGATGATCGCCTGGGCTACATCGCCGAGGGCTACCAGGCCGACCTGGTGCTGCTGGACGACGCGCTGCAGGTGCGTGGTACGTGGATCGCCGGCCAGTACGAGGCGGCCTGACGATGAGCAGCGCGCCGCCACGCCGGTTGGGCTCGATCGACGCCCTGCGCGGCATGACCGTGGCGGCGATGCTCCTGGTCAACAACCCAGGCGACTGGAGCGCGGTGTTCGCACCGCTGCGCCATTCCGACTGGCACGGTTGTACGCCGACCGATCTGGTGTTCCCGTTCTTCCTGTTCCTTGTTGGCGTGTCGATGGCCTTCAGCGTCGCACCGCGCGCGCTGGATCCGGCCGCACGGCCTGCGCTTGCACGTGGCGTGCTGGAACGCGCGTTGCGCATCGCCGTTGCCGGTGTGCTGCTGCACCTGCTGGTGTGGTGGGCACTGCACACGCACCATTTCCGCATCTGGGGCGTGCTGCAGCGCATTGCGCTGTGCGCGGCCGTGGTGGGCGTGCTGGCGGTGTATGCGCGCCCGCGCGTGCAGGCGGCCGCGCTGGTGGCGCTGCTGGTGGGCTACGCCGCGCTGCTGCTGGGCGTGGGTGACCTGGCGCCGTGGACCAACCCGGCCAGTCGCCTGGATACCACCTTGTTCGCGCCATGGATCTACCAATGGCAGGCCGATACCGGTCTGGGCCATGACCCGGAAGGATTGCTGAGCAGTCTCGGCGCATTGGCCAGCACCGTGCTGGGCCTGCTGGCCGGTGGCCTGCTGCGCAATGGCCGTGCCGGTGCATTGGCCGCGCTGGGTGCGGTCACCGCCGTGCTTGGCCTGCTGCTGGCAACCGTACTGCCGCTCAACAAGCAGCTGTGGACGCCCAGCTACGTGCTGTGGACCGGTGGCCTGGCCGCGCTGGCATTGTGGCTGGGCCACCTGCTGATCGACCGCAAGGGATGGCCGGCACTGGGCCGGCGCTTCGGCGTCAATGCCATCACCGCCTATCTGGGTGCCTCGGTGATGTCGGTGATCCTGTTGGCCACCGGCGCCTGGGGTTGGGTCTGGCAACAGTTGGCCGCAGCGATGCCACAGGCGCTGGAGCTGGCCTCGATGCTGCAGGCGTTGGCGTTCGTCGCGCTGTGGTGGGGCGTGGCGTGGTGGTTGGACCGACGTCGCATTTATCTGAAGATCTGAGCGCGGCAAACATCGTGGAGAACGGCCCATCCACGCATGGCGTGGATCTACTGGGCATGGCCCATCCGGGTGTGGATCCATGGCTATCCAGGTGTGGCATGCCCGCTGTGCCATGCGTGGATGTTCCATCCCGGGCGATGGGAAATGAATCGGTTCATCGACATGCGGGCTGCGTGACTACTTCCCGGTTTCACAACGAAAGCGTGACCGACTGCCGATAAGTTCACCTATCGAAACCATTCATGGCAGGGCAGACTGCATCGGCAGTGTCGTACAGAGCATCCGCAGTTCCTGATCCCCGACCCAGGAGTGCTGTATGTCCCATGTCGTCCCGCGCGGGTTCCGCCAGCGCCGCTTGACCGTTTCCCTGCTGCAGATCCTGGCGATGCCCTCGCTGCTCGCCCTGTCCGCCCCTGCCGCCTGGGCCGGGTGCGACGCGACGGCTCCCGTGGCCGGGCAGACCGTCACCTGCAGCAGCACCGCCCCCAATCCCGAGACAGCAGCCATCAGCGCCAGTGGCGCGGCAGGCATCACCGTGAATGTTGGCAATGGCGCGCAGCTGCAGCAGGCCGGCGCGGGCAGCGCCGTCTCCCTGCTCGGCGCGGGCGGGCACGTGCTCACCAATCTCGGCACCATCAGCTCGGCGAGCGGTAACGCGGTACAGCTTGGCGGCGGCAGCCGCGTCGACAACACCGGCAGCATCAGTTCCGGCAGCGGTATCGCACTGCAGTTCAGCGGTGCCGGCGACAGCGAGCTGGTCAACCGCGGCACCATCAGTGGCAGCAGCGGCGTGCAGTTCGGTGCCGGCAACGATCGTCTGCAGATGCTGGCCGGCAGCATCAGCGGCGGCGTGCAGCAGGGCGATGGCAACGACGTGCTGCTGCTCAGCGGCGGCACCATCGACAGCCTCGACCAGGGCAATGGCGATGACCAGCTGACCGTCAACGCCGGCACCATCACCGGGCTGGTGACGCAGGGCAGTGGCCGCGATGATTTCGTCATGACCGGCGGCACCATCGGCGCCCTGCAGCAGGGCGACAACATCGACACCTTCCGCATGAGCGGTGGCCGCATCGTCGGCGCGTTCGAAGATGGCGACCAGGCGTGGATGACCGGCGGCCGCATCGGCCGCGTCAACATGAAACTGGACAAGAACCTGTGGGACATGTCCGGCGGCACCGTCGACGGCAACGTGGTCACCGGCTTCGACACCGACACCATCATCATCTCCAACGACGCCTACATCGGCGGCAACATCAGCGTCAGTGGCGGCGCCGACAGCGTCACCATCACCGGTGGCACGGTGCGTGGCCAGGTGCTGCTGAGCACCGGCAACGACACCTTCAACTGGAATGGCGGCGGCATTGTCTACGGCGCCATCGACATGGGCCCCGACGATGACGTCGCGACCCTGGGCAATCTCAACCAGGCCAACCTCGGCGCTGTACCGCTGTTCGATGGTGGCACCGGCAGCGATCGCCTCAGCTTCAACAACGTCAAGACCGCTGGCGTCGGGCGCTTCCAGAACTGGGAAGCGATCAGCCTGGCCAGCAGCACCGAGCTCACCTTCGATGGCGACCTGGTGCTGGGCGACAGTGCCACCGGCACCGGCAGCTTGAACGTGGACGAGACCAGCACGCTGTTCGGCGGAGGCGGCAACCATGCGATCCGCCCGTTCGCGGCAGCCGCGCTGGTGAACATGGTCAACGCCGGACGCATTGATCTGACCAACAACAGCGGCGCCGGCGATGCCTTCACCATCCGTGGCAACTATCGCGGCGACGGCGGTGGCGTGTACCTGCAGACCGTGCTGGGTGCGGACGACTCAGCCAGCGACCGCCTGGTCTTTGATGGCGGCACCGCCACCGGCAGCACCGGCCTTGGCATCATCAACACCGGTGGCGGAGGAGCGGCCACGCTGGTCGACGGTATCCTGGTGGTGCAGGCGCTGAACGGCGCAACCACCGCGCCAGGCGCGTTCTCGTTGTTCGCACCGGTCTCGGCCGGTGCCTACGAGTATTTCCTGTTCAAGGGCGGCGTCAGCGCCGGCACCGGCGAGAACTGGTACCTGCGTTCGACATTGGCGGCCGGGCCGACGCCCGCGCCGAACGGCGGCGGCGAAGTACTGCCACCGCCACCGCCGACGCCCCCGGTGGCGCCACCACCGCCGATTCCCCCGGCACCCCCGCCGCCGCCAGAGGGTGCCACCGATCCGGACCTGACCGCAGGCGAGACCGCACCGCCGCCACCGCCGCCGGAACCTGCGCCCGTAGCGCCGCCCAGTGATCCACCCGTACCGGACGTGCCGGTGGCCGGTGGCAGCCTGCCCGGTACCGGTTCGCCGCCGCCCAGTGCGGGGGCAAGGCCCGCCGCGCCGAACGAGAACGGCCTGGTGCCGCTGTATCGCCTGGAGACCGCGGCCTACGCCGTGGTGCCACCGCTGCTGCGCGAGACCTCGCTGGCCAGCCTGGGGACCTTCCATGAGCGCCAGGGCGAACAGCGACTGCTGTACAACCAGGGCGCCTTCCGCACGGCATGGGGACGGCTGGTCGGGCAGAGCAGCGAGATCCACTGGAAAGGCGATGCACGGCCCGGCTTCGATGGTGACGTGATGGGTGTGCAGGCAGGCCTGGATGTGTGGGCTGCCAGCGGTGACAGCCACCGCAACCAGATCGGCGTGTTCGTCGGCCGTACCCGCGCCGATGGCAGGATCACCGGCCTGGCGGTAGGCTGGGACAACGTGTTGGTCGGCCAGAGCCGGTTGGACGACAAGCACGTGGGCCTGTACTGGACGTTGACCGACAGCAGCGGCGGCTACATCGATGCGGTGGCGATGCAGAGCCGCTACGACGGCCGCACGCGCTCCTCGCGCGGGCTGGGCATCGACCTCAAGGGCGATGGCACCACGCTGTCGCTGGAAGCGGGCAAGCCACTGCTGCAGTTCGGGCAGTCATCGTGGTGGCTGGAACCGCAGCTGCAGGTGATCTGGCAGCGCAGTTCACTGGATGACCAGCGTGATCTGGTGTCCACCGTTTCCTTCGACAACGACAACGCCTGGACCGGCCGCGTCGGCCTGCGCCTGGCGGGCGATTACCAGTTGGCCGACAACGGCTGGCAGCCGTACTTCAAGTTGAACTACTGGCATGGCCGTTCAGGCGAGGACCGCATCCTGTTCGACAGCGACGCGATCATCAATTCGCAGCGCTCGCGTGCTGTGGAGGCCGGTGTCGGCGTGGTCGGGCGCTTCAACCGCACGATCAGCGCGTATGCCGTGGCCGACTACACCCGCGAGGTTGGTGGCAGCGACAACGGCAAGCGCCGCATCATCGAAGGCAACATCGGCCTGCGCGCGGACTGGTGACGACCTCCGCTTGGGTGGGTGTCGACCTTGGTCGACACGAATCCAACCGACGCCATGACCCGCTCTGGTGGGTGCCGACCGAGGTCGGCACGAATCCCCCCGGCGCCATGATCCGCTCTGGTAGGTGTCGACCTCGGTCGACACGAATCCCTCCAGCGGCATGACCCGCTCTGGTAGGTGTCGACCTCGGTCGACACGAATCCCTCCAGCGCCATGATCCGCTTTGGTGGGTGCCAACCCAGGTCGGCACGAATCCCTCCAGCGCCATGACCTGCTCTGGTAGGTGTCGAACTCGGTCGACACGCCTTTCCACCAATCAAGCAATCCCAACGCCGCTGCATCACAACGGCGAACGCCCCAGCAACGCGCCCGCGTGATCGGCCAGCAGCTGCACCGCGTGCAACAGCCCTTCCTCCGTCAGCGGCGGGCACTGCGCTTCCACGTCGTCCAGTTCACGCGCCGCCTGCGTCGCCAGCAGCACACCTCCCAGCGCCGACAACGCCAGCAGGCAGCGCGTGGTGCAGGCCAGATCGCGCGCCCGTGCCGGCGTGATGCGCAGTTCCGTCCACGGCTCGCCGTCAGCGGCGTGGCAGCGCGTGACGTCGCGCAGCCGCTTGAAGAAGGCGGGCGTGGGAGCAGCTTCATCGGCTTCGGCCAGCGCGTCTTCCAGCGCCTCGGCGGTGGCGTTGGGCAGCTGCAGGTCGGGCAGGGCATCGCCCAGCAATGTGTGCAGGCGCGGATAGGTGGGGTAGAGCGTGGTCATGGCAACAACCTCACAGGGCTGGGCCACCTGCGGAATGCAAGGTGGCGGGCGGTGCGGGTTGGCGTGCCGGTGAAGCTTTCCAGAGGAAATGAAGCCGGCGGATCCGGAAGATCCCCTCGCACCGCCCGCCGCAGAACGACGGACGGTGCATTGTTCGGTCCTGCAACGTCGTTGCAAGTCCGCCTCTGAAAAGCTTCATTCGGGACGCCAATCCCGGCCAACACAGAACGCGCTGGCATAAGGAATTTCACACGCTGGCCGGCCTGTTGGAATGAGTGAAGTTGCAGATTTCCGGAGGGTGCATGTCGTGCCAGAAACGACGCGTTGCGTGATAGCGCCAGGCCATTGGACACAGTTATCCTTCCCGTTCACTACATGACACGGAGTCGTCAATGCTGAAGTACAGGGATGCGCGCATAGCCATGCTCGGCATGCTTCTGATTCCATCCGCTGCCGGAGCGGCGGAAGCTGCGGTCGAACTGCCTACGCCTGAAGCACGTGACCAGATGTTGGAACTGCTGGAAACGCAGTCGCTGTATCGCGACCGCGTGGATTGGAGCGAGGTGCGCATGCAGCTGGCCGCCGCTGGCAGTGACCGCGTTCTGCAACGCCGTTTGCTGGATGAGGCGGCTGCACGCAGCAGCGGAGGGCATGGGCGATGGATCTCGCCCGGCGAGCAGCACCAACGTTCCCAGCGCGCCCAGCGTTTGAACGGGGGCCAGAGCGCTGCCTTGTCCGCGCCTCGGCAGGACAACCCACGCATCGGCATATTGCAGGTGAGCCCCTTCGTTGAGGATCTGCGAAAGAGCGAGCAGGAGCGCTATACGGCGCGCAAGGCGTACGCGCTGGCGCTGCAGCAGCGCATCGCCACCTTGGATGATGGTGCACGGTGCGGTTGGGTGGTGGATGTAAGCAGCAATGGCGGCGGCAATATGTGGCCCATGCTGTTGGGACTGTTGCCGTTGCTGCATGGAACCACGGATCCCGAGGGAGGCGTGATTGGTGGGTTCCGCAGTGCTGGCGGCCTGCAGCCCTGGCGGCAGGGGGAGGGAGCGGTGACGGCCGGCGGCAATGGCTCGCTGCGCTCGCGTCAGGCCACCTACACGTTGCGGGTGTCGCCCGCACCTGTCGCGGTCGTGATGGGTGCAGGCACGGCCAGTTCCGGCGAGGCCGTGGCGCTGGCGTTCCGCGGTCAGCCGGGCAGCCGCAGTTTCGGTCAGCCCAGCGCGGGCCTTTCCACCGGCAACCGCCCGGTTCCTCTGGTAGATGGCTCGATGCTTGTGCTGACAGGGAATGTGATGACCGACCGCAGTGGACAGGGCGATGGCGCCAAGCTGCAGCCCGACCAGATCACGCCTAGTGGCCCTTCCACCCTGCTGGCCGCAGAAACATGGTTGCTCGCCCAGCCGGCCTGCAAGGACGGCTGAGCCATGCTGCTGATCGGCCAACACGAGCGAGTGCTGATTGTCGGCCCCACCGAATCGCACCACTGCCTGCGCTGCCAGACCGAAACCGAATTCGCCCCGCAACTGCGCTACAGGATGGCGCGCATCGACCTGCTGTTCGGCTTCGTCTACCAGCGCCGCTACGAGCTGGCCTGCACCGGCTGCGAACATGGCTGGGTGCTGGATACCGAAAGCATGGACCAGCAACTGGGCGGGGTGCCGATCCCATTCCGGCACCGCTTCGGCCTGCCGGTGATGCTGGTGATAGTGGCCGGGCTGGCGGTGGCGGGGTGGATGTGGCGGCAGGGACACGGTGGGGGCTGACCGTATAACTGAAGTGCTGCGTGCGGCTTATGATCTGGTTGGCGCTTGTACTGCGGAGTTTCCATGAACATTCGTCCTGTTCGCACAGAAGTCGACTACCAGAACGCGTTGCGCGAGCTGGAGGCCTATTTCGAGAACGAACCTGCGCTGGATAGCGAAGAGGGAGATCGTTTCGAGATTCTCGCCACCTTGGTGGAGGCCTACGAAGCGAAGCACTACCTGATCGAGCTGCCGGACCCGATTGAAGCGATCCGCTTCCGCATGGAGCAGGGCGGTCTGACCGTCAAGGATCTGGTGCCCTCGATTGGTCAGCTCAACCGCGTATATGAGGTATTGAATCGCAAGCGCGGATTGACCCTGGAGATGATCCGCAATCTGCACCGCAACCTGGGCATTCCGGCGGAAAGCCTGATCGGCCGCTGAGGTCGATTCCGCTGCGGAACGAGGTGTACGTAGGCTGATGCCGGGCCTGCTAAAGTTGCAGCCAGCAACCACGTACCGGAACCGACCATGGACCACGAAACGCCGTTCGAACCCGCCAACGACCTGGAAGTGCGCCTGTTGCAGGCCCAGGACGGAACCCTCACGGCTTCGCAGTTCCTCGACGGCCTGCTGACCGCGCCGGTGTTCGTGCTGCTGGACAAGGCCATCGGTGAAGACGGCGCCTGGGACGAGAGCATTTCGCCGCTGGTGCTGACCAGCGAAAGCGGCGAGCCGATGTTTGCGGTGTTCACCGCGCCCGAGCGCGCGGAGATCTGGCATGAGCAGCTGCCGCAGTTTGCCCACGCCATGCCCATCGCGGTGCATGCACTGCTGTCGGGCATCGGCGAGGGCGTCGGCCTGGTGCTGAACCCCGGCCTGGACGTGGGCATGGAGATGATTCCCGATGCCGTGGCGCAGCTGAAAGAGCGCGCTGCGGCGATCACCCGTGGGATGGCGCACTGATAGCGCTGTGGTTGCCGGCCAGCGGCCGGCACTACCGGTGACAGCGCCGGATAAGCATCAGCGGGCGGCGGCGATCGCCCGTACACGCGCCTTGGCCAGCGCCTCACCAATGGCCGGGCCTTTCAGGTTTGTGGTGTCCAGGTCACGCGCCTGCACTGACAGCGCCGCCCGGTGCAGGCGCTTGAGTGTTTCGCCCTGCGGGTAGTCGCTGTCCTTGAAACCGAGCCGGCCGCGCTTGTCGGCCTCGCAGCACAGCGCGATGCGTGCCACCCGCTCCGGCCGGCGCAACGCATCGCAGCGGCCCAGCAGTTCCAGCACGGTGGCATCGCGCAGTTCGTCGATGCGATGCACGTTCAGATGCTCGCGGCAGACGGCCTCGGCCAACTGCTGGTGCTCGGTCGGAATCTTCAGGCGCGCGCACAGTGCTTTCAGCGGTTTGATGCCGCGCTGCTCGTGCATGATGTGGCGCGGCCATTCCTCGGCCGGGGTCAGGCCCTTGCCGAGGTCGTGGGTCAGTGCGGCGAAGCCGACCAGGTCATCACCGGGCGCGAGCGTCGCCGCCATGTCGCTGACCATTTCCTGGTGGATGCCGGTGTCGACTTCCGGATGGAATTCCGCGCGCTGCGGTACGCCGTACAGCGCTTCCAGCTCTGGCAGTATCGGGCCAAGCGCGTGCGCGTCGTGCAGGGTCCGCAGGAACGCCGATGGGCGTTCGCACACCAGTGCCTTGCGCAGTTCCTGCCACACACGTTCCGGTACCAGCGCGTTGAGCTCGCCACTGGCGGCCACCTCGCGCATCAGCGCCATGGTTTCCGGCGCGACGGTGAAGCCGAGCGAGGCGAAGCGGGCCATGAAGCGCGCCGCACGCAGCACGCGTAGCGGGTCTTCAACGAATGCGGGACCGACATGGCGCAGCACGCGCTGCTCGATGTCGCGCGCGCCGCCATAGGGATCGACCAGCGTGCCGCTGTCTTCGTCGCAGGCGATGGCATTGATGGTGAAGTCGCGGCGCTGCAGGTCTTCTTCCAGCGTCACCGCCGGATCGGCATCGACCACGAAGCCGCGGTAGCCACGGCCGGATTTGCGTTCGGTGCGGGCCAGCGCGTATTCCTCGCCGGTCTCCGGGTGCAGGAAGACGGGAAAATCACGGCCGACCGCGGTGAAGCCCTGCGCTTCCATCTGCGCGGGCGTGGCGCCGACGACGACCCAGTCACGGTCGCCGGCAGGGCGCTGCAACAGGCGGTCGCGCACGGCGCCGCCGACAAGATAGATCTTCATGGGGGGATGATGGCACGGTAGCGGGGGGGGGGGGGGGGGGGCGCCCCCCCCCCCCCCGGGGGGGGGGGGCCCCCCCCCCCCGCGGGGGGCCCCCCCCCCCCCCCCCCCCCCCCCCCCCGAACAAATAGCCCCGCAGGGTGTTCCACCCCCAC
>NZ_JBEPSG010000030.1:0-32047 GCF_040548715.1 Stenotrophomonas sp. 2694
CCGGGTGGGGCAGCTCTCTCGGCGCCCCCCCACCCGGCTCCAGGGGCGCGGGGCGAGCGGGGCGCTCATGTGCCGGTTCGCGCCGGGCCATGCCCGGCGACCGATATCCGCCGGGCATGGCCCGGCGCTACCGAGGCGGCTTATTTCTCGACGAACGCGCGCTCGAACACGTAGTGCCCGGGCGTACCGATGCGCGGCGAAGTCTGGAAGCCACGGCTGTCCAGCACGGTGCGCAGGTCGGCCAGCATCTGCGGGCTGCCGCAGATCATCGCGCGGTCGTTTTCCGGGCTCAGCTCGGGCAGGCCGAGCGTGCGCTGCATCTCGCCGCTTTCCATCAGCGAGGTCAGGCGGCCCTGGTTCGGGAACGGCTCGCGGGTCACCGCCGGGTAGTACAGCAGCTTGTCGCCAACCATTTCGCCCAGGAACTCATGCTCGCGCAGTTCCTTCTCGAAATAATCGCGATAGGCCAGGTCCTTTTCGTAGCGCACACCGTGGCACAGGATCACCTTGTCGAAGCGCTCGTAGGTCTCCGGGTCCTTGATCACCGACAGCCACGGCGCCAGGCCGGTGCCGGTGCCCAGCAGGTACAGGTGCTTGCCCGGGTGCAGGTCGCTGATCAGCAGGGTGCCGGTGGGCTTCTTGCCGACCAGTACCTTGTCGCCTGGCTTGATGTGCTGCAGGCGCGAGGTCAATGGACCGTCCTGCACCTTGATGCTGAAGAATTCCAGCTGTTCTTCCCAGTTGGCGCTGGCGATGGAATACGCGCGCAGCAGCGGCCGCGCATCGGTCTCCAGGCCGATCATCACGAACTGGCCGTTCTCGAAGCGGAAACCGCTGTCACGGGTGAGGGTGAAGCTGAAGTAGGCGTCGGTCCAGTGGCGGACCTCAAGCACCGTTTCGGCGCCGAAAGCGGAGGACATGGGCGTATCTATCGGAAGTCGTCGGGACAATTCTATCTCAAATGAGACAGGTTCTCATTAGGCGGAACGAGAGGCGTTCTCAGCGATAACCGGCCGCCTGCAGTTCGAACAGTTCGGCATACCGGCCGCCCTGTGCCATCAGCTGCTCGTGCGTGCCGCTGGCTTCGATCCGGCCATCGGCCAGCACCAGGATGCGGTCGGCCATGCGTACTGAAGAGAAGCGGTGGGAAATCAGCACTGCCGTACGATTATCCGCCAATTCCCTGAACCGCTGGAACACCTCGAACTCGGCGCGGGCGTCCAGTGCCGCGGTGGGCTCGTCCAGGATCATCACCTGTGCATCGCGCATCCACGCACGGGCAATGGCGATCTTCTGCCACTGCCCACCGGACAGGTCCACGCCCTGCTGGAAGCGGCGGCCGATCTGCTGGTCATAGCCGCCGGGCAGGGCAGCGATCACTTCCTCGGCCATGCCGCGGCGGGCGGCATCGGAGATCCGCGCGCGGTCGTCCATCGCTTCGACCTGGCCGACACCGATGTTCTCGCCGGCGCTGAGGTTGTAGCGCACGAAATCCTGGAAGATCACGCCCAGATTGGCGCGCAGGTCGTCCAGGTCGTAGTCGCGCAGGTCGCGCCCATCCAGCAGGATGCGGCCTTCGTCCGGTTCGTACAGGCGTGCCAGCAGCTTGACCAGGGTGGTCTTGCCCGCGCCGTTCTCGCCGACCAGCGCCAGTACTTCGCCCGCGTGCAGGTGGAAATCCAGGTGGCGCACGGCCCATTGCTCGGCATCGGGGTAGCGGAAGCCCACGTCCTCGAACACGAAGCCCTCGCGGATCGGCTGCGGCACGCGCACCGCGTCCTTTCGCGAATGGATTTCCGGTTCGATCTGGAAGAACGAATACAGGTCGTCCAGGTACAGCGCCTGGCTGGCCACCTGCGAGAACCCGATCAGCAGGCCTTCCAGCAACTGGCGCAGGCGCAGGAAGCTGCCGGCGAGAAAGGTCAGGTCACCGATCGAGAAATCGCCACGCACCGTGCGCCAGGCGATATACGCATACGCGGTGTAGTAGCCCAGCGTGCCCAGCGCGGCCAGCAACGTGCCCCAGAACGCCCGCCGCCGGGCAAGCGCGCGGTTGGCCAGGAACAGTGCCGCCGACAGGCTGCGGTAGCGGTCGACCAGGAACCGGTGCAGGTTGAAGATCTTTACTTCCTTGGCCGTCTCCACGCTGGCACCGAGCTGGCGCAGGTAGTCCAGCTGGCGGCGCTCCGGCGTCCACAGGAAGTTGAGGCTGTAGCCGGCCGCATTGAAGTGCGACTCGCCGATGAAGGCCGGCACCAGCGCCAGCGCCAGCAGCAGGATCAGCCACGGTGCGTAGACCAGCAGGCCGACGGCCAGGCTGGCAACGGTGATCGCATCCTGCACCTGGCCGAACAGCTGGCTCATCAGGTTCATCCGGCCCATGGTCTGGCGCCGTGCGCGGTCCAGCTTGTCCTGCAGGTCCGGGTCCTCGAAATCCTCCAGGTCCAGGGTCGCCGCATGTTCCATCAGGCGCACGCTGGTGGCGTTGGCGAACAGCTCCGACAACAGCGCATCGGCGTAGCTGACCAGCCGACCGAGCAGGTCCGAGGCGATCGCCAGGCCGAATTCCAGTGCCAACAGGCCGAGCAGTGGATTGAGCAGGCCGCTGGACAGCGCCTCGCCCATCGGCGGAAAACCGGCTCCGTGCTGGCTCAGATGCAGGGCGGTATCGATGATCAGCTTGCCGACGTACAACATCGCCACCGGCAGCAGCGCACGGATCAGGCGCAGGCCGAGGCTGGCCAGGGTCAGCGCGCGGCTGGTCTGCCACACCTGGCGCAGGAACGGTGGCAGGTTGCGCATCGCCTTGAAGCGTTGGCGCAGGCTGGGTTTCTTGGCGCCGGCAGCGCCGGCAATGGGAGAGGCGGGCATGCCGCCATTGTGCGCGCCTGATACGTGCAGGTGGGGTCAGGGCAGCCGTGTGGCCGCACGGGGTCGGATCCCTTTGCTGTGCAAAGGGCTCTGACCCCATCGGCCCGAATCGGGTCAGAGCCCTTCGCAATGCGAAGGGCTGGACCCACCCGCATCCACGCATGGCGTGGATCTACCGAGGCCAGCGCGAGACTGGCCCCGCCGAGAATCACGGCAGCGGTGGCAACAGTCCAGCCCCCAGCCGGTTCCAGGCATTGATCACTGCAATGCCCATGCTCAGGTCACTGATGCCTTTCTCATCAAAGTGCGGTGCCAGCGCATCGAACGCCGCCTGCGACGGTGCGCCATCAGTCAACCGGGTCAGCGCCTCGGCCCAGCCCAGCGCCGCGCGCTCGCGGTGGTCGAAGAACCGGCTTTCGTGCCAGGCGGGCAGCGTATCCAGCTTGCGCGGCTCGATGCCGCCCTTGCGCAGCGCCGTGCCGTGCATGTCCATGCAGTAGCCGCAGCCATTGAGCTGCGAAACGCGCAGGAACACCAGTTCCATCAACGTCGGATCGATCGAACTGTCATGCACCGCCTTGCTGGTGGCCAGCAGGCCCTTGAAGGCCTCGGCGGCCAGGCGGGTGTAGGGAACGCGGGGAGAGGCGTGGTCGGACATTTTCGGCTCCACGGCGGCCACGGTGGCCGCCTTTCATTACAAGGACGCCGCAGCATCGCCGCGCGTGACAACCGACGGCAATTTGTTCGGATTGAGCACGCTGTAGAGATTGGCGATGCGGCCATCGACCACCTCGATGGTGGTGATCGAGTGCAGGTGGTCGCCTTCGAAACGCAGGATCGCCGGTTCGCCATTGACGTAGCCGAGCTGTGCCGGATGCGCCGCGCCGCGACGGGCGATGGCCCAGTACAGGCGGCCGATACGCTCGGCACCCCGCAGTGGTCGCACCGCTGCGGTGACCACGCCACCGCCATCGGAAACCAGCAGCGCGTTGGCATGCAGCAGCGCCTGGATGGCCTCGCTGTCGCCACGCTGGGAAGCGTCCATGAAACGCGCCAGCAGTTGCCGGTGCTGGCTGGCATCGGCATTGAAGCGCGGCCGCCCAGACTGCAGGCGCTGCCGGGCCCGGTGCACCAGCTGGCGGCAATTGGCCTCGCTGTGGCCGATCAGCTCGGCAATCTCGCGGTAGTCGTGGTCGAAGGCTTCCTTCAGCAGGAAGGCGGCGCGCTCCTCCGGTCCGAGCTGTTCGAGCAGGGTCAGGAAGGCCACGGAGACGTCGTCGGCCAGCGCGTGCAGCTGCGCGGGGCCGGGTGTCGGGTCGGGTTCGAGGGTGATCGCCAGCGGTTCGGCCAGCCACGGGCCGACATAGTGGGTGCGTTCACGCTTGGCTGCCCGCAGCCGGTCCAGCCCCAGCCGGGTGGTGGTGGTCACCAGCCAGGCCTCGGGGTCGACGATGGCGGCCGCATCGCTGCCGGCCCAGCGCAGCCAGGCGTCCTGGACCACGTCCTCGGCGTCGCTGCGGCTGCCAAGAAGGCGGTAGGCCAGCGCCATCAGGCGTGGGCGGTGGGTCTGGAAGGCGGTTTCGGCGTTCATGTGGGCAAGGACGCGCCAGCGGGGCGCAGCGTGACAGAGGGCAGGGTCGGATCTTGCCGGCCAGCGGCCGGCACCACCACCCCACGGTCGAGGGAGGGGGTAAAATGGGCGGATTACCCCCGCCAGCCTTCAGCAAGCGAGCAATCCGTGACATCGATCAAGCAGGAAGACCTCATCCAGTCCGTCGCCGACGCGCTGCAGTACATCTCGTACTACCACCCGGTCGACTACATCAAGAACCTTGCCGCCGCCTATGAGCGCGAGGAGTCGCCGGCAGCGAAGGAGGCGATCGCGCAGATCCTGATCAACTCGCGGATGTGCGCCGAAGGCCATCGGCCGATCTGCCAGGACACCGGCATCGTCACCGTGTTCCTGGAAATCGGCATGGACGTGCGCTGGGATGACGCCACCATGGGCGTGGAGGACATGGCCAACGAAGGCATCCGCCGCGCCTACCTGTACCCGGACAACAAGCTGCGCGCTTCGGTGCTGGCCGATCCGGCCGGCAAGCGCATCAATACCAAGGACAACACCCCTGGCGTGGTCAACGTCAAGGTGGTGCCGGGCAACACCGTGGAGGTGATCGTTGCCGCCAAGGGCGGTGGCTCGGAAGCCAAGACCAAGTTCGCCATGCTCAACCCGTCCGACTCGATCGTCGACTGGGTGCTGAAGACCGTGCCGACCATGGGCGCGGGCTGGTGCCCGCCGGGCATGCTCGGCATCGGCATCGGCGGCACTGCCGAGAAGGCGATGCTGCTGGCCAAGGAAGCGCTGATGGAGCCGATCGACATCACCGAGCTGCAGGCCCGTGGTGCGTCCAACCGCATCGAGGAACTGCGTCTGGAGCTGTACGAGAAGGTCAACGCACTGGGTATCGGTGCGCAGGGCCTGGGTGGCCTGACCACCGTGCTCGACATCAAGATCAACGACTACCCGACCCACGCGGCCAACCTGCCGGTGGCGATGATCCCGAACTGCGCCGCCACCCGCCATGCGCACTTCACCCTGGATGGCAGCGGCCCGGTGATGCTGGACCCGCCGTCGCTGGAAGACTGGCCGAAGCTGACCTACGACGCGTCCAAGGGCACCCGCGTGGACCTGGACACGATCACCCCGGAAGACGTGGCCAGCTGGAAGCCGGGCCAGACCCTGCTGCTCAACGGCAAGCTGCTGACCGGCCGCGACGCCGCGCACAAGCGCATGGTCGACATGCTCAACAAGGGCGAGGAACTGCCGGTCGATCTGAAAGGGCGCTTCATCTACTACGTCGGCCCGGTCGATCCGGTGCGCGACGAAGTGGTAGGCCCGGCCGGTCCGACCACCGCCACCCGCATGGACAAGTTCACCGAGCAGGTGCTGGCACAGACCGGCCTGCTGGGCATGGTCGGCAAGGCCGAGCGCGGTCCGGCCGCAATCGAGGCCATCAAGAAGCACAAGTCGGCCTACCTGATGGCCGTCGGTGGTTCGGCCTATCTGGTGTCCAAGGCGATCAAGGCGGCCAAGGTCGTCGGCTTTGCGGACCTGGGCATGGAAGCGATCTACGAGTTCACCGTGGAAGACATGCCGGTGACCGTGGCCGTCGATTCCACCGGCGAGTCGGTGCACAAGACCGGCCCGCGCGAGTGGCAGGCCCGCATCGGCAAGATTCCTGTCGTGGTGGAATGATCGGCGCGGCGTCGACCACGCCCGTCCGATTGCAGAACGGCGCCCGGGTGGCGCCGTTCTTCGTTTAACGATTGCAACCGCGCGGCTTTGCTAGGGTGTGCGCGTTGCCAGGCAAGGGAAGCTGTTTGTGCGTCAAGGAATACGCAATGTTTTCGCCGCAGTCGCCCTTGCCTTGATGGTTGGGTGCGCGCCGCAGTATTACGTCAAGCAACCCACCAGCGAGGCCGGCCGTGTGTGTGCAGCGGGGTGTACGCAGCGGCACATGCAGTGCGCGGATCAGGCACGTTCGATGGCCGAGATGGCGCAGCAGAGCTGTCAGTCGGACAAGGAGCGCGTCATCGACAGATGCAGTGACATCGCTGACGAGAAGATGCGGCATCGTTGCGAGGGCGCACGTGGCGCCGGCGCATACTGCGCCACCGCAGCCAACACGCGCGCCTGCGATGCGACCCGGGCGCAGTGTGTACTCGACTGCGGCGGATCGGTGAGCGAAACCCGTTCTTCTGGCAGTCTTCCGGTCTATTGAACAAGGAGTGTCCTGTGAACCTGTTGCGCACCCTTTCCCTTGTCACCCTGCTGGTCATGGCCGGCTGCAGTACGTCGTCCTCGTCGTATGGCGGTGGGGGCGGCTTCAGCGCCGGTGCCCAGTGCCAGATGCAGTGCCAGGCCAGCTATCGCAGCTGCATGGCCGATGGCCAGGGGATCGGCAGCCGCCAGTCCAGCTGCGAGCAGCAGGTGGCACCGACGCCGGACCAGCGCTGCAAGGACATCGAGCATCCGGAACTGCGCCGTTCCTGCGAGTTGAAGGCGCACGACTGCACGCTGCGCGCACCGATGATGGGCTGCGGCGAACGTCGTGATACCTGCATGAGCACCTGTGGCTGACCACGCCGGGGACAGCGCGCATAATCAGCCGTTCCCCGCCCAGGACAGGTCCTATGCGCACCACCTTGTATGGTTCCACCAGCACCGCCTCGCTGGTGGTGCATTGGCTGCTGATCGAGCTCGGCATCGAGCACGAACTGGTGCTGCTCGATTTCGAAACGCGCGAGCACAAATCAGCTGGCTACCTGGCGCTCAATCCGGCGGGCAGGGTGCCGACCCTGTTGATCGACGGCCAGGTACTGACCGAGGCGGCCGCGATCGCGCTGTATCTGGCAGACCGTCATCCGCAGGCAGGGTTGTTGCCTGCCGTCGGCACGCCGGCACGCGGCGAGGCCTATCGCTGGATGTTCTGGTGCGCCAACACCGTGCAGCCGGCATACCGCGCCTGGTTCTATCCGCATGAAGCAGCGGGTGGCGAGTGCATCGAGGCGGTGCGTACGATGGCACGGCAGCAGCTGGAGGCAGCGTGGCAGCACGTTGCCACACACCTGCAGGACGGCGGTCCCTACCTGCTCGGCGATGCGCCGGGCGTGATCGATTTCATGCTGGTGATGTTGATGCGCTGGTCACGCAACATGCCCACTCCCAGCGACCACTGGCCGGTGTTGAAGGCGTATGCGGATCGCCTGAAGGCGCGCCCGGCGTTCGCCGAGGTCTATCGTCGCGAAGGCATCACCGACTGGCGGTAACCCGTTCTGTAGAGCCGGGCCATGCCCGGCTGCATTCACGGGTGGCACGCGAACTGCAGCCGAGCATGGCTCGGCTCTACCAAAGCGGGGCGGGTTACAGGATCTCCAGCACCGTTTCCGGGGGGCGGCACAGGCGGGTGCCCTTCGCGGTGCGTACCACCGGGCGGTTGATCAACCGTGGGTGGGTGGCCATCGCGGCCAGCAGGGCGTCGTCATCGCTTCCCTGCAGACCCAGTGCGGCAAACTCGGATTCCTTGCTGCGCACCAGCCCGGTCGCGGCCAGGCCGGATTCGGCCAGTACCTGGCGCAGCGTGGCCACGTCGGGCGGGCTGCCGAGATAGTCGATCACCACCGGTTCGAAACCGGCGTCGCGGATCAGCTTAAGCGCCCCGCGCGAGTTGCTGCACGCGGGGTTGTGCCAGATCGTCACATCCATCAGAACCACTCCAGCAGGGACACGCCCACGCCGACGTAGGTCGCCTTGTGGTTGTAATCGATCAGGCTCTCGCCATAGCCGTCGAAGATCTGCACATGGCCGCGCAGCAGGTTGCTGATCGGGAAGCCGTAGTCCAGCTGCAGCGCGCCGTGCGAGCGGTCACCGGTGCGCAGCGAATGACGTGCCATCAACGAGACCTCGTGACCCTTGTGGTTCCAGGTCAGGGTCGCGTCGCCGCGGCCCATGTAGTCCTCGATGTCCGGGTTGTTGTCGTCGCTGCGGGTCTCGGGAATGCGGTACCAGGGACGCAGCACCAGTGCCCAGTTCTCGCGGTCGAGGCCGACGTTGAGGATCACCCGGTTCCAGCTGCGCGACAGCGGATCGGCCCGTCCGTTGGACTGGTGGTTGAGGCTGATGCCGGTCATCCGCCCACGCCAGCCACCGATCGAGTAGCCGTTGCGGAACACCATCATCACTTCCGGCTCGTAGTTGGTCTCGCGGAACGGGCGCGAGTCCTCGCCGTTGTAGGCCTGCCAGCGCGAACTCTGGGTATAGCCCGCCCAGATGTCGCCGTTGTCGCCGAACAGGTTCTCGGCGATCTTGGTCTTGAAGCTGATCTGGAACTTCAGCTCAGCGCTGTCCAGCACCTGCGGGGTGGTCACGCTGTTGGCCGGGTTCGGCGAGTGCGGCATGGTGTTGCGGTCGCTGGTCCAGAATGCCGGCAGCAGGTACACAGGCTTGTACGCGCGCAGCTGGAACGGGCCCAGCTTGGAGTCCTCGGCCAGTTCCCAGCGGCTGTCCAGCAGCGAACCGCGGCCGGCATTGGCAAGTGCGCTGTCCGGCGCTTCGGACCGGAACAGATCGCTGACACGCTCGCGCAGCTTCTCCTCGCCCTGGCTCACCCGCGTGGTATCGCGCCGCTCGCGACGTGCCTGTGCGGCGGCTTCGGCGGCCGCATCAGCTTCGGCGGTGGCCTGAGGCGTGCGCCCGAACTGGCGGTCGTAGCAGGCCAGACGGGCAGCATCGGTCGTGATGGCCGCGCAGGCGGCCGGCGAGGCTTCGGCGCTGGGCGCGAATTCCTGGGCAGCCACAGGCGCGCTGGCCAGGGCCAACGCCAGCGGTGCAAGGCGGGGAAACAACGGAGAGAGGGTCATTGCAGCAGGCCCTTCGGAATGAATGCGGAAAGAGGGACAGTGTGGCGGCTGCATCCGGTAACGGCCAGCCCCACGGGTTTATGCCCGGCGTGTGCGTGCGCGCTGCGTGAAGGCCGCATGCCTCACAGGAACCAGGCGAAGGCGAACAGGCCCAGCATCGCGATCACCAGCGCCAGCTTCAGCGCCAGGCCCAGCAGGATGCCAAGCCAGGTGGCCAGCCCGACCTTGGTCGAGCGGCCGAGCTCGCGGGTATGCCAGTACTCGCCCAGCAGCGCGCCCAGCAACGGCCCTGCGAACAATCCGATCGGCATGAAGAACAGGCCGACGATGCTGCCGATGAAGGTGCCCCAGAGCGCTTTGCGGCTGGCGCCCACGCGCTTGGCGCCGACCACTGTCGCCAGCACGTCGACCAGCAGCGACAGCGCGGTCAGCACGCCGAGGATCAGCAGGGTGGGCCAGCCGACATGGACGAAGCCGTCCGCCCAGGCCGCCAGCACCAGCCCGATGAAGACCAGTGGGATGCCCGGCAGGGCTGGCAGGACGATGCCGGCGATGCCGATGAGGACAAAAATGACCGCTAGCAGATACAAGATGAATGAGAGGTCCATGCTGTCCAGTATGGTTGTCTTTTTGGGGTTGACAGTGAAAGGTTTTTGCCAGTTGCTTTTTCGTTTTGGTCGGGTTAAGTTGCAGTCGCTGAGCTTGGCAAGGTCACCGTGGATCGTGGCCTGATGAAGCAAGATCGTTCCGATCCGCTGCATCGATGCACCTCGCTTCCCCCTTGCTTGTCAGCCGCCCAACAGGCGTATCCAACAACAAGTAGAGAGTCAAAGGGAGTTAGTGAGATGGCTGATCGCGAGAACGGTACCGTGAAGTGGTTCAATGATGCCAAGGGCTTCGGCTTCATCAGCCGGCAGAATGGCGAGGATGTGTTCGTGCACTTCCGTGCCATCGAGACCCAGGGCTTCAAGAGCCTCAAGGAAGGCCAGGCTGTGAGCTTTGAAGTGGTGCAGGGCCAGAAGGGCCTGCAGGCTGACAAGGTCCAGCCGGCGTAATACCTGCCGCTTGCCGGCATGAAAAAGGCCCGCGCAAGCGGGCCTTTTTTTGTTGCTCCGGTTCTGATCGGCCGGGGCCCGCTGCGGTTCAGCGCAGGATGACCTTGCCGTTGACCACGCGGACATAGGTGTTTTCGCGGATGCCGCCGAGGTCGCGCTGGTTGACCACGATGGTGCGGCCGTCATCCATGCGCACGCTGATGTCATACGTATCGCTGGTGACGTTCTTCTGGATCTGGTTGCCCGCCAATGCGCCACCCACGGCGCCAGCGGCGGCGGCGATGTTCTTGTTGCCGCGGCTGCCGCCGGTGTGGTCGGAGATCTCATGGCCGGCAACCGCGCCGACGATGCCGCCGAGGATCGCGCCGGTGGCGGAAGGCGCGGTACGGCCGGACTGCACGGCATTGATGCGGGTGACGATGCCGCAGTCGGCGCAACGGCCCTGGTTGTAACCGGAGTTGTTGCCGTAGCCGCCGTTGTTGTAGCCGTTGTTGTAACCACCACCGCCGTAGCCCGGCGAGGTGGCACAGCCGGCCAGGCCGACGGTTGCGATGACACTGGCGGCGATGAGCTGGATCTTCATGGGGCATCTCCTGGCCGTGAAGGCGGGTGCGTTGGGTGGTACTGCGTCATGCAGCAGGGTGAGCGAATCCTCCTCTTTCCAACGTGAACAAGGCGCCAACCACCTCGGCCTTCGCCCACTCGAAGATGAATCAGCGGAAGTCCTGATGACAGGCCCGGCAATCGTCCTGCAGTGCCTGGACCTGCTGCGCCAACGCGTTGCAGTCGATGGGCGGGCTGGCCAATGCCGCATTGAGATCGGCCCGGTACTGGCTGGCGTGCTGCTGGAACTGCCGGCTGTCCTTCAATCCGGGGAAGGCCTGGTCCAGATCGTTGGACAGCAGGCGCAGCACCTGCAGGCGCGGGACGCTGTCGGCCAGGCTGCAGCGGTTCTGCTGCTGAGCCTGCTGCAGCAGATCCGCCTGCCGCTGCATCACCTGCATCAGGCTGTCCGGGAACGGATCGCGGCGTGCCTGCAGTGCGCGGCCGACCATCACCGTGGCAATCAGGCCGATCAGCAGGCCCAGGCCGAGCACGAACAGATAGCGGTAGGCGGTGGACGGGCGGCGGGGTGGGCTGGCACTCATGGCGGGCGCTCCGGGCGTGCAACGGTGGGTTCGGCGTCGTCGTGCTGTAGTCAGGGGACCTGCACGTTAAAATAGCCCGATGAACGAACAGGTCAAACAACGCTTCGCCGGTATTGAACGGCTGTATGGCGTCGGCGCGCTCGAGCGCCTGCAGGGCAGCCGTGTTGCCGTGGTCGGCATGGGCGGCGTCGGCTCGTGGGTGGTGGAGGCGCTGGCGCGCTCGGCGGTGGGCCATCTGGCCCTGATCGATGCCGATGACATCTGCGTATCCAATACCAACCGCCAGCTGCCGGCGCTGGAAGGCAACTACGGCCGCAACAAGGCCGAGGCCATGGCCGAGCGCTGCCGGGCGATCAATCCGCAGATCGAGGTCGACGCTGTGCAGGCGTTCCTGACCCCGGCCAACATGGCCGAACTGCTGGACCGCGGTTTCGACCTGGTGATCGATGCCTGCGACAGCTTCCGGGTGAAGGTGGAAACCATCGCCTGGTGCCGCCGCCGCAAGCTGCCGTTGCTGACCGTCGGCGCGGCCGGCGGCCGTACCGATCCCACCCTGGTTCGCATCCGCGATGTCTCGCGCACCGAGCATGACGCGATGCTGGCGCTGATCCGCAAGAAGCTGCGCAGCGAATTCAACTTCCCGAAGAATGCCAAGCGCTATTTCGGCGTGCCGGCGGTGTATTCGCTGGAAAACGTGAAATATCCGCAGGCCGACGGCAGCGTCTGTGGCCTGCGGCCGAACCTGGGCGCGGATGCGGCCCTGAAGCTTGATTGCGGCGCCGGCCTGGGCGCGGCCACCCACATCACCGGCGCGTTTGCGTTCGCGGCCGTGGGCAAGGCGCTGGAGATGCTGCTGGAGCCGAAGAAGGTGAAGGCCGAATCGGTTGAGGCAGAGGCCGGGGTGTGATCTGGTGGTGCCGGCCAGCGGCCGGCACTACCTTCACGGTGCAGGCAGGTTGAACAGCCGCCGGGCGTTGTCCGTGGTGGCCTGCGCCACTGCATCCAGTTCCATCCCGCGCAATGCGGCGATGTGCCGGGCGATGACCGCCAGCCGCGCCGGCTCGTTGCGCTGGCCACGGATACCCGCGTCGGGCTGGTCCGGCGCATCGGTCTCCAGCAGCAACTGTTCCAGCGGTATCTCGCGGACAAGCCGCTGCAGGCGCTGCGCACGCTCGTAGGTCAACGGTCCGCCCAGGCCAAGCAGGAATCCCAGCTTGTGCAATTGTGCGGCCTGTTCCGGGCTGCCGGAAAAACTGTGCACCACCCCGCGCAGGCCACCGATGCGGCGGATCGCGGTGATCACCGCATCCACTGCGCGGCGGGCATGCACGATCACCGGCAGGTCAAACTCGCGCGCCAGCGTCAGCTGGCCGAGGAAATACTCATGCTGGACCTCGGCATCCAGGCCCTCGACGAAGAAGTCCAGCCCGCATTCGCCGATCGCGCAGGGCCGCTCCTGTTCGATCCATTCACGCAGCTGTGGCAGGTGTTCGGGCCGGTGCTGGTCCAGGAACATCGGGTGCAGGCCATAGGCGGGGTAGAGCCCCGTCGCCTGCTGGCAGACCTCGCGCAGCTTTGGCCAGCTGGCCGCAGTGACCGCCGGAACCACCTGCCACTGCACGCCGGCAGCGCGCGCGCGGTCGATGACCGCCGCGCGGTCGCCATCGAATTCGCTGGCATCCAGATGGCAGTGGCTGTCGACCAGCAGGTTCAACGCTGCTCCAAGGGCGGTGGCGTAGTCGCGCTGCGGTTCTTCCAGTTGGCCAGCAGCAGGGTGCCCAAGCCCAGCATCAGTTCGTCGACGAACGGAATCGGGTCGGGGATGAACAGGGTCAGCGCGAACAGGCCGGCGGTCAGCTTGAACAGGGTGGGGTAGCGCAGCCGGCGTGCCCATTGCAGGACCGGCAGCAGCATCGGGTTGGCCATGGCGGAGGTCCTCCTGGGGAATGTGCAAACGCTACCACGGGCCCAGCATTTCCAGATGCTGAATGGGTTACGGCGGTGAGCAGGAAATGTGGAGATTCCGTTCAGGCACCGCATGCTGCAATCTGGCCTGAGAACGTTGCGGACGGTCCGCAAGGAGCAGGTCATGAAAAGCACAACTACAACTGTCCTGGTCGCAGCGGGCGCGCTGCTGGTCGGTGGTATCGCCACCGCCGCCTTCATGAAGAGCGGCGACAAGTCGCCGGAGCAGCTGAGCGCCGGAAACCCGAGTGAATCGCGCCTGGTCGATGGCAATGCCACCGACGATGGCGCACGTGGCGACGCAGTGGACGCCAGTGCGCCGCGTGGCCTGGAATACGCCGATGTGCTGAAGGTCGATCCGATCACCGAGAAGCAGAAGGCCTATGCCACCGTGATCGGCACCGATCCGGTACGCGAGACGTCCACCACCCAGACCCCGCATGAGGTCTGCCAGGACGTGGTGGTGCAGGAACGCCTGCCCGAGCGTGACGGCAACGTCGGTGGCACCGTGGTCGGTGCCGTGGTCGGTGGCCTGCTGGGCAACCAGGTGGGCGGCGGCAATGGCAAGAAGGCCGCGACCGCTGCCGGTGCCGTGGCCGGTGGCTTCATCGGCAACCAGGTCGACAAGCGCCATGTGGGTGGCCGCGTGGTCAACCGCACCGAGCGCCAGTGCCACACCGAAACGGCGACCTCCGAGTCGAGCCGTGTCACCGGCTACAACGTGACCTACCGCAATGAAGACGGCACCACCGGCACCATGCGCATGGGCAGCAAGCCGGGCAACCGCATTGCCATGGGCACCAGTGACGTGGTCAAGGGCTACAACGTGACCTACCGCTACGACGGCGCAGAGAAGACCGTGCGTATGGACAACAAGCCGGCCAGCGATCGCCTGCCGGTGGTGGATGGGCAGCTGGTCACCCAGACGGCTGCAGCCGGCGACGCGACCGCGAACCGTCAGTAATTCTCCGGCAACATCGGTAACGAACAGGCCAGCCTCTGCTGGCCTGTTTTTTTTATGGGTGGGGTTCATCCACGCGTGGTGTGGCTCTACCATGACGCCATGAGCATCTTCGACCTGCGCATCGAAACCGAACGCCTGATCCTGCGTCCGCCGCAGCGGCAGGACTACGCCCCCTATCTGGCGTTCTGCGCTGATGAGGAGGTGATGCGCACGCTGGGCGGTGTGCAGGCACCCTCGGTGGCATGGCGCAGCTTCTGCAGCCTGGCCGGCGCATGGCAGCTGTTCGGCTTCTCGATGTTCAGCGTGATCGAGAAATCCAGCGGTGAATGGATCGGCCGCATGGGGCCGTGGCAGCCGCAGGACTGGCCCGGCACCGAGGTCGGCTGGAGCATCCGCCGGGCCAGCTGGGGCAAGGGCTACGCACCGGAGGCGGCGATCGCAGCCATCGACTGGGCGTTCGATACGTTGGGTTGGGACGAGGTGATCCACACCATCGCCGAAGACAACGAGAATTCGAAGGTGGTTGCACGCAAGCTCGGCAGTACGCTGCTGCGCATGGGGCAGTTGCCACCGCCCTATGAAGGCAAGCCGCTGGAAATCTGGGGGCAATCGCGCGGGCAGTGGCAACAGCGCGCACGCTGAGCGCTGCCCGGTAGTGTCGGCCGCTGGCCGGCATTGGCACGAATCCAGCTGCATCGGGGTTGCCGGCCAGCGGCTGGCACGACGGAATCGCCATGCTGCACCCGCGCTTGGCAATCGCCAAGCTGCTTGCCAGACTGCGGACAGCCGGCTGCAGGCCGGGACCTCCCTGGAGCAGGCAATGGTGGAAGAACGCATTGCGTTGACGGTGCATGGCATGTCGGTCTCGGGCAATTGCCACAAGGTGCGCCTGTTGCTCGAACAGCTCGGCAGCCGCTACCGCTGGGTGGAGGTGGACAGCGCCCACGGCCAGACCCATACAGCGGAATTTCTCGCCCTCAACCCCAATGCCAAGGTGCCGTTGATCGTGCGCGACGACGGCCGCGTGCTGACCGAGTCCAATGCGATCCTGTTCTGGCTGGCCGAGGGGACGCCGTATCTTCCCGCCGACGGTTGGCAGCGTGCGCAGGCATTGAGCTGGATGTTCTTCGAGCAGTACACGCATGAACCCTGCGTGGCGGTGGCACGCTTCATCCGCGGTTGGACACCGGCCGACTCGCCACGCCGTGCTGAACTGCCGCGCCTGCATGAGCGCGCTGCCAGCGCGCTGGCGGTGATGGAGCAACATCTGCGCCAGGCGCAGTGGTTCACCGGCGATGACTACGGTATCGCCGATATCGCCTTGTTTGCCTATTCCGATGTCGCCGCCGACGGTGGCATCGCACTGGATCCATTCCCGCAGGTGCGGGCCTGGTTGCAGCGGGTGCGAGCGCAGCCTCGCTTCGTGCCCATGCCTGCGGTGACCGCCGAGGTGCGCGCGCGGTTCAACGCACCGGATTGATTCCCCTGCAGCGTCGGGCGTGCTCGACCAGCGGAAGGGTCGGGCAGCCTTGGCGTTGCGGTCTGCAACAACGACACGGAGGGTGTTCGATGTTCGCTGTGGTTCCTGATCCCATTCCCGCACGCATGCGCGGTCTCAATCGCGCCGAGGTCTGTGACGTCAATTTCCTCGAGGCCGTACGCGCCTGGCGCGGCATCCCGCGGCCGCGTCCGGCGCCGGATGCGCCGATCCTGCCGGGCAGCACCCTCACCGCCGCCGCCTTCGGCGAACTGTTCGAATCGCAGCTGCTCAGTCGCCAGCTGGACCTGATGGCGCGTGTGCTGCGCGTGCAGAACAAGGTCTTCTACACCATCGGCTCGTCCGGCCATGAAGGCAACGCGCTGCTTGCGCGCGCCTGCCGCCACACCGACCCCGCCTTCCTGCACTACCGTTCCGGCGCCTTCATGGCCGAGCGTGCGCGGCTGGTGCCCGGCATGGATCCGATGCGCGACGCCGCGCTGTCCTTCGCCGCCAGTGCCGATGATCCGGCCAGCGGCGGCCGTCACAAAGTGTGGGGCAGCAAGCCGCTGTGGGTGCTGCCGCAGACCTCGACCATTGCCTCGCACCTGCCCAAGGCGGTGGGTACCGCGCTGGCGATCGAGAGTGGCAGGCGCCTGAGCCAGCCGCTGCCGATTCCCGCCGACAGCATCGTGATGTGCTCCTTCGGCGACGCTTCGGCCAACCATGCCACCGCGCAGACTGCGTTCAATACCGCGATGTGGTCGGCCTACCAGAAGCTGCCGGTGCCGATCCTGTTCGTCTGCGAGGACAATGGCCTGGGTATTTCGGTGAAGACCCCTGAAGGATGGATCGCAGAGCGCTTCAGCCGGCAACCGGGCCTGGACTATTTCTTTGCCGATGGCCTGGACCTGGCGGCCGGACACGCGCAGGTGCAGGCGGCGGTCGAGCATTGCCGGCGCATGCGTCGGCCCACCTTCCTGCACCTGCGCACCACGCGGTTGATGGGCCACGCCGGTACCGACTTCGAAGTGGAATGGCGCGCATTGGCCGAGCTGTGTGCGGCCGAGGCGCAGGACCCGCTGCTGCGCTCGGCGCAGATCGCGCTGGAATCGGGCTGGATGGATGCGGCGGGCGTCGAGGCCGCCTATGAAACCCTGCGCGCGCGCTGCATGGCCGCCGCCATCGATGCCGATTCGCGGCCGAAGCTGCAGACATTGCAGGAAGTGATCACGCCGTTGGCACCCTATACGCCCGCAGCGGTGCAGGCCGAGGCCGAGCGCGTGGCGCCCATCGAGGCCCGGCAGGCACTGTACGGCGGCGCCGATGCGCTGCCCGAACGGCAACCACCGCGGCATCTGGCGATACAGATCAACCATGCGCTGCAGGAGCTGCTGGGCAAGTACCCGCAGGCGCTGTTGTTTGGCGAGGACGTGGCGCAGAAAGGCGGCGTCTACACGGTGACGCGCGACCTGCTGCGCCGTTTCGGCCCGCGCCGGGTGTTCAACACGCTGCTGGACGAGACCATGATCCTGGGCATGGCCCAGGGGCTGGCCAACATGGGCATGCTGCCGATCCCGGAAATCCAGTACCTGGCCTACCTGCACAACGCCATCGACCAGGTACGTGGCGAGGCCTGCTCGCTGCAGTTCTTCTCCAACGACCAGTTCCGCAACCCGATGCTGGTACGGGTGGCCGGGCTCGGCTACCAGAAGGGGTTCGGCGGCCATTTCCACAACGACAATTCGATCACGGCGCTGCGTGACATCCCGGGGCTGGTGGTGGGCTGTCCGTCGCGTGGCGATGATGCGGTGATGATGCTGCGCACATTGGCGGCATTGGCCCGCGTGGATGGTCGGGTAGCGGTGTTCCTTGAACCGATCGCCCTCTACATGACCAAGGATCTGCACGCGGCCGGCGACGGCCAGTGGTTGTTCGACTACCCCGCGCCCGGGCAGGCGCTGGTGCTGGGCGAGGGCAGGGTGTATGCGCCGGATGCCGGCGATCTGTTGATCTTCACCTACGGCAACGGTGTGCCGATGGCGCTGCGCGCAGCAGTCGCCATCGAGCAGCAGCTGGGCTGGCAGGTGCGCGTGGTCGACCTGCGCTGGCTGGTGCCGTTGAATGCGGCCTTCATCGGCGCCCAGGCCGCCACCGCGCAACGGGTGCTGGTGCTGGATGAAGGGCGCCAGAGCGGGGGCGTCGGCGAGGGCGTGATCACCGCGCTGGTCGAGGCCGGCCATGGCCACCTGCCCGTGCGCCGGGTCTGCGGTGCCGATACCTATACGCCGCTGGCGGGGGCAGCAATGTTCGGGCTTCCAAGCGACAATGCGGTGATTGGCGCCGCCCTCGACCTGGCGCAGGAACCCTGATGCATGTGTGGATTGGCAGGTATGTTGTTGCCGGCGGCACAGACGCCGGCCGAGGTCCTGCAGGCGCAGGCGCTGGCCATGGGCCAGGCGCTGCACCATCGCGGGCCGGATGACGGCGGTACCTGGGTCGATGCCGCTGCTGGCATTGCCCTGGCCCACCGGCGCCTGAGCATCCTCGATCTTTCACCTCTGGGCCACCAGCCGATGGCCTCCGCCGACGGCCGCTATGTGATGGCCTACAACGGCGAGGTCTACAACTTCGCCACGCTGCGCGCCGAACTGGAGCCGCTGGGGCATGCGTTCCGTGGCCATTCCGATACCGAGGTGCTGTTGGCCGCGATCCTGCAGTGGGGCGTCGAGGACACCCTGCAGCGCGCCAACGGCATGTTCGCCATCGCCCTGTGGGACCGCCAGGAGCAGTGCCTGTGGCTGGCCCGCGACCGGGTCGGCAAGAAGCCGCTGTACTACGGATGGGCCGGTGATGCCCTGGTGTTCGGCTCGGAGCTGAAGGCGCTGTGGCAGCACCCGGATTTCGACAACGATATCGACCGCGATGCACTGACGCTGCTGCTGCGGCTGGATTACATCCCGGCACCGCACAGCATCCACCAACGCTGCTACAAGCTGATGCCCGGGCGCCTGCTGCGGCTGGATGCGGCGGCGGTTGCGGCTGGAGCCAGCGCCCATCGGCCCGAGCAGGCGCAGCGTCCGTACTGGGACGCGCGCGCGCGCATGCAGGCGGCACTGGCCGCACCGTTCCAGGGCCGCATCGAGGAGGCCGAGGAGCAGCTGGATGGCCTGCTGCGCGATGCCGTGGCGCTGCGCATGGTCGCCGATGTGCCGGTAGGCGTGTTCCTGTCCGGCGGCACCGATTCGTCGCTGGTGGCGGCGCTGATGCAGGCGCAGAGCGGGCAGCCGGTGCACAGCTTCAGCATCGGCTTCAGCGGCTCGCACCACGACGAGGCACCGTTGGCCAGGGAACTGGCTACCCACCTTGGCTGTGATCACACCGAGCTGTATGTCAGTGGCGCCGATGCGCTGGCGGTGGTGCCGCAGCTGCCGGCGATGTTCGACGAACCCTTTGCCGATGCCTCGCAGGTGCCGACCGCGCTGGTCGCCCGCCTCGCCCGCCAGGGCGTGACCGTCGCACTGTCCGGCGATGGCGGCGATGAGCTGTTCTTCGGCTATACCCGCTATGTGCGTGCGCTGCGCAACTGGCAGATGCTGGGACGGGTGCCCGCGCCGCTGCGGCGCTGGATGGGCGCGCGTGCGCACCAGCAGGGCGAGGCGTCGCGCACCGGCGGGCTGGCCGCGTTGCTGGCTGAAACCGGCGCACGTGGCATCGGCGATGTGTATCGCAACCGCATCTCGCGCTGGCGCGATCCGGCGGCCGCGGTGATCGGTGCACGCGAGGCGGGCAGCTTCTACGATCTGGCCGATCCGCTGCATGGTGCCGGTACGCCGGCCGACGCGATGATGCTGGCCGACTTCGTCAGCTATCTGCCCGACGATCTGCTGTGCAAGGTCGACCGCACCTCGATGGCGGTCAGCCTGGAGGCACG
Source organism: Stenotrophomonas sp. 2694 (assembly GCF_040548715.1). Taxonomy (NCBI): domain Bacteria; kingdom Pseudomonadati; phylum Pseudomonadota; class Gammaproteobacteria; order Lysobacterales; family Lysobacteraceae; genus Stenotrophomonas; species Stenotrophomonas sp. 2694. The sequence continues at coordinate 19,835 of NZ_JBEPSG010000030.1, forward strand.
TGCGCCCTTGCTGGACTGGCGCGTGGCCGAGTTCGCCTGGTCGCTGCCGCTGGGCTTCAAGCGCAGTGAGTCGACCAGCAAGGTGCTGCTCAAGCGCGTGCTGGGGCGGTACGTGCCGCAGTCGATGGTGCACCGGCCCAAGCGTGGATTCGGTGCCCCGGTCAGTGATTGGCTGAAGGGCGATCTGAAGCCTTGGGCGGACGAACTGTTGCAGCCGGCGCGACTGGAACGCGAAGGCGTGCTGTCGGCCGCCGCCGTGCAGCCACTGTGGCAGCAGTTCCTGGGCGGCCAGCGCAAGTGGCACACGCACCTGTGGAACGTGCTGATGTTCCAGGCCTGGCAGGACCACTGGCGGCAGGTGCGCGCAGGCGTGAAGCGCCCTTGATCTTCACCGGTGGGGAAGGGGGCGGGGGCTAGGCTGGCTCTCCCGCACCGTGAGGAGTATGTCCTGATGTCCGTCCCCACCATTGCTGTATTCGTCGGCAGCCTGCGCAAGGAATCCTGCAACCGCAAGCTGGCCCGCGCGCTGGAGAAACTTGCGGGCGACAAGGCGCGCTTCCAGTATGTGCAGATCGGCGACCTGCCGCTGTACGACCAGGATTTCGACGCCAGCTACCCGGCGCAGGGCACGCGCCTGAAGGACCAGGTACGTGCCGCCGACGCCGTGCTGTTCGTGACCCCCGAGTACAACCGTTCCGTGCCGGGCGTGTTGAAGAATGCCATCGACATCGGCTCGCGGCCCTACGGCGACAGCGCTTTTGCGGGCAAGCCAGCGGCGGTGATCGGTGCTTCCATCGGCCAGATCGGCACGGCGGTGGCCCAGCAGCACCTGCGCAACAGCCTGGCCTTCCTGGACATGCACGTGCTTGGCCAGCCCGAGGCGTTCATCCACTTCAAGGATGGCCTGATCGATGCCGACGGCACGATCCACAACGAGGGCACGCAGACGTTCCTGCAGGGCTATGTGGACCGGTTCCTGGCCCTGATCGCGGTACATGCCAAGGGCGATTGACGCCAGCAGGGGCGGTTCCCATCTGCGATAATGGTCCGCTTCGGGCGTCGCAACGACGCCCGTCGCAGGCAATGCGACGCCCTCGCGCCAGTCTGGACAGGCTCAGGCGGATATCCCCCGTTCTTCCACGGCTTATCCACAGGTTTGTCCATGGCCGCCGGGCTCGGCGCATGCCTACACTCGTCTGGCCCCTTTTGCAGGAAACACCGCAGCATGTCCGCCCGTTCCGGCTTCCGTTCCAACCGCAGAGAGCGCGGCGATGGCTTCGATCGCGATCGCGATGAATCGCGTATCGACCAGTTGCGCGTGCCGCCGCACTCGGTGGAGGCCGAACAGGCGGTGCTGGGCGGCCTGATGCTGGCACCGGAGGCCTACGACCGGGTCAACGACCAGTTGACCGAGGGCGACTTCTACCGCCGCGACCACCAGATGATCTACCGGGCGATCCGCGAGCTGTCCGAGCGCGAGCGCCCTTTCGATGCGGTGACCCTGGGCGAGTGGTTCGAATCGCAGGGCAAGATGGAGCTGGTGGGCGATGGCGCCTATCTGATCGAACTGGCCAGCACCACGCCGTCGGCAGCCAATATCGTGGCCTATGCCGAGATCGTGCGCGACAAGGCGGTGCTGCGGCAGCTGATCCAGGTCGGCACCGACATCGTCAACGATGGTTTCCAGCCCGAGGGCCGCGACAGCAGCGAGCTGCTGTCCGCCGCGGAAAAGAGCGTATTTGCCATCGCCGAGCAGGGCGCGCGCGGCCGTACCGACTTCGTGGCCATGCCCGGTGCGTTGAAGGACGCATTCGAAGAGCTGCGCAACCGCTTCGAGAATGGCGGCAACATCACCGGCCTGCCGACCGGCTATACCGATTTCGATGCGATGACCGCCGGCCTGCAGCCGACCGACCTGATCATCCTTGCCGCGCGTCCTGCGATGGGCAAGACCACCTTCGCCCTGAACATCGCCGAGTACGCGGCGATCAAGTCGAAGAAGGGCGTGGCAGTGTTCTCGATGGAAATGTCCGCATCGCAGCTGGCGATGCGCCTGATCTCGTCCAATGGCCGCATCAACGCGCAGCGCCTGCGTACCGGCCAGCTGGAGGACGAGGACTGGAGCCGGGTAACCGGTGCGATCAAGATGTTGAAGGAAACCAAGATCTTCATCGACGATACGCCGGGCGTGTCGCCGGAGATCCTGCGTTCCAAGTGCCGCCGCCTCAAGCGCGAGCACGACCTGGGCCTGATCGTGATCGACTACCTGCAGCTGATGAGCGTGCCGGGCAACAGCGAGAACCGCGCGACCGAAATTTCCGAGATCTCGCGTTCGCTGAAGGGCCTGGCCAAGGAACTGCACGTGCCGGTCATTGCACTGTCCCAGCTCAACCGCTCGCTGGAAACACGTACCGACAAGCGCCCGGTGATGGCCGACCTTCGCGAATCGGGCGCAATCGAGCAGGATGCGGACATGATCGTCTTCATCTACCGCGACGATTACTACAACAAGGAAAATTCGCCGGACAAGGGCCTGGCCGAGATCATCATCGGCAAGCACCGCGGTGGCCCCACCGGCTCGTGCAAGCTGAAGTTCTTCGGCGAATACACCCGTTTCGACAACCTGGCCCACGACTCGGTCGGTTCGTTCGAATAGCGCCGACGGCGTTACGGTAGCGCCGGGCCATGCCCGGCGGATCTGCTCCCCAGCGGCAGGTTTCATCGCCCCCCAACCGGGTTTCGTCGCAAACCGTTTGCGGGCGACAGGGCGGGGCAGCAACGTGGTTGCAGGCGGCGGGGTGCCGCCGAGGGAGCCTCTGATGAAGACCTTGTTTGCGCTTGGTGTCTGGTGCCTGCTGTTCGTGCTGTGCTGGCCGTTGGCGATCCTGGCGCTGGTCGCCTGGCCGTTCGTGTGGCTGCTGAGCCTGCCGTTCCGCCTGCTCGGCATCACCTTCTCGGCACTGTTCGCCTTCCTGCGCGCGCTGTTCATGCTGCCGGCACGCCTGCTGGGCGGCGGCCCGGTGACCGCATGAGGCCGCTCGTTATTGCGATGGTGGCGCTGCTGGTGGCGGCGCCCGCGTCCGCCAAGGAGCCGCCGTCGGCCTACCTGGAGCGCGGGCATGATCCTGCTTTGGCCGCCACCGCCGCGACTGCAGAGGATGCGCCCAAGGAATCCTGCCGGGTGGTGAAGGAGTGGAAGGCGGGGGAAACGGTCGTCCAGCACCGCATCTGTGACGATCCGCCGAAGAGGGCTGCCGCCAAGCCGGTGCCGCGGCCGATGCAGCGTTGATCCGCCATCTGCCGGTACGGCGGTGGTTTCAGGATGAGGGTGCCGCGGCGGCCGGCGGTGCCGGGAACACCTGTTCGCGCAGATCGCGGTAGACCATGATGATGCGGCTACGCGGGCGCACTGCGAATTCAACCTGCAGCGGCGCCCCAGCGGTGGCTGCCGCCGGATGGGTCACCGTGCAGGGCTGCTTGATCCCACAGCGCCGCAGGGATACTTCCAGGCTGCCATCGCTGGCCGTGCGCACATTCGCGCCGGGTGAGTGGAAGAGCGTCTCGGCAGGCACGTGGTAGCGGATCAGCACGTCGCCATCGCGTTGCGGCATCACTTCGACCGGCTGGACCTCGGCTGCGCGGTAGTCGGTTCTGGCTGGGGTGGCATTGCACCCGGCCAAGGCGAAGCCGAGCAGCAATGGCAGGCGGCAGAAGCGGGACAGGTGCATGATCGTACGACTCCATGGAAATCGGCGGCGGCCACAGCATTCCCTGGCCGGTTGCATTGGGCCGGGTTGCAGGCGGGCGGTCAAGCAACCAACAAAAAACCCCGCCGAGGCGGGGTTTTCAGCAGCCGGCGATGCCGGCCAGTGGCCGGCACTACCCGATGGCTCAGTTCGCCTTGTGGATCGCGCGCTTGCTCACGGCCATCGCCGCGTCGTGCACCACTTCCGACAGCGACGGGTGGGCGTGGCAGATCCGCGCCAGGTCGTCGGCCGAACCGCTGAACTCCATGGTCAGCACGCCTTCGTGCACCAGCTCGGACACGTTGGCGCCGACCAGGTGCATGCCCAGGATGCGATCGGTTTCGGCGTGGGCCAGAACCTTCACGAAGCCTGCCGGCTCGATCATCGCCACGGCACGGCCGTTGGCGGCGAACGGGAAGCTGCCGGCCTTGTACGGGATGCCTTCGGCCTTCAGCTGTTGCTCGGTCTTGCCGACCCAGGCCAGCTCCGGCTCGGTGTAGATGACCCACGGAATGGTGTCGAAGTTGACGTGGCCCGGCAGGCCGGCGATCAGTTCGGCAACCGCGATGCCTTCCTCGAAGCCCTTGTGCGCCAGCATCGGGCCGCGCACGCAGTCACCGACCGCCCAGACGCCATTGACGCCGGTGTGGCAGTGCGCGTCGACTTCGATCTGGCCACGCTCGTTGATCTTGACGCCGGTACCTTCGGCCAGCAGGCCCTTGGTGGCGGCGCGACGGCCGACGGCCACCAGCAGCTTGTCCACCACCAGCGACTTCTCGCCTTCGGCGTCGGTGTAGGTCAGGGCGACTTCCTTCTTCTTGCCCTTGCCGGTTACTTCGGCCTTGGAGACCTTGGCACCCAGGCGGATGTCCAGGCCCTGCTTCTTGAATTCCTTGGCGGCGGTCTTGGCCACTTCGGTATCGGCCGCAGCCAGGAAGTCCGGCAGCGCTTCCAGGATGGTCACTTCCGAACCCAGGCGCTTCCACACGCTGCCCAGTTCCAGGCCGATCACACCGGCGCCGATCACGGCCAGGCGCGCCGGCACTTCGGTGAAGTCCAGGCCGCCGACGTTGTCGACGATGGTTTCGCCGTCGAACTTGGCGAACGGCAGTTCGATCGAATCCGAGCCGGCGGCGATGATGACGTTGGTGCCCTTCAGCTCGACGACCGAGCCGTCATGCTGGGTGACCTTGACCACGTTGCCCGGCTGCAGTTCGCCGAAGCCGTAATAGGCGGCGACCTTGTTGGCCTTGAACAGCATGGCGATGCCGCCGGTGAACTGCTTGACGATCTTGTCCTTGCGGCCAACCATCGCTTCGACGTCCATCTTGGCATCCTTGAAGCTGATGCCGTGGTCGCCAAAGATGTGGCCCATGTTCCAGAACTGGCGCGAGGAATCCAGCAGCGCCTTGGACGGGATGCAGCCCACGCGCAGGCAGGTGCCACCCAGGGCCGGCTTGCCGTCCTTGCCCAGCGCTGCGTCGATGCAGGCGGTCTTCAGGCCAAGCTGGGCCGCGCGGATGGCAGCGTGGTAACCGGCCGGGCCGGCACCGATGACGACGACGTCGAATTGTTCAGCCATTGAAATAGTCCTTGTTGCATTACCAGAACCCCTCCGCGCAGGCGCGGAGGGGCGGGAGGTCTCTTACAGGCCGAACAGCATGCGGCCCGGGTTTTCCAGCTGGTTCTTGATGTCCACCAGGAACTGCACCGAGTCCTTGCCGTCGATGATGCGGTGATCGTAGGACAGCGCCAGGTACATCATCGGCGCGATCACGACCTGGCCGTTCTGGGCGATCGGGCGCTCCTTGATGGCGTGCATGCCGAGGATGGCGCTCTGCGGCGGGTTGATGATCGGGGTCGACAGCAGCGAACCGAAGGTGCCGCCGTTGGTCACGGTGAAGGTGCCGCCCTGCAGTTCTTCCAGGCTCAGCTTGCCGTCACGAGCCTTCTTGGCGTAGTCGGCGATGGTCTTTTCGATGTCGGCGAACGACATGCGCTCGACGTTGCGCAGCACCGGCGTGACCAGGCCCTTCTCGGTCGACACGGCGATGGAGATGTCCGAGTAGCCGTGGTAGATGATGTCGTCGCCGTCGATGGAGGCATTGACCAGCGGGAAGCGCTGCAGCGCGTTGGCGGCGGCCTTCACGAAGAAGCTCATGAAGCCGAGCTTGATGCCGTGTGCCTTGACGAACTCGTCCTGCAGTTCCTTGCGCGCCGCCGACACCTTGGACAGGTCGACTTCGTTGAAGGTGGTCAGCATGGCGGTGGAGTTCTTCGACTCCATCAGGCGCTCGGCGATGCGCTTGCGGATGCGGGTCATCGGCACGCGTTCTTCCGGACGTGCGCCACCGGCCTTGCCGGCGCCGCCGTTGCGGGCGAAGTTGACGATGTCTTCCTTGGTGACGGCGCCGCGACGGCCGGTGCCGTCGACGTCGGCCGGGTTCACGCCTTCGGTGATGGCGGTGAAGCGGGCGCCCGGCGGCAGCGCGTCGGCAGCCGACTTGGCAGCCGGGGCCGGGGCAGCGGCGGCGGCCGGAGCAGCAGCGGCCGGAGCGGCCTCAGCCTTCTTCTCTTCGGCAGCCGGGGCCGGTGCAGCAGCCACGGCGCCTTCTTCGATGATCGCCACGACCTGGCTGGAAGTGACGGTGTCGCCTTCCTTGAACTTGATTTCCTTGATCACGCCATCGACCGGCGACGGCACTTCCAGGACGACCTTGTCGGTTTCCAGGTCAAGCAGGTTTTCGTCGCGCTTGACGGCGTCGCCCACCTTCTTGTGCCAGGTGGCGATGGTGCCGTCGGCGACGGATTCGGGCAGTACCGGGGCTTTGACTTCGGTGGCCATGCGGGAGCTTCCTGGTTTGTCTTCTAAATAGGGGGAGAGTTATTCAGCGAACGAGTCGTTGAACGGGTTGACCAGTGCATCGGCGACCAGCTGCTGCTGTTCGCGGACGTGGTCAGCCATGTGACCGGCAGCCGGCGAAGCCGAACGTGCGCGACCGGCGTAGTGCAGGCTCTGGCCATCGGCCAGGCAGAACTGCAGGTGGTGGCGGATCTGGTACCACGCGCCCTGGTTCTGCGGTTCTTCCTGCGTCCACACCACGTCGGTGGCCTTGCCGTACTTCTTCAGTTCGGCAGCCAGCAGCGCACGCGGGAACGGGTACAGCTGCTCCACGCGGATGATCGCCACGTCGTCCTGGCCACGCTTGGTCTGGTCTTCCAGCAGGTCGTAGTAGACCTTGCCCGAGCACAGCACCACGCGCTTGACCTTCTTGGCATCTGCATTGGCATCGCCGATCAGGTGCTGGAACTCGCCATTGGCCAGCTCGTCCAGGGTCGACACGGCCAGCTTGTGGCGCAGCAGCGACTTGGGCGACATCACCACCAGCGGCTTGCGGGTGGTCAGGTGCTGCTGGCGACGCAGCATGTGGAAGGCCTGCGCCGGGGTCGACGGCACCACCACCAGCATGTTCTCCAGCGCGCACAGCTGCAGGAAGCGCTCCAGGCGCGCCGAGCTGTGTTCCGGGCCCTGACCTTCATAGCCATGCGGCAGCAGCAGGGTCAGGCCGGAGATGCGGCCCCACTTTGCTTCGCCGGCGGCGATGAACTGGTCGATCACCACCTGGGCGCCGTTGGCGAAGTCGCCGAACTGACCTTCCCAGATGCACAGGGTGTTCGGATCGGTGGTCGAGAAACCGTACTCGTAGGCCATCACTGCTTCTTCGCTGAGCAGCGAATCGATGACGGTGGCCTTCTCCGGCGAATCCACCAGCTGCCGCAGCGGCAGGTAGTAGTTGTCGGTCTTCTGGTCGTGCAGGATCGCGTGGCGGTGGGTGAACGTGCCGCGGCCGACGTCCTGGCCGACCAGGCGCAGCGCACTGCCTTCATCCAGCAGGGTGGCGTAGGCCAGGTTCTCGGCAAAGCCCCAGTCGCCCGGGATCTCGCCGGCAGCCATCTTGCGGCGGTCGTCGTACACCTTTGAGACGCGCGAGTGCAGCTGCACTTCTTCGGGCACGGTGTTGATCAGCTTGGCCAGCGCGACCAGCTTGTCCTTGTCGACCTTCGTCGACACCGGATCGGACAGCTTGCCTTCCAGCAGCTTCGGCCAATCAACGAACAGCGGGCTGGTCGGCGGGGTCTTTTCGACCTTGGCCAGCTCGGTGGTCACTTCACCGGCATCGAGCTTCTCGCGGTACGCATCGACCATCGCCTTGCCGGCGCCGGCGGCGATCACGCCTGCCTTCTCCAGCTGCTCGGCGTACATCTCGCGTGTGGTGGCGTGCTTGCGGATCACCTGGTACATCAGCGGCTGGGTGATCGCCGGCTCGTCGGCCTCGTTGTGGCCCCAACGGCGGTAGCACATCAGGTCGATGACCACGTCCTTGGCGAACTTCTGGCGGAACTCGAACGCCAGCTGCGCGGCGAACACCACCGCTTCCGGATCATCGCCGTTCACGTGCAGCACCGGGGCGGCAATCATCTTCGCCACGTCGGTGGCATAGCGCGTGGAGCGCGTGTCCTGCGGATTGGAGGTGGTGAAGCCGACCTGGTTGTTGACCACGATGTGCACGGTGCCGCCAACGGCGAAGCCGCGGGCCTGCGACATCTGGAACAGCTCCATGACCACGCCCTGGCCGGAGAAGGCCGCGTCGCCGTGGATCAGGATCGGCATCACCTGCTTGCGTGCGGTGTCCTTGCGGCGTTCCTGGCGCGAACGCACCGAGCCGGCAACCACCGGGTCGGCGATTTCCAGGTGCGACGGGTTGAACGCCAGGGCCAGATGCACCGGGCCACCCTCGGTGGCCACGTCGGCGGAGAAGCCCATGTGGTACTTCACATCGCCGGCCGAAGCGTGCTCGTCGTGCTCGAACTTGCCTTCGAATTCGTCGAACAGCTTGCGCGGGTTCTTGCCGAGGGTGTTGACCAGCACGTTCAGGCGGCCGCGGTGGGCCATGCCGATCACCACGTCCTTGACGCCATCCTTGCCGGCGCTGCGGATGATGGTGTCCATCATCGGGATCAGCGAGTCGCCGCCTTCCAGCGAGAAGCGCTTCTGGCCGACGTACTTGGTGTGCAGGTAGCGCTCGAGGCCTTCGGCGGCGGTCAGGCGCTCCAGCGTGCGGCGCTGGGTGTCAGCGTCCAGCTGGTAGTTGCCACCGGCCAGTTCCAGCTTCTTGTAGATCCACTGGCGCTGCTCGACCTCGGAGATGTGCATGAACTCCGCACCGATCGAACCGGTGTAGGTCGCCTTCAGGCGCGCCAGCAGGTCACGCAGCTTCATGCGCGGCTGGCCACCCACGCCGCCGGTGCTGAACTCGCTGTTGAGGTCAGCATCGGACAGGTTGTGGAAGGGCAGGCCGAGGTCCGGGGTGTTGACCGGAGAGGCCAGGCCCAGCGGGTCCAGGCGGGCGTCCAGATGACCACGCGAACGGTAGGCGGTGATCAGACGACCGACATTGCGCTCGCGCTCATCGCCTGCACCGGTGCCGGTGCCTGCTTTCAGCGCATCCTTGGCCGCGTCCGCGATGTGGGAAATGACGGCCGAGTGCGGAATGTCGCCTGCTTCGCGGCCCTTGAAGCCGTCGAAGTAGGTTTTCCATTTGGGATCGACACTATCCGGGGAGACCAGGTACTGCTCGTACAGGTCCTCGACATAGGAGGCGTTGCCGCCGGCGAGTTGCGAAGATTGCGCAAACTGCTTCAGTTGATTGTCCACGATGGAGGGTGCTGATTCGCTTTGTGGGGTATGGCTTCAGAAGGACCCGGCACGAAGATGAATAGCCATGCACGGGCGCGTTCAAACGGCCAAATTGTACCCCCATCCGGACACGAAGGGGCAGCGACGAGGGCATCGGGCGTCCCCCGGTGTCGGTCCCAGACAGGTTGAGCGCACCCGTCGCGGTCAGATGCCGAGTGCGCGCAATTCGCTGCATTCGCGCGAACGGTCCCAGACACGCTGCAATTGCTGCTCGAACGGCTGCGAACGTGCCGGCAGCGCGATTGCCGATTCGCCGTCGAGGCGATGGCCGATGAGACGAAAGTAGAAGTCGCCTGCATCGTTGAGCAGGCAGGCCGAGGCCAAGGCGCGATCGATCGGATCGGCGACCTCGCGGAACTGGATCACACTGGGCAGGCGCTGGAACAGCGCCAGCAGCGGCGCACCGGCACTGGCGATGGCTGCGGCGTCATGCACGATCACCCGCAGCAGCTTGTCGTGGCGGGCGGTGACGAAGCGGCGCAGGGCTGCCTGTACCGGTGGCGCGTCCAGCAGGCCGGGGTCCAGCTGCCGGCTGTGCAGCCACAATCGACGGCGGGCGCGGTGGATGATCGCCGTGGTGATCGCCACCGCTTCAGCGCGGCTGTCGATGGCGGAAACGGCCTGCAGGCGGCGCCGCATCTGCTGGTGGCCAATGCCGGCTTCTTCGAATTCGGGGCCTTCCGGAAGGAACCCCTGGCGGGCGTAGAAGTCGCGTGCCGGCAGCTGCGCATGCAGGTGCAGCTCGGCCAGGCCGAGCTGGCGCCCGGCCTGCACCAGTGCCTCAAGCAGGGCCTCGCCAATGCCGTGGCCGCGATACGCCGCCAGCACCGCCATGCGGCCGATGCGGCCATCCGGCGCCAGCCGCCCGGTGCCGACCGGATGCCCGTCGGCATCCAGCGCCAGCACGTGGGCACAGACCGGGTCCAGGGCATCGCGCTCCAGGGCGGCGTCGATGCCCTGTTCCTGCACGAACACCCGCTGGCGCACGTCGTGGATGGCGACGTGGGCCTCGGCGTGACTGACCTGCTGGACCCGCAGCGGGCTCATGGCTCAGCCGCGGCCGGCGTCGCTGTCGTCTTCATCGTGGTCATCGAAGTTGACGATCACTTCAATACCGTCGTCGTGCACGGTCACCAGATGGACGTCATCGGACATCGAGTCAGCCTCGATCACCTCGACCTGCTCGTGGCCCTCGATCACTTCACCCAGCACCTCTTCCTCCTCGTCGGCGTACACCTCGTTCGGATCGATCAGCTGGAACACGCCGCCGACCAGCAACTGCTGGACCACCGCACGGCCCTTGTCGGACAGACCGCGGTAGGCGGCGGCGTCGAGCTGCTCGGCACCTGCCAGGCGCTGCGCGTCCTTGACCGGCAGGGCGAAGTCCTGGCCACTGACATACAGGCTGGCACCGCGCTTGGCCCGGCGCCAAGCCAGGCGCGCCCACGGGTGGCGCTGCAGCAGCAGGCCCGACTGCAGGGCCTCGAGCACTTCTTCCTGCGGCGGCGCGGCCTGGTGGGCCATCACCTCGCCGGCGGCGCGGTAGGTGGTGATGAAGCGGCCGAACCAGTCACCCAGCTTGTCCGGATCGTTCATGCGGATGGCGTTGAGCGCGGTGATCACCCGCGCCATCGCCACGGTGTCGATTTCGTTCGGGTCGGCCGGCGCCTTCAGGTCGGCGTCCTGGTAGCGGATGTTCTCGTCGGCGTCGGCGATCAACGTGTCCAGGTAGTCACTGATCAGCTCGGCCGAAGACGGTGCACGCATGCCGAACGAGAACGTCAGGCACGGGTCTTCGGCAACGCCGTGATGCGGCACGTTCGGCGGCAGGTACAGCATGTCGCCAGGCGCCAGCACCCAGTCGTGGGTCGGCTTGAATACTTCCAGCAGCTTCAGTTCCACGTCGGGGCGGAAGCCCAGCGGCGGGCGCTTGCCCTTGATCGATTCACTGGCATCGATCTGCCAGCGGCGGTGGCCGTGGGCCTGCAGCAGGAACACGTCGTACTGGTCGACATGGGCACCGACCGAGCCACCGGTAGCGGCGAAGCTGATCATCACATCGTCCATGCGCCAGCGCGGCAGGAAGCTGAAGTGTTCGATCAGGGCGCGCACGTCCTTGTCCCATTTGTCCACGTCCTGCACCAGCAGGGTCCAGTCGTGGTCGGGCAGGGCGGGGAAGATGTCTTCCTGGAACGGGCCGCTGCGCACGCGCCAGCTGTCCTGGGCCTTGTCGTGCTCGATCAGGCGGGCCAGCACGCCCTCTTCGCAGGCCAGGCCGGCCAGGTCTTCCGGCTGTACCGGGGTCTGGAAATCCGGGAAGGCATTGCGGATCAGCAGCGGGCGTTTCTGCCAGAAGTCACGCAGGAAGGTGGCCGGTGCCATGCCCAGCGGCTGGCCGCGGCGGGCAGTGACTTCGATCAGGGGGGAGGAGGACTTGCGGGCGGCCATGGGGGAGTTCCTTGCAGCGGAAAGCGGGAGGGGCGGCGTGGCGGGCCGCCAAGGGCTCCATTGTCCGACGTTCGATGGGATTGCGCACGTGTGCTGGTTTGTCGCGGGGTGTCCGGCCAACGGCGGAGCCCCTCGTGGCGGTCAGGCTCACAAGCAAAAGCTGGGATTGGCCGGGCGGGTGGGCTGCGCGGGGGACGCTGCAAGTACGTCCCTGTAAGCTTGGCCGCGGCATCCATGCCGCGGACACCCCCGCGCAGCCCA
>NZ_JBEPSG010000031.1:0-29076 GCF_040548715.1 Stenotrophomonas sp. 2694
GTCTTTTCTCGGGGGTGGGCCTTTGCACCCGGGGGGGGACTGGGCGGCCCCCAACCCCCTCGGTTGCGGGGCGGGGGGGGGGGGGGGGGGGGGGGGGGGGGGGGGGGGGGGGGGGGGCCGGGGGCCCCGGGGGGGGCCCCGCGGGGGGCGGGCGGGCCCTGGCCCGGCGAACCGCCTTACGCGGCGGCAGCGTCCCGGCCATGGTCGAACTGGCCATGGCGGAGGAAATGCGCGGTCTGCCGCGCGGCATCGGGCGACACCACCAGGCCGCTGTGGCTGGTGCGCACCACGCAGTGGTCGGCCAGGCCCGGCAGGCGGGTCTCGGCCAGCGCCACGGTACCGTCGGAATCGTCATCCAGCGCCCCGAGCAGGCTGCCCAGCCCATGTGGCACCGAGCCGGCGATCAGGCCGACGGCGGCCTTGCCCTGCCAGTCCGGCAGCCCGTCCAGCAGCAGCTCGCTGCTGCGGCCCAGGGCCAGGCCCCAACCATGTTCGGACAACGAGCGCGCAGTACCACTGCCCCGCAGTGGCGATCCCAGGCAGACCACGCGCTGCACGGGCAGCTGCGGCTGCCGGCGCAGGGCTTCCAGCGCCAGCAGGCCACCCAGGCTGTGCCCGACCAGCGACAGCGGGCCTGCATCTGCCAGCCGCTCCAGCAACTGCGGCACGGCCACATCGGGACCGCCAAATACGGACGAGTAACCAAAGGTATGGACCTGGAAGCCACGCGCACGCAGGCGCCAGGCCAGCGGGCCGACCCAGGCACGGGCATTCCAGATGCCATGCAACAACAGAACGGGGGGAGTCATGTGCAACAGCCTGGCGGTCAGCGGGGCGGAACTACGGTGATTGAACACATGCCAGGGGCAAGCGGCGGTGAACGGTTTCAGGCCGGATGCGGCAAACGGCGCAGGATGAACTCAAGATCGTTGGTATCGCCCACCGGGAACAGGTACTCGCCGGCCTTTTCAAAACCATACCGGGCGTAGAAGCGCTGCGCGCCGAAGTTTTCCGACCACACGCCCAGCCACAGCGTGCGCGGGCCGTCGTGCTCCAGCCAGGCCAGCGCGGTTTCCAGCAGGCGGCTGCCCCAGCCGCAGCTCTGCTGCGTCTTGATCAGGTACAGGCGCTTGAGCTCGCCGTCACCGGGCTTCACGTCCGGATGCGGCAACCCACAGGGTCCGGCGGCGGCATGGCCGACCGCCTCCCCGTCCAGCTCCAGCAGCCACACCGCGTAATCGGGGTGGGCCAGGATCGTGCGCTGACGCTCGACCGTGTAGGCCTCGTCGATGAAGTCCTGCAGGTCCTGCGGCGGATACAGATGGCCGAAGGTTTCGGTGAACGTGCATGCGGCCAGCGCCGACAGGGTCGGCGCGTCGTCCACAGTGGCGCGGCGGATCGAATACATGGGTCGAGTTGACGTCAGGACCACGGTTCGGGTCAAGCCCGCTCCGCCGGTTCCTTGTCGTCTTCTTCCTCTTCCTCTTCTTCGTATTCCTCGTCGTCCTCTTCTTCCTCGCCGTCTTCCTCTTCTTCGCCTTCCTCGTCCTCGTCGTACTCTTCCTCTTCGTCGTCTTCGTAATCCTCGACGCCGAAGTCTTCACCGTCCCAGCGGCCTTCGCCGTCGGCGACGAAGGTCAGGGCCATGGCCGACGGGTTGGTACCGACACGGACCAGCCAACCACCGAAGACACGTGCACGCTCGGTGACCAGGTTGGCCTCGGAGCCTTCATTGCCCAGCTTTTCCCACTCCAGCGAAAACGCAAACTCGGTCATTGCCTGGATCTCCTGATCAGTTTTTCTTGGGGCGAACCTGGATGTGCACTTCGGCCAGCTGCTCGTCGACGATCGGCGACGGCGCATCGGTCATCAGATCCTGCGCACCGGTGGTCTTCGGGAACGGGATGACGTCGCGGATCGACTCGGTACCGGCCATCAGCGCGGCGATGCGGTCGATGCCGAAGGCGATGCCACCGTGCGGCGGCGCGCCGTAGTTCAGCGCGTCGAGCAGGAAGCCGAACTTGGCGCGGGCTTCTTCGGCACCGATGCCGAGCAGTTCGAACACCGCGCTCTGCATGTCGGGGCGGTGGATACGGATCGAACCGCCGCCGATTTCATTGCCGTTGAGCACCATGTCGTAGCCGCGCGAAACGGCAGTCTTGGCGTGCGCGCGCAGGTCGGCGATGTCGTCCACGGCCGGCGCGGTGAAGGGGTGATGCAGGGCGACGTAGCGCTGCGCTTCCTCGTCCCATTCGAACATCGGGAAGTCGGTGACCCACAGCGGCGCCCAGCTGTCGGCGACAAGACCGAAGTCCTTGCCGGCCTTCAGGCGCAGCGCGCCCATGAAGTCGGACACCTTGTTGTAGCCGCCGGCACCGAAGAACACGATGTCGCCGTTGCCGGCGCCGACATGGGCGACCAGGGCGGCGAAGCCCTCTTCACTGAAGAACTTCTGGATCGGCGAGCTGATTTCACCGTTCTCGCCCACCTTGATGTAGGCCAGGCCCTTCGCACCGTACTTGGCGGCGTGCGCGGCGTACTCGTCGATCTGCTTGCGCGACAGGCTGGCACCACCGGGGATGCGCAGGGCGGCGACGCGGCCATCGGCATCATTGGCAGCAGCGGTGAACACCGGGAATTCGCTGGTCTTGACCAGCTCGGCCACGTCCACCAGTTCGAGCGCGATGCGCAGGTCCGGCTTGTCCGAACCATAGCGACGCATCGCCTCGGCCCAGGTCATGCGCGGGAAGCTGGCATCCAGTTCGACGTCGACCACTTCCTTGAAGATGGCGCGGATCATGTCTTCGACGAAGTCCTGCACGTCGCGCTCGCGGACGAAGGCGAACTCCATGTCCAGCTGGGTGAATTCCAGCTGTCGGTCGGCACGCAGGGCCTCGTCGCGGAAGCAGCGCGCGATCTGGTAGTAGCGGTCGAAGCCGGCCACCATCAGGATCTGCTTGAACAGCTGCGGGCTCTGCGGCAGGGCATAGAACTCGCCCGGGTGCATGCGCGCCGGCACCAGGAAGTCGCGTGCACCTTCCGGGGTGGCCTTGGTCAGGATCGGCGTTTCGATGTCCTGGAAGCCCTTCTCGTCCAGGTGGCGGCGCAGGGCCTGCACCAGCTTGATGCGGGTGCGCTGCATGCGCTGCATCTCCGGACGGCGCAGGTCCAGGTAGCGGTACTTCAGGCGGGTTTCTTCGCCCGGGTTCTCGTGGGCGTGGAACGGCAGCGGCGCGGCCTTGTTCAGCACGGTGATGGCGGTGGCGATCACTTCCACCTTGCCCGTGCGCAGCTTGTCGTTGACCGCGTGGCGGGCACGTACCACGCCTTCCACCTGCAGCACGTCCTCATAGCCCAGCGAGGCGGCCACGGCGAACACTTCGGCGTTGTCGAGCTCCACCGTCACCTGCACGATGCCTTCATGATCGCGGAGATCGATGAAGCAGACGCCGCCCTGATTACGGGCCACGTCGGTCCAGCCGGCGAGGGTGACAGTCTGGCCAATCAGGGTCTCATCGACCAGGCCGCAGAAGTGGGTACGCATGGGGGGAAAGCTCCGCTGGAGAACGCCGGCGCCTGATGGAGGCCGGAAAGCCTCTTATTCTGCGGCCGACGCCCCGGCCGGGGCAAATGCGGACGGTCACGCGGGCTTGATCGCCCCCGTCCTTATAGTCGCGCACCTACTCCCGTATGGGGATGTCGCCATGAAACCGCAGTCCCTGGCCAGCCTGGCCGTGATCCTTGGCACCTTTACCGCGCTCGCCCTGCACTCTGCCCCTGCCGCCGCGCAGGACGGGGTGGTCCGCTGCGAGAGCCAGAACAACCGCGAACGCGTCTGCAACACCGGCTGGCGCGATGCCCGGCTGGTCCGCCAGCTGTCCGGCTCGGCCTGTGTGGAAGGCCGAACCTGGGGCACCCGCAATGGCAGCATCTGGGTCAACAACGGCTGCCGCGCCGAATTCACCCAGGGCCGAGGCGGCTGGGGTGGCGGCAACGGCGGCGGTTGGGGTGGTGGCAACGGCAACGGCAACAGCGGCACCGTGCGCTGCGAAAGCCAGGACAACCGCGAACGCAGCTGCCCGGTGGGCTGGCGCAACGCACGCGTGGTCCGGCAGATCTCCGGCACGCAGTGCGTGGAAGGCCAGAACTGGGGCGTGCGCAACGGCGCGATCTGGGTCAACCGCGGCTGCCGCGCCGAGTTCGCCGAGGCCCGCGGTGGCTGGGGCGGCGGCAATGGTGGGGGCAATGGCGGCGGCTGGGGTGGTGGCAACAACAACTACACCGTGACCTGCAGCAGCAACAACAACCGCCAGCAGAGCTGCAACTGGGATGAACGCCAAGGCCGGCCTGTGCTGCAGCAGCAGCTGTCCGGCAGCGCCTGCCAGGAAGGCCGGACCTGGGGCTACTCGCGCGGCAACGTGTGGGTCAGCAACGGCTGCCGGGCGCGCTTCGGCACGCGTTGAGGGGTAGCGCCGGGCCATGCCCGGCGAGCGCAGCGGCAGGGTCTCCGCTTGAAAGCCGCCGGGCATGGCCCGGCGCTACCGGGCTGTCCGCGGCAGCATGCCAGGGGGCCGATCAGGGTGCCGGCGCCGCTGCATCACCCCAGGGCGCCGGCGGTAGCGCGACCGGCTTGCTGAGATCGAACTCGACCCGGAAACGGCGCCCTTCCGGGCGCGTCAGCTCATAGACGAAACGCTGGTCCGGCTCGATCTCCATCGCCCAGGTGTTGTGGGTTGAAGCCAGCATGTCGGCACGGCGGAACATCGCCACCGACTCGCCATCGGCGGGGAACTGCTGGCGTTCGGCGGTGCCCGGCGGCTTGCTGTCGCCGCCGTACAGGGTGATCGCATCGGGACTGCCATCGGCGTGGCGATGGTCGTGCTTCAGGCGCAGCCCGTGCTCGGTGCGGGTCAACACCCAGGTGCGCGAATGGTCATCGCCGACGTGGAACGGGATGCGCAGCTCATGGCCCGGGTCGGCGCAGCCCCGCACGTGCATCACCAGCTTCTGCCCGGCGAAGGGGTCTTTGCCGGTGGGGGCCGGCGTGTCTTCCACCACCTTGCCCTCGTACGCCTGGCCACAATGGGCAGCGACCGCGGCCATGAAGGCGTCGGCCGGCGCGGTCGACAGATCGTGGTTGACCGTATGCGATGGCTGCGAGCAGGCGGCGAGGCCGAGCAGGGCGAAGGCGGAAGCAACAGCGGCGATCGGTTTCATGCCCCAACCCTAACGGCCATGGCCGGCAGGCGCAAACCGTGCCGGCCGACCATGACGGGCAGATCAGTGGCGCAGCCAGACCTTGCAGTCACCGATTTCCTGCATCTGCGCGCCCTGCGAATAGCGCTGCACGATCGCAGCCTGCCATTGCGCGCGCTGCGGGGTGCTGCCCAGGCCATTGGGGCAATTGACCAGTGCCACCAGCGGCAGCCCGCCCAAAGCGTCATCATTGCCGGCGAGTGCTTCCAGCGCCGCATCCGATGCCCAATCGGGAATCATCACCGCGCGACGGCCTGACCGATATGGCAGCGCCGAAGACCAGTCGTCGCCGAAGGCCATCACCACGCCCTGCTCGGGCGTATCGGACCGGATCAAGTCAGCGATCTGCGAGATCGTGGTCGGCTCGCGCGCCTCCTTCATGTCCTTCAGCGACTTCACCAGCCCAAACCCCACCGACAGCAGGCACAGGAAGATCGCCAGAGCCACACCTCGACCCGGCTTGCCGGCCGCTTCGCCGCGCTGGATCACCCACCACAGCACCAGGCCGACGATGGACGTGGCAAACACGAGCTGGGCGAACTGATAGTACGGGTGCACCACCTGCAGGTTGGTAAACACCGCCATCGGCATCAGGTAGGCCAGCAGCAGTACGACCACCGGTGCGCGGATCTGCCGGATCGACAGCCCCGCGATGAGGAAGATCAGGAACACCCAGTTGGAGCCCACTGGCCCCGAGAAGCGCTTCTTGAAGATCGTGCCCCACCACGTCGCAGGGTCCAGGCGCTGCTGGAGGGTGCCGTAGTTGAATCCGGCCAGCCCTTCGGAGGTCACCTGCACGCCCAGTGCGGACTGGGCCTTGAGCGCGTCGGCATGCTGCAGCCAAAGGACGATGGCCAGCAGAGCGGCCAGGGCCGCCAGCGCGCCCCCGGCCAGCAGCTTCCAGTGTGTGGCCAGCCAGTGAGGGCGCCAGCCGTGCTCGCCCAACACCATCCAGGCAACGGCCAGAACGGTGAAGGCAGCGAAGCCGAAGAATGTGGTGATCTTGACAAGTGCGCCCAGCATCGCAGCGACGATGGCCACCAGCCCCACCCACGCCCTCGGCTGCACATGCAGACGTGCCATGGCCCAGACGAACAGCAGGCCGAAGAATACCGCCGTCGATTCGATCATCACCGAGCGGCCCCAGAACTGGGCCAGCGGCGATACGGCGAAGGCGCCGGCAAGGCACAGCGCCAGCACGCGATCCGGACGAACCACCAGGCTGATGCGGTAGACCATCCAGATGCAGCCGACGTGGAATTCGGTGGAAACCAGCCGGCCACTGTTGTCCGCGCTGATGCCGGTGGCGCTGGACAGCACCGCGGCCAGCCACTGATAGAACGGGAATTCGAAGGGAATCGACCACGGCGCACCGAGCACCGGCGTCAGGTAGTCAAGCCACGGGCCACCGCGCACCATCCAGTCGATCGACAGCGCAGTCTGCGTCTGTCGGAATCCCGAGGCATCGACCGGTGGCATCGACCAGCTGTATCCGAACAGGATCAGCAATGCGAAGGCAGAGAACCAAAGCAGGATCCGGCCTGGCAGCAGTTTACGATCGAGGTTCACGTCCTGGGTCACGCCTGCAGCTCCTGGGATATCCAACGTACCGGAACCGGCACATCGCGGGGCGCGCAGTGTCACGTGCCGCGCGTCCACAACGCAAGCCTGCTGATGCCCTGCGCAGCCTCAACGCGATGCAGCGGCTGACGGCGGATCGACGGCAACCACGTCCGTCGCTGCCACCGGCGCATCTTCGCCCTGCCCTGCCGGCTCCTGCTCGACCGGATCGACATCGAACGGCGTGCGGAACACCAGCGAGGGCAGCAGCGTGGTCAAGGCGGCATACAGCAGCAGCGCGCCGAACAGCACCGCGGGAATCTGGAAGCGATCGCGCATGATCGCGGCCAGCACCAGGGTGAAGATCAGCGTCGGTGCCAGCGCCAGCGACACACGCAGGCTGCTGCGGAAGCTCTCGCCGAACATCACGCGGCGCTGCAGCCAGACCACCGCGATGCGCAGCGGCAGCACCACCAGGGTGATGACGATGCCCAGCCCCAGCGCCTCCCAGCTCAGCGCTTCGCTGGGCACCTTGGTGCCGGCGTTGAAGAAGTAGAACGGCACGAAGAACGAGGCGAACAGACGCAGCGCATGCAGGTTTTCGTGCGAAGCCAGCAGCGGCATTCGCTGGTGCAGCAGGCGCGCGACCAGGCCGGCAATGAAGGCGCCAACCAGGTAGTACACGCCCAGCAGGTAGGTGATGTACGCCGCCACCATGCCCACCATCACCAGCAGTGAGAATTCCGAGCCCGGCGCATGCGGCGCGACCCAGCGACCGAGCGCGATGAACAGCAGCGGCAGGCCGATCATCATCGCCAGCAGGGCCAGGCTGGACAGCGCCATGTGCCCGGGATCGCCAGCCTGCAGCACGATGAACAACGCCGCCAAGGCCAGCAGTTCACCGGCGATGGCCTTGCTGGTGACCCAGAACCGCTCGTCCTCGCTCAGCCCCAGCCGCGACAGCGAATCCATGATGAAACCGGTGGAGGGGGTCAGCAGCGCAAGTGCCAGCAACCCGGCCGCCTGCCATGGCAGGCCGGCGTAACGCCAGGCCAGCCAGCCGACGCCGAACAGGGTCGCACTGCGGATCAGCAGATGCGCCAGCAGCGGCCACATGCCGCGCCGCAGGGCCTGCAGGTCAACTTCCAGGCCGGCGAACAGGAACAGTGAGGAGATGCCCAGCGTGGCCAGCAGCGCGATGACCGCGTCGTGCGCCTGGTCGCCCAGCCAGAGCATGCCGATGATGCCGAACAGCAGGCAGGTCAGCGGCGCCGGCAGGCTGAACCGCTGCAGCGCGCGCGGGATGACCAGCAGCGCGAAGATCAGCAGCAGGTAGACCAGTTCATGGCTCATCGGGGGGACTTCCGTGTGGATCGAACGCGCGCAGGATGCGGGTTCGATCCGGATCGGGCAAGCCGGACACGGCTGAAAATGTCCTCTCCTTTCGGCAGCGCGCCCTTCAGCGGATCAGCCCATCGGCGATCCGCCCGACCTGCGCAAGTACCGCCGCGCGCTGTTCGAAGCTGATCGTGCCCGCCTGCAGATAGGCGGTCAGGACCCAGGGCGAACCGCCCTGCACCGGCCACAACACGGCGATGTCGTTGCGGGCGTCTTCGCCATTGCTGCCGGTCTTGTCGCCCACCCGCCAGCGCTTGCCCAGGCCCGCACGAAGGCAGGCATCGCCGGTTTCGTTGTCGATCAGCCAGTCGGCCAGCTGCTGGCGTGAGGCAGGCCTGAGTGCATTGCCCAGCACCAGACGCTGCAGCGTCGATGCAATGGCCGCCGGCGTAGTGGTGTCGCGGGGATCATCAATGGCGAAGCTGTTCAGTTCCGGCTCCAGGCGATCGCTGCGGGTGATCGTGTCGCCGGTTGCGCGCAGGAACGCGGTCACCGCCGGCGGCCCGCCGATCGCTGCGAACAACAGGTTGGCGGCGGTGTTGTCGCTGGTGATCAACGTGGCCCGGCACAGGTCACGCACGGTCAGGTCCTTGCCGACGTGGCGGCGGGTGACCGGCGCGTGCTCCAGGAGGTCCTGGGTCCGCACCGGCAGGCGCCGGTCCAGCAGTGCCGGATCGCGCTCGGCCTGCTTGAGCACCGTGGCGGCCAGCACGCTCTTGAAGGTGCTGCACAGCGGGAAGCGTTCGTCCTGGCGATGGCCGAGGCGGCGACCACCGGCGCTGTCGAGCAGGGTTACGCCGAGTCGACCGCGGCACGCCTTTTCCAGTGCGGCGAAGTCGGCGGCGGCGGCGATGGCGGCATCGACCGGTGTGGCGGGCACGGTGGCGGGTGCGGCAGCCCGGGCCAGCAGCGGCAACGCAAGGGTGGAGGCGACTGCGGCACTACTGAACTGCAGGAATCGACGACGGGCAAGCATGCGGAATCCTCGTGGAAGCTGTCCCGATTATTGAAAGGGTGGGCAAAGGCGACCAGCGCGTTTTTTCAGCGTCAGCCATGAAATTAATTCATGCATGGCGCATTAAACCCTTTATTTATCCAACGCCCATGGCAAGGCGCTACCATCAGCCATCATCCTGCCTCACACGTCCCCATGCTGCACCCCACCCTTTCGCTGAATGCGTTGCGCGCCTTCGAAGCGGCTGCCCGGCACCAGAATTTCACCCGGGCCGCCCTGGAACTCTGCGTCAGCCAGGCGGCGTTGAGCCACCAGATACGCGGACTGGAGGACCGGCTGGGTATCCGCCTGTTCCACCGCCTGCCCCGCGGCGTGGCGTTGACCGAGGAAGGAGCAGCCCTGTACCCGGTGCTCAATGAATCCTTCGAGCGCATTTCAGCCAGCATCGCCCGCTACACCGGTGGCCCGGCGCGGGAAGTGCTGACGATCGGCGTGGTCGGCACCTTCGCCACCGGCTGGCTGCTGCCGCGGCTGGCCGCGTTCGATGCGGCCCACCCGGATATCGAACTGCGGCTGCAGACCCACAACAACCGCATCGACCTGGCCGGTGAAGGCCTGGACCTGGCGATCCGTTTCGGCGATGGCGACTGGCAGGGACAGGCCTGCACGGCGATCCTGGACGCGCCGTTCGCGCCGTTGTGCGCGCCGGCACTGGCGCGGCGGCTGAAGCATCCGCGCGACCTGGCGGCCTTGCCGCTGCTGCGTTCGTACCGCAGCGACGAATGGCCACGCTGGCTGCAGATGGCCGGGGCCAACGGCGTGGAAGCGCGCGGACCGGTGTTCGATTCGTCCTTGACGCTGGCGGTGGCTGCGGCCGGTGGCGCAGGCGTTGCCCTGCTGCCGCTGCGCATGTTCGAAGCGGACCTGGCCGAGGGCCGGCTGCTGCAGCCGTTTGCCACCACGCTGGAGCTGGGTCGCTACTGGCTGACCCGTCTGCGCTCGCGTGCCGAACGGGAACCGGCCAAGCGGTTCCGCGAATGGCTGCAGGCGCAGGGATGAAACACGCGCGCCGCGGGTAGCGCCGGGCCATGCCCGGCGAGCGCGGCGGTCGGGAGAAGCCGCCGGGCATGGCCCGGCGCTACCGATGGAATCAGGACTCCAGCAGTTCCATCCAGGCCGCTTCGGCCTTTTCCAGCTGTGCGGCGGCGGCTTCGCGGTCGCGGCCGAGCACGGCCATGCGCGTGGCATCGGCATAGTTGCTCGAGTCGGCAAGCTGCCGGTCCAGTTCGGCCAGCACACCTTCCAGCTCGGCGACCTTGGCTTCGGCGCTGGCCAGCTTGTGCGGGTTGACCGGCTTCTTCTGCACCACCTGCGCGACCGGTGCGGTCGTGACCACCACCGGTTCCTCCACCTGCTCCATGCGTGCCTTGGTGCCCTGCGCCTGCGGGCGCGTGCGCAGCCAGGCGGCGTAGGCATCGAGGTCACCATCGAAGGGTTCGACCACGCCGTCGGCCACACGCCAGAAGGTGTCACAGACCAGGCCGATCAGGTGGCGGTCATGCGAAACCATCACGATCGCGCCGTCGAAATCGGCCAGTGCTTCGGCCAGTGCTTCGCGCATTTCCAGGTCAAGGTGGTTGGTCGGTTCGTCCAGCAACAGCACGTTCGGCTGCTGCCAGGCGATCAATGCCAGCGCCAGGCGTGCACGCTCGCCACCGGAGAAACCATCCACCGGTTCAAAGGCACGGTCGCCCGGGAAATTCCACTTGCCGAGGAAATCGCGGAACGACTGGTTCGGTGCATCCGGGGCCAGGTCGCGGAAGTGCTCCATCGGCGACTGGCCTTCATGCAGCGACTCGACCGTGTGCTGGGCGAAGTAGCC
This sequence comes from Stenotrophomonas sp. 2694, assembly GCF_040548715.1. Lineage (NCBI taxonomy): Bacteria > Pseudomonadati > Pseudomonadota > Gammaproteobacteria > Lysobacterales > Lysobacteraceae > Stenotrophomonas > Stenotrophomonas sp. 2694. Next base: position 11,052 of record NZ_JBEPSG010000031.1, read on the forward strand.
GATGCGCAGGTCCGGGTGCGCGGCGCGCTCGCCGGCAATCGGTGCCAGTTCGCCCACCAGGGTCTTCACCAGGGTGGTCTTGCCGGCGCCGTTGGGGCCCAGCAGGCCGATGCGCTGGCCCGCTTCCAGGCCGAAGCCGACGTTGTGCAGGATCACCGAATCGCTGCCGTAGCCGGCCTCGACGTGGTTCAGGCGGATCAGCGAGAACGGCAGCTTGGCCGGCGGTGCGAACTCGATGCGGAACTCGCGCTCGGCGCGCACCGCCTCGGTACCGGCCAGCTTGGCCAGGCGTTTCATCCGGCTCTGTGCCTGTGCGGCCTTGCTGGCCTGGGCCTTGAAGCGGTCGATGAAGCTCTGCAGGTGGGCGCGCTCGGCCTGTTCCTTCTCATGCGCGATCTGCTGCTGGCGCAGCTGTTCGGCACGCTGGCGCTCGAAGTCGGTGTAACCGCCCGGGTAAAGCTTGGCGCCACCACCGTGCAGGTGCAGGGTGTGGGTGGCCACGTTGTCGAGGAACTCGCGGTCATGCGAGATGAGCAGCAGGGTGCCGGGGTACTTCAGCAGCCACTGTTCCAGCCAGTACACCGCGTCCAGATCCAGGTGGTTGGTCGGTTCGTCGAGCAGCAGCAGGTCGCTGGGCATCATCAGCGCGCGGGCCAGGTTCAGGCGCACGCGCCAGCCGCCGGAGAACGAGGACACCGCGCGGTGGTGCGTTTCGGCCGGGAAGCCCAGGCCATGCAGCAGCTTGCCGGCACGCGCTTCGGCGTCGTAGGCGTTCAGCTCGGCCATGCGCGTATGCGCCTCGGCCACCGCTTCCCAGTCTTCGCGGGCGGTGGCGTCGGCTTCGGCAGCCAGCACCGCAGCCACTTCGATGTCACCGCCCAGCACGAAGCTCAGCGCCGGGTCCGGCAGGGATGGGGTTTCCTGGGCAACGCTGGCGATGCGGATCTTGCCCGGCAGGTCGACGTCACCCTTGTCGGCCTCCAGTTCGCCCTTCACCGCCGCGAACAGGCTGGACTTGCCAGCACCGTTGCGGCCGACCACGCCTACCCGGTAACCGGCATGCAGGGTCAGGTCGACATTGGACAACAGCAGCCGCTCGCCGCGGCGCAAGGCGAAATTACGAAGCGAAATCATGGGGGGAGGCGTCCATATAACCGAATGGAATGTGCTGGTAAGCACTGTTCCTGCGACGCAATTCTAACGTTAACGAATACTTGACGCGCCCCGGGATGCGCGACGGCCGACGTTCCTCTCTCCCACGTCCTGTCCGCGCGCCTCCCGGGCCCCTCCCCCGTCACCGCCTGTCGCAGCTAAATGGTTGCTGCTGCAACGTTTTTTCTGATGACCGGCATTTGACAGGCACTGAATATCCCGTTAATTCCTGTATTGCGCACCGCAACAACCGTCGTCCGCCTCACCCCCGTGATGTCGATTCCGGTGCCATCCCGCCAACCGGAGCCCCCTCCCGATGACCCGCAAGACCAGCCTGATCGCCGCCGCCGTCGCTGTCGCACTCGGTGGTTCTCCGTTCGTTGCCGCCGCCCAGCAGGCCGGCACCGCCGCCAACACCCTGGATACGGTGATCGTCACCGGCACCCGCGTGGCCGACCGCACGGTCGCCGAATCGCAGTCGCCGATCGACATCATCACCCCCGAGATCCTGCAGTCCACCGGTACCGGTGAGCTGGCCACCGCGCTGTCCCGCGCGCTGCCGTCGCTGAACTTCCCGCGCCCCGCGCTGACCGACGGCACCAGCGGTGTGCGCCCGGCACAGCTGCGCGGCCTGTCGCCGGACCAGGTGCTGGTGCTGGTCAATGGCAAGCGCCGCCACACCTCGGCGATGATCAACGTCAACGGTAGCATCGGCCGCGGTTCGTCGGCGGTGGACATCAACGCGATTCCGATCGCCGCCATCGAGCGCGTCGAGGTGCTGCGTGACGGCGCCTCGGCTCAGTACGGTTCGGATGCCATCGCCGGCGTCATCAACATCGTGCTCAAGGGCAGCGGCAGCGGTGGCAGCCTGGCCGTCGACTACGGCCAGTATTCGGCCGGCGACGGCAACAAGTACCAGCTGTCCGGCGATACCGGCGTGGAATTCGGCAACGGCCGTGGCCGCGTGCACGTGGCCGGCCAGATCAGCCAGCAGGACGAGAGCGACCGCGCCGGCCCCTATCGCGGCACCACGCCGAACACCGTCAACTACCCGTCCGTGGGCCAGACCACCTTCATCGTCGGCGACCCGCGCGTGGACGCCACTGCGGCGTCGGCCAATGCCAGCTTTGATTTCAGCGACCACGTGACCGGCTATGCGAGCGCGCTGCTCAGCAACCGCGACATCACCTCGTTCGCGTTCTACCGTTCGCGCAACCACAACGGACAGACCGCGCTGCTGGCGCAGACCTACCCCGACGGCTTCGTGCCGGAGATCAACCAGTATTCCAAGGACCGCTCGCTGGTGGCCGGGGTCAAAGGCAACACCGACAACGGCTGGACCTGGGACCTGAGCCTGAACCACGGCGAGAACACCCTGGATTTCCACACCCGTAACAGCATCAACTACAGCCTGGGCGCGACCAGCCCGCGTTCGTTCTACGACGGCACGCTGAAGTACCAGCAGGACATCTTCAACGCCGATCTGACCAAGTCGCTGGACTGGGGCCTGGCCTATCCGGTCACGCTGTCCTTCGGCGGTGAGTACCGCCGCGAGAAGTGGGACCAGAACCCGGGCGAGCTGAATTCCTACACCGGCACCGGTGCGCAGGGCTTCGGCGGCTTCACCCCGACCAACGAAGTGCATACCGACCGCCACAACTACGCAGTCTATGCGGGCCTGGAAGCGGACCTGAGCGAGAAGTTCTCCGCCGGTGTCACTGGTCGTTACGAGGATTACTCGGACTTCGGCGACCGCTTCTCCGGCAAGCTGTCGGCGCGCTATGCCTTCACCGACAAGGTAGCGCTGCGTGCCACCGCCTCCAGCGGTTTCCGCGCACCGTCGCTGGCCCAGCAGGGCTACCAGGCGGTGACCAGCCAGTTCCTCAACGGCGTGTTCGTTGAACGCGGCACCTTCCCGACCACCAGCCCGGCCGCACAGGCACTGGGCGCGTCGCCACTGAAGGCCGAGACCTCCACCTCCTACAGCCTGGGCCTGGTGCTGCAGCCGGTGGATCGCCTGTACATCACCGTCGACGCGTACCAGATCGACATTGACGACCGCATCGCGCTGTCGTCCAGCATCAGCACCAATGCCGCCAGCAGCGCGCTGCTGACCACGCTCGGCCTGCCGCAGGTGACTGCGTTCTCGTACTTCACCAACGGCCTGGACACCCGCACCCGTGGCGTCGACTTCGTGTCCAGCTACACCGTGCCGTTCAGCGCCAGCAGCCTGGAACTGACCGCGGCCTACAGCTACAACGACACCGAAGTGCAGCGCGTGGGTGGTACGCCGGCGGTGTTCGGCACACTGGGCCTGACCCAGTCGCTGATCGGCCGCGATGAGATCGGCCGCATCGAGGACAGTTATCCGCGTGACAAGACGATCCTGAGTGGCACCTGGCGTTCGGATCACTGGGAACTGGGCCTGGCGGCGACCCGCTACGGCGAGTTCACGGTGCGCAACTCGGCCACCGCCGCGCGCGACCAGACCTACGGCGACAAGTGGGTGCTGGATGCCTCGGCCAGCTACAAGCCGAGTGCGAACTGGACGCTGACGGTGGGCGCCGACAACCTGCTGGACGAGTACCCGGATCGCACCGAGGACCTGCAGAACTCGACCTTCGGCATGCTGCCGTACAGCAACTACTCGCCGTTCGGCTTCAATGGCGCGTATGTGTACGGGCGGATCAAGTACAACTGGTAAGCGGTAACGGGCGTGCCGGGCCCTGCCCGGCGGGTTCATCCGGGGTCAGATCCCTTTTCCTGCAGGAAAAGGGATCTGACCCTATTTGCTCCAAAGGTTTGCCGCATTTGGCTCATTAGGTGAAAATCGGGGCATCCCCCTGATTTCTGCGAGAGCCGATGCACCATGACACCGACCTGATCAACATCGTTGCCGTTGGTCTCGGGCTCGCCTTCATCTTCGGCGCGCTGGCCAACAAGCTCCGCTTGTCTCCTCTGGTCGGTTACCTGGTTGCTGGCATCTGCGTCGGGCCGTTCACGCCGGGCTTCGTCGCCGACCAGGCACTGGCCAACCAGCTGGCCGAGCTGGGCGTGATGCTGCTGATGTTCGGCGTCGGCCTGCACTTCTCGCTGAAGGACCTGATGGCGGTCAAGGCCATCGCCATTCCCGGTGCCATCGGCCAGATCCTGGTCGCTACCCTGCTCGGCTGGGGCCTGGCGGCATTGATGGGCTGGCCGGTCATCCACGGCGTGGTGTTCGGTTTCGCGCTGGCCACGGCCAGTACCGTAGTGCTGCTGCGCGCGATGGAAGAGCGCCGCCTGCTGGAAACCCAGCGCGGCAAGATCGCGGTCGGTTGGCTGATCGTCGAGGACCTGGCCTGCGTGCTGGCACTGGTGATGATGCCGGTGATGGCCGGTGTGTTCGGGCCCGACGCGGCCAATGAACACCACACCCTCGGCAGCGTGCTGGCCAGCATCGGCTGGACGTTCGTGCAGCTGGGCCTGTTCGTGGCGGTGATGCTGGTGGTCGGCCGCCGGGTCATTCCGTGGATCCTGGAGCGCATTGCCGGTACCGGCTCGCGCGAACTGTTCACCCTGTCGGTGCTGGCGATCGCGCTGGGCGTGGCGTTCGGCTCGGCGATGCTGTTCGGTGTGTCCTTCGCGCTGGGCGCGTTCTTCGCCGGCATGCTGCTCAATGAATCGGAACTCAGCCACAAGGCGGCCAGCGATTCCCTGCCGCTGCGCGACGCGTTCGCGGTGCTGTTCTTCGTCTCGGTGGGCATGCTGTTCAATCCCGGCATCCTGATCGAGCACCCGTGGCAGGTGCTGGCCACCGCCGGCATCATCATGTTCGGCAAATCGGCGGCGGCGTTCTTCATCGTGCGCGCGTTCGGCCACCCCACCGGCACCGCGTTGACGATCTCGGCCAGCCTGGCGCAGATCGGCGAGTTCGCCTTCATCATTGCCGGCCTCGGCGTGACCCTGAAGATCCTGCCGCCGACCGGCCAGGCGCTGGTGCTGGCCGGCGCGCTGATCTCGATCATGCTCAACCCGCTGGTGTTCGGCCTGCTCGACCGCTGGCTGCTGAAGCACCAGGAAACCACGCCCACCGCGGTGGAGACCGAGCTGCCGCCGGGGCCGTCGCTGGACCTGCACGACCATGCCATCGTCATCGGCTATGGCCGCGTCGGCAGCGCGCTGGCGCAGGTGCTGCGCGACCGTGGCGTGCCGGTGATGATCATCGACGACAACAAGGAACACGTGGCCGAGGCGCATGCCGCCGGCCTGCCCGGCATCCGCGGCAGCGCCGCCTCGGACAAGGTGCTGGCCGAAGCCCATCCCGAGCGCGCGAAGATCGCGGTGCTGGCGATCCCGCAGCCGCTGGAAGCCGGTGAGACCTTGGCCAAGCTGCGTGCGATCAACCCCAACCTGACCCTGCTGGCGCGCGCGCACAGCGATGCCGAAGTGAAGCATCTGCTTGAACACGGTGCCGACGGCACGGTGATGGCCGAGCGCGAGCTGGCCTACTCGCTGGCGGAAATGGTGATGGCCACCCCGCCGTACCGTAGTCTTGGGCAGCACAGCATTCCGGTGGTGTGAGGGGGGTGCAGCAGGGCTGCGCCCTGCACCCGCCGAAACAACGGCAACGGCAAAAGCTGGCATTCCGTGGGATGGCGGGGTGGGTCCGGTTACGGGGGACGCTGCAAGTACGTCCATGTAAGCTCGGTCGCGCCATCCATGGCGCTCACGCCCCCGCAACCAGACCCACCCCGCCTTCGACAGATTTCAGCGAGCTGCGGGTACGGCGTTCGGTGCCGCTGTTGGTAGGTGTCGACCTTGGTCGACACGGTAGATCCACGCCATGCGTGGATGGATCTCCATCGGAATCGAGTATTTCGACAGTGCATCAAAATGCGTCCACGCACGGCGTGGATCTACCTGGGTTGGCTGCGCCCAAAAAAGTCCCCGGCCGACCCGCATCGGCCGGGGATGATATCGCCACGCCCTTGGAGAGCGTCTCTACCGTAACGCTTTCCTGCAGTGGTGGTGATCGCCTCTGGCGATGACGACCAAGCCAGCAGGTATCAGCCTGCCAGCGGCAGGCAGACGTCGGCGCGCAACTGGTGGGCAGGCACCTGTTCGGGATCATCCAGGAAGTGAAAGTACAGGGGCGCTTCGGCAAGCGCGTGCCCACTGTCTGGCCACCAGTCGCGCAGCAGTGCATCCCCCACGGCCTGCAGCTGCTCATAGGGGCCGACATGGTGGACGACCGCATGCGGACCGACGCCGAGGGCCTGCCGCCGCAGCGGCGACGAAAGTTGCGGCAGCGCGGTGGCAAATCCCATCCCGCAGTCGAAGCGGTGCGCCTGCGCGGGTACGTCCCGGTGGTCATCGATGGCGATGCCCACCAGGTGTAGCAGATCGTCGGCCAGCCCTTGCGCCTGCGCCCATTGGTACAGGCGGCCGAAGCTGGCATCGAGATCACCGAAGGCCCCCTTCGCGCGTAGCAGCACGACCTCGAACGGCTGCAGCGCGCGCACTTCCACCTTCAGCGGGGCGGCGGTCACTGCGTCCACGTCGGCCGGTGGATGCGCCAAGAGCTGCTGCCACTGCTGCCGCAGCGCTGCATCGGCGCGCAGCGCGCGCGGGGTGGTATCCAGGCGCTGCCTGCAGCGCCGCGCAAGGGCCTGCGCACTCTCATATCCAGCGGCCAGCGCAGCGTCGGTGACGCTTGCATCGGGCTGCTGCAGCGCCTGCAGGGCGTTGAGCAGGCGCAGCCGGTCCAGCGTCTGTCCGGGGCTTTCCCCCGTCAGTGCCCGGTACAGGCGCTGGAAGTGATAGGGCGACTGATGGGCGACAGTCGCCAGTGACGCTACATCCGGCAGTGCCTGCTGCTCACGCAGGCAGCCCTGCAGATGGTCGATAACCCGTTCGATTCCCTGCGCCTGGCGCAGGCCTGCAAGCCGCTTCATGACCATCTCCGCTGAGGACCTGGCTGCGATCGTGCCTGATCCTTTAGCGGGGTGCGTGACCGATCCTGCGCGATTGCCCGCCCTCAGGCCTGGGCGAGAGCCTGTTCCAGGTCCGCGCGCAGATCGCCGATGTGCTCGATGCCGATCGACAGGCGCACGGTGTCCTCGCTGACCCCGGCCCTGGCCAGTTCGGCCGCATCCAGCTGGCGATGGGTGGTCGAGGCCGGGTGGGTGGCCAGTGACTTGGCATCGCCCAGGTTCACCAGCCGGGTGAACAGTTTCAGGGCATCGAGGAAGCGGGCGCCGGCAACGCGCCCACCCGGCAGGCCGAAGGTCAGCACACCGGAGCCATGGCCGCCCAGATAACGCTGCGCCGCCGCGTGTTCGGGGTCGTCGGCCAGCCCGGCATAACGCACCCACGCCACCTTCGGATGCGCGCGCAGGTACTGCGCCACAGCCAGCGCATTGGCGTTGATCCGCTCCATACGCAGCGCCAGGGTCTCGATGCCCTGCAGGATCAGGAAGGCGTTGAACGGTGACAACGCTGCGCCGGTATTGCGCAACGGCACTACCCGCGCACGGCCGATGTAGGCCGCCGCGCCGAGCGCTTCGGTATAGACCACGCCGTGATAGCTCGGATCGGGCTGGTTCAAGCGGGCGAAGCGTTGCGGCTGTGCCGTCCAGTCGAAGCGGCCGGAATCGACGATCGCCCCGCCCAGGCTGGTGCCGTGGCCACCGAGGTACTTGGTGAGCGAGTGCACCACGATGTCGGCGCCATGTTCGAACGGGCGCAGCAGGAATGGCGTGGCCACCGTGTTGTCGACGATCAACGGCACGCCGGCCGCATGCGCGACCTCGGCGATGGCGGCGATGTCGGTGACGTTGCCGCGCGGGTTGCCGATCGATTCGACGAACACCGCCTTGGTGCGTTCATCGATCAGCGCGGCGAACGCGGACGGATCTGCCGGATCTGCGAAACGCGCCTGGATGCCGTACTGCGGCAGCGTGTGCGCCAGCAGGTTGAGGCTGCCGCCATACAGCGCGCTGGCCGCGACGATGTTGTCGCCGGCCTCGGCAATGGTCTGGATCGCATAGGTGATCGCGGCCTGCCCGGAAGCCAGTGCCAACGCGCCGATGCCCCCTTCCAGCGCCGCAACGCGCTGCTCCAGCACGTCGGTGGTGGGGTTCATGATGCGCGTATAGATGTTGCCCGGCACCTTCAGGTCGAACAGGTCCGCCCCGTGCTGGGTGTCATCGAATGCGTAGGCCACGGTCTGGTAGATCGGCACCGCCACCGCGCGGGTGGTCGGGTCGGGGCGGTAGCCGCCGTGCACGGCCAGGGTTTCCAGTTGCCACTGCGGATCGCTCATTGCGCCAGGCTCCATCCGGGGAAACGCCCACCATAGGCCAGCCATCGACCGCCATTGAGAGCCCCTGGCGATGACGCCAGTACCGGCGGTTATCAGGTTGCCCGGGATTCAGGCAGTCGTCATGGGCCATTGCTAGGCTTCGCCGCCGGGCCCTTTGCCCCGGACAAGGACGCCCTACCGATGCAGCCCTCCCCGTGGACTCCCGCCGCCGGCAACCCGACCCAGGTGCTGCTGGTCGAGGACGACCGCCGCCTGGCCGAGCTGGTCAGCGACTACCTGAGCGAACATGGATTTGCCGTGCAGCACGTGCCGCGTGGCGACCTGGCCAGCGCGGCCTGCCGCCAGCACGCGCCGGAACTGGTGGTGCTGGACCTGATGCTGCCTGGCCTCGGTGGCATCGACGTGTGCCGGCAGATCCGCAGTTTTTCCGACGTGCCGATCCTGATGCTGACGGCGTGCGAGGACGATATCGAACAGGTGCTGGGCCTGGAGTCCGGCGCCGATGACTATGTGCACAAGCCGATCGAGCCGCGCCTGCTGCTGGCGCGCCTGCGCGCGCTGCTGCGCCGTCGCCATGGCAGCGGTCCTGCCGGGGTGCCGTGCAGGCTGATGCATGGCGAGTTGCTGATCGATCGCGTGCAGCGCGAGGTCCACCTGCATGGGCAGCCCGTAGAGCTGGGCACCACCGAATTCGAGATCCTCTGGCTGCTGGCCAGCCAGCCCGGGCAGATCCTCTCGCGCGACCAGATCCTGCAGGCGGCGCGCGGCATCGGTTTCGATGGCCTGGACCGCAGCGTGGATGTCTGCATCGGCAAGCTGCGCCGCAAGCTGGGCGATGACGCGCGTGAACCGCGCCGGATCAAGACCGTGTGGGGCCGCGGTTACCAGTTCAATCCCTCGGCCTGGTCGGCGTGAAGCGCCTGTTCCTGTGGTTGTGGTTCGTCACCGGCGGCTGCCTGCTGGTGTCGGTGTTCAGCCTCAACCACCTGCTGGACCGCATCTACACGCCCCTGCAGGAACGAGTCTTCGTCGAACAGGTGCGCGGACAGGTGTATGCGCTGCGCAGCGGACTGGCCGGCCTGGACCGCCAGCAGCAACAGCAGCGCCTGCTGCAGTGGCAGCCGCATTACGGCATTGCGCTGTCACTGCTGGATGCACCGCCCGTGCTCGATGACGAAGAGCGCAGTGCCCTGCGCGGGGACGGCTTCATCGTCCGTGAGCGCTACCAGCAGGTGCTGCTGCCTATCGAGGGGACTGACGGACGCTGGCTGCAGCTGCGCCTTCCCGGCGAGGTGCAGATGACCCTGTACATGACCGCCGCCGCCTACCTGTGCATCCTGCTGCTGGTCGGCGCCTGCCTGTATGCCTGGGTACGCCTGCTGTGGCGCGACCTGGAAGCGCTGCGGGGTCATGCCGATCGCATCGGTGCCGGCGACCTGCAGGCACGTGCGCAGGTATCGCCACGCTCGCAGATCCGGGTCATCGTCGAGCATTCCAACCGCATGGCCGCGCGCGTGGCCGAACTGGTGCAACGGCAGCGCGATCTTACCCATGCCATTTCCCACGAGCTGCGCACGCCGATCGCACGCCTGGCCTTCGGCCTGGATCTGATGCAGGACAGCAACGACCCGGCGCGGCGGGCACACCTCGCTGCCGGCCTGCATGGTGATCTGGCCGAGCTCAACCGGTTGGTCAGCGAACTGCTGGCCTATGAGCGTCTGGAGCATCCCAACGACGCCGAGCCCATGCAGCGGATCGAGGCGAACGACTGGCTGCAGGCCTGCATGGAAGACGCACGGCGCGATGCCGAGCGCGCGGGCCTGGTGCTGCAGGTCTGGCCCAGCGCGCTGCCACGCGTGGATGCCGAGCCACGCCTGCTGCAGCTGGCCCTGAGCAACCTGGTCGGCAACGCGATGCGCTATGCACGCACCCGTGTGGAGGTGTCACTGGTCAGCGTGGCCGGCAAGGCCTGCCTGCGCGTGGATGACGATGGCCCCGGCATTGCCGAAGGCGATCGCGAGAAGGTGTTGCGCCCGTTCACCCGTCTGGATGACAGCCGCAGCCGCGACACCGGCGGCTTTGGTCTTGGCCTGGCCATCGCCGGGCGCATCGCGGTTCGTCACCACGGCGAGCTGCGCGTGGGACGCGCGACCCTGGGCGGTGCACGCCTGGAAATGCACTGGCCACTGGCTGCCAGCTGAACGCCACGGGCCGCGCTTACAGTTGCTTACAACTCCCGCACAACTGCGGACGGATTGGTCGGTGGCATCCCGCCACGCTGTCGACCCAGCAGCACGCGCCGGATGCGCGCACTGCATTTCCTCCCACTGTAGAGAGTTGCCATGTCCCACCGTCGCCGTTTTCCCACCCTGCTCGGCCTGGCCCTGCTGCCCTTGTTCGCAACGTCCACAGCGCATGCCAAGGAGGATCAATGGACCTTCGAGCTGGCCGCCGGTGGCGGCGTTGCCCCGCGCTATAGCGGCAGCGAGGAATTCCAGGCCGCACCGACGCTGTCGTTCGACGTGACTTCGCCGGGCGGCTGGTTTCTGGGTACCAGCGGTGCGGGTTGGGGCACGGCGATCGGCGAACACACCCGCGTGCGTGCCTACGTCGGCGGCAGCGGCAGCCGACGCGAGAAGAACTCGATCCTCGGCGGCTCGGACTTCCTGCGTGGCATGGGCGATATCGATACCCGGCCCCTGGTCGGCCTGGCGGCTGGCTATACGCTGGGTGAGGCGGTGTTGAGTGGTTCCTGGCAGTACACGCTGAAAGACGATGACAAGGGCGACAACGGCCTTGCCACCCAGCAGATCCACCTGAACCTGGAGATGCCGCTGTTCGATCTGGCCGGTGGCGTGGTCAGCGGCAGCGTCTCCACCGACTACGGCAACCGCGGCTATATGCAGACCTGGTACGGCGTCAGCCCCGACCAGGCCGCTCGCACCGGGTTCGCCCAGCACAAGCCCAAGGCCGGCCTGGTCAGCGCCGGGCTGGGCATGAAATGGAGCCATCGTGCTGGTCGCAACGGCAACTGGTACATCGCCGTGGAAGGCACCCGCCTGCTCGGCGACGCCGCCGACAGCCCGATCGTGCAGAAGGCCAACCAGTTCGGGTTGATGACCGGGTATACGCACCGGTTCTGAGCATGGCCGGCGAGCGCCGGACACCGACGTTCGCGCTGGCAAAGAGACGGGGCGCTGCGATCATGCAGCGCCCCGTTGCACGCATCAGGCCTTGGCGAACACCAGATGGCCGCCGTCGTTGCCCACTTCGATGGTATCGCCGTTGACGAACGCACCGGACAGGATCTTCTGCGCCAGCGGGTTTTCCAGCTGTGCCTGGATCGCACGCTTCAGCGGACGCGCACCGTAGACCGGATCGAAGCCGACGTTGCCGAGCAGATCGAACGCTGCATCGGACACCACCAGCTTCAGGCCACGCTCGGCCAGGCGCTTTTCCAGGCCACGCATCTGGATGCGCGCGATCTGCTTGATCTGCTGCTTGTCCAGCGGATGGAACACCACGATGTCATCCAACCGGTTGATGAACTCCGGACGGAAGTGCGCCTGCACCACGCCCATCACCGCCGCCTTCATCTGCGTGTAGGCCTCCGGCGTGTCATCGCCGCTCATGTCCTGGATCTGGTGCGAACCCAGGTTGGAGGTCATCACGATGACGGTATTGCGGAAGTCCACCGTGCGGCCCTGGCCATCGGTCAGGCGACCGTCGTCCAGTACCTGCAGCAGGATGTTGAACACATCCGGATGCGCCTTTTCCACCTCGTCCAGCAGGATCAGCGAATACGGGCGACGGCGCACGGCCTCAGTGAGGTAACCGCCTTCCTCATAGCCCACGTAGCCGGGGGGCGCACCGATCAGGCGTGCGACGCTGTGCTTCTCCATGAACTCGCTCATGTCGATGCGGATCATCGCGTCGGCGCTGTCGAACAGGAACTCGGCCAGCGACTTGCACAGTTCGGTCTTGCCCACGCCGGTCGGGCCCAGGAACAGGAACGATCCCCCCGGTCGATTCGGATCGGACAAGCCAGCGCGCGAACGACGCACCGCGTCGGACACCACCTTGATCGCCTCTTCCTGGCCGACCACGCGGTTGTGCAGCACCTCTTCCATGCGCAGCAGCTTGTCACGTTCGCCTTCGAGCATCTTGTTGACCGGGATGCCGGTCCAGCGCGAGACGACCTCGGCGATCTCCTCGTCGGTGACACGGTCCTGCACCAGCTTGAAGTCGTGGTTCTCCACTTCCTGGGCGGCAGCCAGCTGCTTTTCCAGCTGCGGCAGCACGCCATACTGGATCTCGCTCATGCGCGCGAAATCCTGCCGGCGCTGGGCCGACTCCAGTTCAACCTTGGCCTGCTCGACCTGTTCCTTGATCTTCGTCGTGCCCTGCAGCGCGGCCTTCTCCGACTTCCAGACTTCGTTGAGATCGGAGAACTCGCGCTCCAGCGCATCGATATCGTTTTCCAGATCGGCCAGGCGCTGCCGCGAAGCGTCGTCCTTTTCCTTCTTCAGCATCTCGCGCTGGATCTTCAGCTGGATCAGGCGACGTTCCAGCCGGTCCAGTTCCTCCGGCTTGGAATCGATCTCCATGCGCAGCCGTGAAGCGGCCTCGTCCATCAGGTCGATGGCCTTGTCCGGCAGCTGGCGGTCGGTGATGTAGCGGTTGGACAGGGTGGCCGCAGCGACGATGGCCGGGTCGGTGATCTCCACCCCGTGGTGCACCGCGTACTTTTCCTTCAGGCCGCGCAGGATCGCGATGGTGTCCTCCACCGTCGGCTCGCCCACGAAGACTTTCTGGAAGCGGCGCTCCAGCGCGGCATCCTTCTCGATGTACTTGCGGTACTCGTCCAGCGTGGTCGCACCGACGCAGTGCAGTTCACCGCGCGCGAGTGCCGGCTTGAGCATGTTGCCGGCATCCATCGCACCGTCGGCCTTGCCCGCGCCAACCATGGTGTGCAGCTCGTCGATGAACAGGATGATCTGCCCTTCACTCTTGGCCAGGTCGTTGAGCACGCCCTTCAGGCGTTCTTCGAATTCACCGCGGAACTTCGCGCCAGCGATCAGCGCGCCCATGTCCAGCGACAGCACGCGCTTGCCGCGCAGGCCTTCAGGCACTTCGTCATTGATGATGCGCTGGGCCAGGCCTTCGACGATCGCGGTCTTGCCCACGCCGGGTTCGCCGATCAGCACCGGGTTGTTCTTGGTGCGACGCTGCAGCACCTGGATGGTGCGGCGGATTTCTTCATCGCGACCGATCACCGGGTCGAGCTTGCCGCTCTCGGCGCGTGCGGTCAGGTCGATGGTGTATTTCTCCAGCGCCTGCCGCTGCTCTTCGGCGTTCTCCGACTGCACGTTCTCGCCACCACGCAGTTTGTCGATGGCGGTCTGCAGGCGCGCCTTGTCGGCACCGGCAGCGCGCATCGCCATGCCCAGCGTGCCGCCGTCTTCCAGTGCGGCCAGCACGAACCACTCGCTGGCGATGAAGGCATCACCGTTCTGCTGGGCCAGCTTGTCGGTATGGTTGAGCAGGCGGTTGAGGTCGTTGCCGATCGACAGGTTGCCGGCCTGGCCGGACACCTTCGGCAGCGCTTCAAGCGCCTCGTCCAGGCGTTCGCGCAGCACCGGCACGTTGACGCCGGCCTGGGCCAGCAGCGGCCGGGTGCTGCCCCCCTGCTGGTCCAGCAGGGCACTGAACACGTGCACCGGTTCGATGATGCTGTTGTCGCGGCCTACCGCCAGCGACTGCGCGTCTGCCAGCGCCTGCTGGAAACGCGAGGTGAGCTTGTCCATCCGCATTGCGAAACCTCATCGGTCATCTTGGCCGGCCCGCGCCGGCGATGCTGGAAAGATGCGGTTGCCCCACCCCGTTTCAAGGGTGGCTGCGACTGCATTCGAAGGCCAGTCAGCCTGTGGCCAGCATGCCGGATGCGGTGTTGTCGGCGCGTTGATCCGGATCAGATCTGCACGCTGGAGGCCTCAATGGGTGATCGCGGCCCGGATCGCCCGCAGCTGCTGCTTGACCGCCCGCGCCTGCGCCACGTCCATGCGCAGCAAGGCCTTCTGCCCGATCGAGCGCGACTGCAGGGTGGCATCGGCGAAGCGGTAGCGGCCGCGTTCATCGCGCTGCAGCGGTGGCGCCTGGGCCAGCTCCGGGGTGTCCAGCAGGTGGTCGATCACCGTTACCAGGCGATCATTGAAATACCCGTCGGGACGGCCCAGATCGACATACGCCTGCTGGATCAATGGATAGAAGCGCTTGTACGCGTGGGCCGCCGCCGCCGGGTCGAGCGCAGTGAAGGCCTGCACATAGGGCGCATAGCGCGCTGCATTGGCCGCGGCGATGCGTTCGCCGCCCTGGCCCGGCTCCACCTGCAGGCTGCCCGGTAGCGGCCGGAAGGCCAGCGCGGTAGGCGGCACACTGGCCTTGTCCAGGTTGTCGACCTGGGTGACCAGGCGCTGGATCAGGTGATCGCGCAGCAGCGCAGTCAACGCGCCCTCGCCCTTGAACAGTTCGCTCAATGTGCTCCAGGCGGCGGCATCGCTGTCGGCCAGGTTCGGCAACGCAGGGTCGGCGGCGGCCTCGGAATCCAGCGGATGCTTGATCGGAGAGGGCGCGGGTTCCTGCGTAGCAGCGGGCTTCGGTGCGGCGCCTGCGGAGGTCGGCGCGGATTGCTCCGGCACCGCTACGCCATCTGCCAGGTGCTGCAACTGGTCGCGGAACAACCACGTGCCCGCGCCGCCCACCACCACCACGCCCAGAACCCAGGGCCAGACCACTTTTCCACTCTGCATGATGCAGAACCTCGCCTTTCAGCTGCATGGACAAGGTGTGACTGCCTTGGTTCGGCGGGGTTCCCCAGCCATTCCGCTGCCGTTGTGGTTCACGCCTGCTTTGCGCGGTACGCGCGACCCTGCTGTTCCTGTTGGGTGGAGAAGCCTTCATGCAGTACGCGCTGTACTACTGGACCGGCATCCAAGGCCGTGGCGAATTCGTGCGGCTGGCGCTGGAAGATGCCGGCGCCGATTACGTGGACATGGCGCGTGTGCACGGCGACGCCGTGATGCAGCCGTTCCTCGATGGCCACAGCGAAGGTGCGCAACCTTTCGCGCCACCGTTCCTGAAGGCGGGGCGACAGGTCATCGCACAGGTCGCGGCCATTCTCGATTTCCTCGGCCCGACGCTGGATCTGGTTCCGCAGGCCGCCTCGCGGCGCATGCAGGCGCTGCAGTTGCAGCTGACCATCGCCGATCTGGTGGCCGAAGTGCACGACACCCACCATCCGATCGCCGCGTCGAAGTACTACGAAGACCAGAAGACCGAGGCCAGGGCGCGCGCGGCAGCGATGCGCGATGAGCGCCTGCCGAAATTCCTTGGCTACTTCGAGCAGGTGCTGAAGGCCAATGGCGGTCGCCACCCGCTGCGCGAACACTCCTACGTGGACCTGTCGCTGTTCCAGTTGCTGAGCGGGCTGGACTACATGTTTCCACGCCGCATGCAGGCGCTGTGGCCGAGGTTGCCACTGCTGCGCGCGCTGAAGGACCGGGTGGAACAACGGCCCGGCATCGCCGCCTATCTCGCTTCGGAGCGGCGGCTGCCCTTCAACACCAACGGCATCTTCCGGCATTACCCGGAACTGGATGGCGAGAAGTAGCGCCGGGCCATGCCCGGCGGCAGCGCAACCCAACGCCGGGCATGGCCCGGCGCTACCGGTCAATGGGCGTTTTCAGCCAGCGGCTTCACCGCCTGCTTCTGCAGCGACAGCAGCCCCAGCAGGATGGCCAGCGCCACATAGGCACCGGCGAACTGCCAGCTGATGACGCGGGCCAGGCCCTGCAGATCCCACGGCAGGTAGATGCCGCCGCGCGGATCCACCGAATGGATCAGGCCGAACAGGGTGAGCACCGCCGCCACCAGCAGGAAGCCGCAGGCGCGGCGCAGACGGCCATCGACCATCGCTGCGACGGTGGCGATCCACAGCATCGAAGTGATGATGAAGCCGTTGCCCAGCGCGAAGATCACCGCCAGCTCCGGCAGGCCGTGGCCATCGACGTGGGTCAGCAGCGCGCCCATCTGCTCGGCCGGAATCCAGCCCGGCGCCTTGATCGCCAGCAGATAGGCCGCCGACGGCAGGAAGCCCAGCACCATCGCACCGGCATGCTGGCGCGGGGTGGCCTGGAACGCCTGGGTGGTGATGTCGATCGACACGTACACGATGATCGGCGCCAGTACCGCCAGCGGCAGCCACTGCACCAGCCCGGAAATGATGCCGAGCATGCCGCCGATGCCGACGAACAGGCCGGTCAGCAGCGTGTAGCCGCTGCGCGCGCCCATGTGCTTGTAGGCCGGCTGGCCGATGTACGGGGTGGTCTGCGCAACGCCACCGCAGACGCCGGCGACCAGCGTGGCCACTGCCTCCACCAGCAGGATGTCGCGGGTGCGGTAGTCATCGCCGGCCGCGCGCGCGCTTTCGGATACGTTGATGCCACCGACCACCATCAGCAGGCCGAACGGCAGCAGCAGCGGCAGGTAGGTCATCGCGGTCGGCAGGCCCTCGATGAAGCCCAGCGTTGGCAGCGGCAGCACCACCTGCGGCGGCACCCAGGCGGGAATCTGGAAGCCGGGCACACCCAGGCCGGCCAGGCCGAGCCCGTAATACAGCACGGTGCCGAACACGAACGCCAGCAGCACACCGGGGCCGCGCAGCGGCAGCTTGCCCTTGGCGATCAGTACGTACAGCAGCAGGCCCAGCGTGGTGAAGCCCACCAGCGGCGAGCGCAGGGTCTCCAGCAAGGGCAGCAGGCCCATCAGCACCAGTGCGATGCCCGCGATGGAACCCAGCAGCGCAGCGCGCGGCAGCGCGCGGGTCACCGCTTCACCGAAGAAGGACAGGATCAGCTTGAGCACGCCCATGATGACCAGCGAGGCCATGCCCAGCTGCCAGGTGGCGATGGCGGCGGCATGCGGGTCCAGGCCCTGCTGCTTGAAGGCCAGGAAGGCCGGGCCCAGCACCAGCAGCGCCATGCCGATGCTGGTCGGCGCATCCAGGCCCAGCGGCATGGCGGTGACGTCGTCGCGCCCGGTACGCGCGGCCAGGCGCCGTGCCATCAGGGTGTACAGCAGGTTGCCGACCAGCACGCCCAGGGCAGTGCCGGGGAACATGCGGCCGAAGACCACGTCGGCGGGGAACTGGAACATCCCGACCAGGGCCATGGCGATGAAGCCGAGGATGGAGAGGTTGTCGACGACCAGGCCGAAGAAGCCATTGAAGTCGCCAGCGACGAACCAGCGGCGCGGCGCGGTGGAAGCGGGAGCGGACATGGAAGGGGCGGTGGGGGTGGGGACCGCCGATGGTAGGCCCAGCGGGGCCGGCGCGCCAATTCCCGAGTGGAATGATGGGTTCCAGCCAACGGCGGAGCCCCTCGTGGTTGGTCGCTGAAAGCAGCCTATCGGATTGGGTCGTGGGGGGGGGGGGGGGGGGGGGGGGGGGGGGCGGCGCCCGCGGGGGGGGGGGGGGGGGGGGCCCCCCCCCCCCCCCGCCCCCGACCCGCC
>NZ_JBEPSG010000032.1:0-28009 GCF_040548715.1 Stenotrophomonas sp. 2694
GGTGCGGTCGAGCTGCCGGAAGGCGTCGAGATGGTGATGCCGGGCGACAACGTGAAGATGGTTGTCACCCTGATCAACCCGGTCGCCATGGACGCCGGCCTGCGCTTCGCAATCCGCGAAGGTGGCCGTACCGTCGGTGCTGGCGTGGTTGCCAACATCCTCGAGTAATCTGCTAGACTCTGCGCCCCGATGTTGCCTGGGTAGGGCATCGGGGCGTATCAAACGGGAAAGTAGGCACAGGATGTGCCTTGTGTTCCCCGGACCAGGAAGGGTCAATGCCATTCAGGCGGCGTCAACAGGAGACTGTTGACAGCTGCCTTGCGTGCCATTATGCTTCTCCGTCTGGGCAGGCCGGTTTCACGGGTCTGCCTATGCATTTGGGGTCTACGGATTGACCTTGTCGGCCTGCGGGAATGCGGGCCGTCTGTATTCAGGGATTTCATGGGGCAAAGCAACCCAGAGGCTTTGTCTGTCGCTCTTTTATCGAAGGAACCTACCGCCATGGCGGACCAAAAGATCCGGATCCGGCTGAAAGCGTTCGATCATCGTCTGATCGACCGTTCGGCCAGCGAGATCGTTGAGACGGCGAAGCGGACCGGCGCGCAAGTGCGTGGCCCGATCCCGCTGCCGACCAAGATCGAGCGTTACACCATCCTCGTCTCCCCGCACGTCGACAAGGACGCGCGTGACCAGTACGAGACCCGCACGCACAAGCGCGTGCTCGATATCGTTGACCCGAATGACAAGACCGTGGACGCGCTGATGAAGCTCGAACTGGCTGCCGGCGTCGACGTTCAGATCAAGCTGACCTGAGGACTACGACCATGACGAAGAAGTATTCGTTGGGCTTCGTGGGCCGCAAGGCTGGCATGAGCCGCGTGTTCACCGAAGATGGCCGTTCCATTCCGGTGACCCTGATCGAAGCAACCCCCAACCGCATCGCGCAGATCAAGACCGTTGAAACTGACGGCTACAGCGCCGTGCAGGTGACCGTCGGTGCGCGTCGCGCTGCCCTGGTCAACAAGCCGGAAGCCGGCCACTTCGCCAAGGCGAAGGTGGAAGCGGGTCGTGGCCTGTGGGAATTCCGCGTTGAAGACGCCCAGCTCGGCGATTTCGCCGTGGGTGGCGAAGTCAAGGCGGACATCTTTGAAGTCGGCCAGATCGTCGACGTCCAGGGTGTCACCAAGGGTAAGGGCTTCCAGGGCACCATCAAGCGCTACAACTTCCGTATGGGTGACGCTACCCACGGCAACTCGCTGTCGCATCGCGCGCCGGGTTCGCTGGGTCAGCGCCAGACGCCCGGCCGCGTGTTCCCGGGTAAGAAGATGTCCGGTCACATGGGCGCCGTGCAGCAGAGCACCCAGAACCTGGAAGTTGTCAAGGTCGACGTCGAACGCGGTCTGATCGCGGTTCGCGGCGCCGTTCCGGGCGCGGCGGGTGGCGACGTGATCGTCCGTCCGGCGAGCAAGGCATAAGGAGAGATGACGATGGAACTCGTTATCACGGGTAGCAATAACAAGGTCTCGGTCTCCGACGCCGTGTTCGGTCGCGATTTCAGCGAAGATCTGGTTCACCAGGTCGTCGTTGCTTACCGCAACGCCGGTCGCGCCGGCACCAAGGCGCAGAAGACTCGCTCCGAAGTGGCAGGTACCACCAAGAAGTCGAAGAAGCAGAAGGGCGGCGGCGCGCGTCATGGCGCACTGACGGCTCCGATCTTCGTCGGCGGCGGTGTCACCTTCGCGGCAAAGCCGCGCAGCTTCGAGCAGAAGGTCAATCGTAAGCAGTACCGTGCCGCCATGTGCGCGATCCTGTCCGAGCTGAACCGTCAGGGCCGTCTGACCATCGTGGAGTCCTTCGATGTCGAAGCGACCAACACGAAGGCTCTGATCGCCAAGCTGGCCGGCCTGGAAGTGGGCAAGCGCCCGCTGATCGTCACTGAAGAAGCCTCCGAGCACCTGTACCTGTCGGCTCGCAACATTCCCTACGTGGAAGTGCGTGACGTCCAGGGCCTGGATCCGGTGTCGCTGGTCGGTGCCGACACGGTCGTCATCACCGCTGACGCGGTCAAGAAGGTCGAGGAGTGGCTGGCATGAACAGCAACGAAAAAATCTTCAGCGTGCTGCTCGCCCCGCGTGTCTCCGAAAAGACCGCGCGCCTGCAGGAACTCTCCAATCAGTACGTCTTCGAAATTTCGAACGAAGCCACCAAGGCCGATGTAAAGGCCGCGGTTGAGCAGCTGTTCGACGTCAAGGTCGAAGCAGTCAACGTGGTCAACGTCAAGGGCAAGAACAAGTCCTTCCGTAACCGTGCTGGCCGCCGCGGCGATTGGCGCAAGGCGTACGTTCGCCTGGCCGACGGCCAGTCGATCGATGTAACGGCCAAGGCCTGAGGTACATCCCATGCCATTGATGAAATTCAAGCCCACTTCTCCCGGTCGCCGTTCGGCCGTGCGCGTGGTTACTCCCGACCTGCACAAGGGCGCTCCGCACGCTCCGCTGGTCGAGTCGCAGAGCCGTTCCGGTGGTCGTAACCACCACGGCCGCATCACCGTGCGTCACGTCGGTGGTGGCCACAAGCAGCACTACCGCCTGATTGACTTCAAGCGCAACAAGCTGGGCATCCCGGCGCGCGTGGAACGCATCGAATACGATCCGAACCGCACCGCGCACATCGC
Source organism: Stenotrophomonas sp. 2694 (assembly GCF_040548715.1). Taxonomy (NCBI): domain Bacteria; kingdom Pseudomonadati; phylum Pseudomonadota; class Gammaproteobacteria; order Lysobacterales; family Lysobacteraceae; genus Stenotrophomonas; species Stenotrophomonas sp. 2694. The sequence continues at coordinate 2,675 of NZ_JBEPSG010000032.1, forward strand.
CCTGCTGTGCTACGTCGACGGCGAGCGTCGCTACATCATCGCCCCGAAGGGTCTGAAGGCTGGTGATCAGGTGATCGCTGGTTCGGATGCTCCGATCAAGGCGGGCAACACCCTGCCGCTGCGCAACATCCCGGTCGGTACCACCATCCACTGCATCGAGCTGAAGCCGGGCAAGGGCGCTCAGATCGCTCGCGCTGCAGGTGCTGCCGTGCAGCTGGTTGCTCGTGAAGGCATCTACGCCACCCTGCGCCTGCGCTCGGGTGAGATGCGCAAGGTTCCGGTTGAGTGCTGCGCGACCATCGGCGAAGTCGGCAACGACGAGCACAGCCTGGAAAAGCTGGGCAAGGCCGGTGCCAAGCGCTGGCGCGGCGTCCGCCCGACCGTTCGTGGTGCTGCCATGAACCCGGTTGACCACCCGCACGGTGGTGGTGAGGCGAAGGCCGGCCAGGGTAACCCGCATCCGGTCACCCCGTGGGGTGTTCCGACCAAGGGTTACAAGACGCGCCATAACAAGCGCACTCAGCAGTTCATCGTCCGCGATCGTAGGGGCTAATCGACCATGGCACGTTCACTCAAGAAGGGCCCGTTTGTCGATCACCACCTGGTTGCTAAGGTGGCTGCCGCTGCGGGTAGCAAGCGTCCGATCAAGACCTGGTCGCGTCGTTCGATGATCCTGCCTGACATGGTAGGCGTCACCATTGCCGTGCATAACGGCAAGAACCACATCCCGGTTCTCGTCAACGAGAACATGGTCGGCCACAAGCTCGGCGAATTTGCCATCACCCGGACCTTCAAGGGTCACGGTGGTGACAAGAAGTCGGGCAAGTAAGGAGAGATGACAATGGAAGCGAAAGCCATCCTGCGCACCGCGCGCATCTCCCCGCAGAAGGCACGTCTGGTCGCTGACCAGGTGCGCGGTCTGCCGGCCGAGCGTGCCGTCAACCTGCTGAAGTTCTCGGACAAGAAGGCTGCCCACCTGATCAAGAAGGTGGTGGAGTCGGCTATTGCAAATGCCGAGAACAACCAGGGCGCCGACGTCGACGAGCTGAAGGTTCAGACCATCATGGTAGATGAAGGTCCGACCCTGAAGCGTTTCATGGCGCGGGCGAAAGGCCGCGGTACCCGCATCCTCAAGCGCACCAGCCACATCACTGTGGTTGTGGGCGCCGCCAAGTAAGCGGATAAGGAAAAGACCATGGGTCATAAAGTTCATCCGATTGGTATCCGCCTCGGCATTTCCAAGGACTGGAACTCCAAGTGGTACGCCAACAAGGCCGAGTTCGCTGGTTACCTGGCAGCCGACCTGAAAGTGCGCGAAATGCTGCGCAAGAAGCTGGCGCAGGCCGGCATCAGCAAGATCCTGATCGAGCGTCCGGCAAAGACCGCTCGCGTGACGATCCACACCGCCCGTCCGGGCGTGGTGATCGGCAAGCGCGGTGAGGACATCGAGAAGCTGCGCAAGGAAGTGAGCGAGATGATGGGCGTCCCGGCGCACATCAACGTCACCGAAGTGCGCAAGCCCGAGCTGGACGCACAGCTGGTTGCCGAATCGATCGCGCAGCAGCTGGAGCGTCGCATCATGTTCCGCCGCGCAATGAAGCGCTCGGTCGGCAACGCGATGCGCCTGGGTGCCCTGGGCATCAAGGTCAACGTCGGTGGCCGCCTCAACGGTGCAGAAATCGCCCGTTCGGAGTGGTACCGCGAAGGCCGCGTGCCGCTGCACACGCTGCGTGCCGACATCGACTACGGCTTCGCTGAAGCCAAGACGACCTACGGCATCATCGGCATCAAGGTCTGGATCTACAAGGGCGAGGTCTTCGATTTCTCCCAGGTTGGCCAGGAAAAGCAGGACGACACCCCGTCGCGCAACGATCGTCATGATCGCGGCGACCGCGGTGACCGTCAGCGCCCGGCTCGTGAAGCGAGGTAACGACAATGTTGCAACCCAAGCGAACCAAGTACCGCAAGGTGCACAAGGGCCGTAACGAAGGCCTCAGCTGGAGCGCAAACGCTGTCAGCTTTGGCGAGTACGGCCTGAAGGCAACCGCCCACGGTCAGCTGACCGCGCGTCAGATCGAAGCGGCTCGCCGTTCGATCAGCCGCTACGTGAAGCGCGGCGGCAAGATGTGGATCCGAGTGTTCCCCGACAAGCCCATCACCAAGAAGCCCATCGAAGTTCGAATGGGTTCGGGTAAGGGCAACGTGGAATACTGGGTGGCCCAGATCCAGCCCGGCCGCATGATCTATGAAATCGAGGGTGTTACCGAGGAAGTGGCACGCGAGGCGTTCCGCCTGGCCGCTGCCAAGCTCTCGGTCACCACCACTTTCGTGACCCGGACGGTGCGCTGATGGATATCAAAACTCTCCGTGAAAAGTCGGCTGACGACCTCAAGGCCCACCTGATCGACCTGCGTAAGGAACAGTTCTCTGTCCGTATGCAGCAGGTCACCGGCCAGCTGCCGAAGACACACGACATCCGCCGGGTGCGTCGCGAAATTGCTCGCGTCAAGACCCTGCTCGGCAGCACGAAGTAAGGATGGCCGCTATGAGCGACAATACTGAAAACAAAGCGCTGCGCACGGTCGAAGGCCGTGTCGTCAGCAACAAGATGGACAAGACGGTTACCGTCCTGGTCGAGCGTCAGGTCAAGCACGCACTGTACGGCAAGTACATCAAGCGCTCGACGAAGCTGCACGCCCACGATGCCGACAACGCCTGCAAGGAAGGCGATGTCGTCCGCGTGACCGAGATTGCTCCGATGTCCAAGACCAAGAACTGGCGCGTGGTGGAAGTCATCACGCGTGCGGCTGAATAAGGAGTCTGAATCATGATCCAGATGCAGAGCTACCTTGACGTCGCCGACAATTCTGGTGCCAAGCGAGTGATGTGCTTCAAGGTGCTGGGTGGTTCCAAGCGCCGTTACGCCGGCATCGGCGACATCATCAAGGTCACCGTGAAGGATGCGATTCCGCGCGGCAAGGTCAAGAAGGGTGAAGTGTATGACGCCGTCGTGGTGCGTACCCGCAAGGGTGTGCGTCGCGCCGACGGCTCGCTGATCCGCTTCGACGGCAACGCCGCCGTTCTGCTTAACAACAAGCAGGAGCCGATCGGGACCCGTATCTTCGGGCCGGTGACTCGTGAACTTCGTTCGGAGAAGTTCATGAAGATCGTCTCGCTCGCTCCCGAAGTGCTGTGAGCGACAGGAGATAATCATGGCTAACCGTATCAAGAAGGGCGACCAGGTTGTCGTCAACGCCGGCAAGGACAAGGGTAAGCAGGGCGAAGTCGTCCGCGTCGATGGCGACCGTCTGGTCGTCGCCAACGTGAACATCGTCAAGCGCCACACCAAGCCGAACCCGCAGGCAGGTGTTGCCGGCGGCGTGGTCGAGCGTGAAGCGTCGATCCATATCTCCAACGTGAATGTGCTGAACCCGGCTTCGGGCAAGGGCGAGCGCGTTGGCTTCAAGGTGCTGGAGGATGGACGCAAACTGCGTGTGTTCCGCTCCAGCGGTGAGGCGCTCGACGCCTGAGGAATGAGAAGATGACTTCCCGTCTCGAAAAGTTTTACAAGGAAGAAGTGGTGCCGGCGCTGATGAAGCAGTTCGGTTACACCAATTCCATGCAGGTGCCGAAGCTGGTCAAAGTCACCCTGAACATGGGTGTCGGCGAAGCGGCCACCAACAAGAAGATCCTGGAAAACGCCGTCGGCGACATGACCAAGATCTCGGGCCAGAAGCCGATCGTCACCAAGTCGCGTATCTCGGTGGCATCGTTCAAGATCCGTGATGGTTGGCCGATCGGCTGCAAGACCACGCTGCGTCGCCACAAGATGTACGAGTTCCTGGACCGCCTGATCAACATCTCGCTGCCGCGCGTGCGCGACTTCCGTGGTGTTTCCGGTCGTTCCTTCGACGGTCGCGGCAACTTCAACATGGGTGTGAAGGAACAGATCATCTTCCCGGAAATCGACTTCGACGCTGTCGACGCGATCCGCGGTATGGATATCGCCATCACCACCACTGCGAAGACCGACGCGGAAGCGAAGGCGCTGCTGGCAGCGTTCAAGTTCCCGTTCCGTAACTGATTCGTCGAGGAAACCGAAATGGCAAAGACCTCCATGGTCAACCGCGACATCAAGCGGAAGAAGCTGGCTGAAAAGTTCGCTGTCAAGCGTGCTGCTCTGAAGAAGATCGTGTCCTCCCCGGATGCGAGCTACGAAGAGAAGATCGAGGCCGCCACCAAGTTGTCGAAGCTGCCGCGCGATTCGTCGCCGAGCCGCCATCGCAACCGTTGCGAACTGTCTGGCCGCCCGCGTGGCGTGTACAGCAAGTTCGGCCTGGGTCGCAACAAGCTGCGTGAAGCCACCATGCGTGGCGACGTTCCGGGCCTGCGCAAGGCCAGCTGGTAACCCCAGCCGGTCCTGCCAGCGAGGGCTCCCCCCGGGGGGCTTCGCAGCCGGGGAGGGGGGCGTTCAGCTTTCCCTCTGCAAAAAACCGAAGAGCCCGACGCAAGTCGGGCTCTTTTGGCGTATACTCCCGCGTCTTGCTCTGCGCAATGCGTAGGGGTAGGGGGCCTGGCCCGTTTCCAGGAGACAACAGATTTTCGCGAAAGCGGATATCGGTGCACTCAAAGGTACTCATATGAGCATGACTGATCCCATCGCCGACCTGCTGGTCCGCATCAAGAATGCGGCAGCGGTTGGCAAGCAGACGGTGAAAGCCCCGTCGTCCAAGATCAAGGTTGCGATCGCCCAGGTCCTGAAGGACGAGGGTTACATCGCCGACCTGCGCGTGACCGCGCTCGAGAACAACAAGTCCGAGCTGGAAATCGTGCTGAAGTATTTCGAAGGCAAGCCGGTCATCGCGACCCTGAAGCGCTTCTCGCGTTCGGGCCTGCGCCAGTACCGCGGCAAGAGCGAACTGCCGAAGGTCATGAACGGCCTGGGCATTTCCATCATTTCCACTTCCAAGGGCATCATGACTGATGCGCAGGCGCGCCAGTTGGGCGTCGGCGGCGAAGTCCTGTGCTTCGTGGCCTAAGGCGAAAGGAGTAGACCATGTCCCGTGTAGCCAAGAAGCCGATCGACCTGGGTAAGGTTGAACTGAACGTCCAGAACGACAACGTCATCGCCAAGGGCCCGAAGGGCACCCTGTCGCTGGCCAAGCCGGCTGGCATCAACATCAATGTCGAAAACGGCGTTGCCACCCTGAGCACCGACAACGTGGAGCTGATCCCGCTGACCGGTACCGTCCGCGCCATCCTGTCCAACATGGTCAAGGGTGTTTCCGAAGGCTTCGAGCGCAAGCTTGAGCTGGTCGGCGTGGGTTACCGTGCCGCGATGCAGGGCAAGGACCTCAGCCTGTCGCTGGGTTACTCGCACCCGATCGTGTTCGTGGCGCCGGAAGGCATCACCATCACCACCCCGACCCAGACTGAAATCCTGGTGCAGGGCGCTGACAAGCAGGCCGTCGGTGAAGCTGCCGCCAAGATCCGTGCGTTCCGCAAGCCGGAGCCGTACAAGGGCAAGGGCGTGAAGTACTCCGACGAAGTCATCATTCGCAAGGAAGCCAAGAAGGCCTAATTAGGACCTTCCGCTTTCCAGGGAAAAAGATCATGAACAAGAACATCGCCCGCCTGCGTCGCGCCAAGTCGACCCGTGCCCACATCCGTGTGCTCGGTGTGGCCCGCCTGTCGGTGCTGCGCACCGGCCAGCACCTGTATGCACAGGTCTTCACCGCTGACGGCTCGAAGGTGCTGGCTGCCGCCAACACCACCCAGGCCGACATCAAGGAAGGCCTGAAGAACGGCAAGAACGCCGATGCCGCCGCCAAGGTTGGCCGCATCGTCGCTGAGCGTGCCAAGGCCGCCGGCGTCGAGAAGGTTGCCTTTGATCGTTCGGGTTACCGTTACCACGGCCGCATCAAGGCCCTGGCTGACGCTGCCCGCGAAGCCGGCCTGCAGTTCTAAGGGATCAGGGCAGGGGACTCCGGTCCCCATGCCCGCCTGCTCGCCAGCCTGAGTGAGGCTGGGCGGCGCCGCTCTTCTGCAGCGGCCCACCGCAACAACGCACCACTCCACAACCATAAGCGGCCTCGAGCCGTACATAACCCAACAACCAAGGAATAAACATGGCAGAAGAACGTCAGCAGCGGGGTCGCGATCGCGACCGTAACCGCGAAGAGAAAGTCGATGACGGCATGATCGAAAAGCTGGTCGCGGTCAATCGCGTCAGCAAGACCGTCAAGGGTGGCCGTCAGTTCACCTTCACCGCCCTGACTGTTGTCGGCGACGGCGAAGGCAAGGTCGGTTTCGGTTATGGCAAGGCACGCGAAGTGCCGGTCGCCATCCAGAAGTCGATGGAGCAGGCTCGCAAGAACCAGGTCACCGTCGATCTGAACAACGGCACCCTGTGGCACACCATCAAGGATGGTCACGGCGCAGCGCGCGTGTTCATGCAGCCGGCTTCCGAAGGTACCGGCGTCATTGCCGGTGGTGCCATGCGCGCCGTGCTGGAAGCAGTGGGCGTGAAGAACGTGCTGGCCAAGGCCACCGGTTCGCGCAACCCGATCAACCTGGTGCGTGCCACCGTGAAGGGCCTGACTGCAGCGCAGTCGCCGGCTCGCATCGCGGCCAAGCGCGGCAAGAAGGTGGAGGATCTCAACCATGGCTAATGAAACCAACAAGACCGTCAAGGTCCGTCTGGTTCGCGGCCTGCGTGGTGCCCAGGCGCGTCATCGCCTGTCGGTGCGTGCGCTGGGTCTGGGCAAGCTCAACGATGTGCGTGAACTGAAGGACAGCCCGCAGGTTCGCGGTCTGATCAACAAGGTCCACTACCTCGTCAAGGTTGAGGAATAATCCAATGACCATGCATCTGAATGAATTGAGCCCGGCACCGGGCGCTCGTAAAGAGCGTACCCGCGTCGGTCGCGGTATCGGCTCCGGCCTGGGCAAGACCTGCGGCCGCGGCCACAAGGGTTCGTTTGCCCGTAAGGGTGGCGGCAAGATCAAGGCTGGCTTCGAAGGCGGCCAGACCCCCATGCAGCGTCGTCTGCCGAAGATCGGCTTCCGTTCGCCGATCGCCAAGGACACCGCTGAAGTGCTGCTGTACCAGCTGGACAAGCTGCCGGCCGGCGAGATCGACTTCGCTGTCCTGCGTGCTGCCAAGCTGGTCCCGAGCACTGCCAAGAAGGCCAAGGTCGTCGTCAAGGGCGAAGTGACCAAGGCGTTCACCCTGAAGGGTGTTGCTGCCACGGCCGGTGCCAAGGCTGCGATCGAAGCTGCCGGCGGCAGCGTAACGGAGTAAGAGAATCATGGCGCAAGCTGGCATCGGTAACCTCGCGGGCGGAATGGGCAAGTTCACTGAACTTCGCCAACGTTTGCTGTTCGTCGTCGGGGCTTTGATCGTCTATCGCATCGGCTGCTACGTGCCGGTGCCGGGCGTCAATCCCGATGCCATGCTTGCCATGATGCAACAGCAGGGCGGCGGCATCGTGGACATGTTCAACATGTTCTCGGGCGGCGCCCTGCACCGTTTCAGCATTTTCGCGCTGAACGTGATGCCGTACATCTCGGCATCGATCGTGATGCAGCTGGCTGTGCACATCTTCCCCGCCTTGAAGGCGATGCAGAAGGAAGGTGAGTCCGGCCGCCGCAAGATCACCCAGTATTCGCGCATCGGCGCTGTGCTGCTCGCAGTGGTGCAGGGCGGTTCGATCGCGCTGGCGCTGCAGGGCCAGGTGTCGCCGACCGGTGCACCGGTCGTGTACATGCCGGGCATGGGCTTCGTGCTCACTGCCGTGGTCGCACTGACCGCCGGCACCATGTTCCTGATGTGGGTTGGTGAGCAGGTGACCGAGCGCGGCATCGGCAACGGCGTCTCGCTGATCATCTTCGCCGGTATCGTGGCGGGCCTGCCGGGTGCGGTCATCCACACCTTCGACGCCTACCGCGACGGCAACATCCAGTTCATCCAGTTGCTGCTGATCGCCATCGTCGTGCTCGCCTTCACCTTCTTCGTGGTGTTCGTCGAACGCGGCCAGCGCCGGATCACGGTGAACTACGCGCGCCGCCAGGGCGGTCGCAACGCGTACATGAACCAGACCTCGTTCCTGCCGCTGAAGCTGAACATGGCCGGCGTCATCCCGGCGATCTTCGCCTCGAGCCTGCTGGCCTTCCCGGCCACCCTGGCCATGTGGTCCGGCCAGGCTGCCAACCAGAGCACCTTTGGCCAGACCCTGCAGAAGGTCGCCAATGCCCTGGGTCCGGGCGAGCCGCTGCACATGATCGTGTTCGCTGCGCTGATCACCGGTTTCGCGTTCTTCTATACCGCGCTGGTGTTCAACTCGCAGGAAACCGCCGACAACCTGAAGAAGTCGGGCGCGCTGATTCCGGGTATCCGTCCGGGCAAGGCCACCGCCGACTACATCGACGGCGTGCTGACCCGACTGACGGCTGCCGGTTCGGCTTACCTGGTGATCGTCTGCCTGCTGCCGGAACTGATGCGCACGCAGCTGAACGCCTCGTTCTACTTCGGCGGTACTTCGCTGTTGATCGTGGTGGTGGTGGTGATGGACTTCATCGCCCAGGTGCAGGCGCACCTGATGTCCCACCAGTACGAGAGCCTGCTGAAGAAGGCCAACCTGAAGGGCGGCAACCGCGGCGGTTTTGCTCGCGGCTGATTAGCCTGTTATACTTCCGTCTTCCTGACGTGATGGTCCTCCGCTTCGCGGACTCTGGCCACACAAACGAAGGGCGGCCCCCGCAGCGGTTCCGGGTGGGGGTGTGATGAGGTGGTCCCGCGCTGGAGTAGCGCGGGCGGCCCGGGAGGCAACTCCAGGTCCAACCCCATCCGGCGCCGGAGCCTGGGCACACTCCCCGGGCCGGGTTCATGAAACCTCTGGTTTCACGGGCTTCCAAGTAAACCGGAACCTTGTTAGTATCACTGGTTCACTTTTTTGATCCATCCTGCCGGATCGGCGTGCCTTGAGCGCGCTGTCGGCCATCACTCAGCTGGAGAACCGCGTCATGGCGCGTATTGCAGGCGTCAACCTGCCAGCCCAGAAGCATGTCTGGGTCGGGTTGCAAAGCATTTACGGCATCGGCCGTACCCGTTCGAAGAAGGTCTGCGAAGTCGCAGGCGTCACTTCGACCACCAAGATCCGCGATCTGTCGGAGCCGGAAATCGAGCGCCTGCGCGCCGAAGTCGGCAAGTACATCGTGGAAGGCGATCTGCGCCGTGAAATCGGTATCGCGATCAAGCGCCTGATGGACCTGGGCTGCTACCGCGGCCTGCGTCACCGTCGCGGTCTGCCGCTGCGTGGCCAGCGCACCCGTACCAACGCCCGCACCCGCAAGGGCCCGCGCAAGGCGATCAGGAAGTAAGGGACATATAAATGGCTAAGCCTGCTGCTAAGACCAAGAAGAAGATCAAGCGCGTCGTCACCGACGGCGTTGCCCACGTCCACGCTTCGTTCAACAACACCATCGTGACCATCACCGACCGTCAGGGCAACGCTCTGTCGTGGGCGACCTCCGGTGGCGCTGGCTTCCGCGGTTCGCGCAAGTCGACCCCGTTCGCAGCCCAGGTGGCTGCCGAAAAGGCCGGTCGTGCTGCGCTGGACTACGGCGTGAAGTCGCTGGAAGTCCGCATCAAGGGTCCGGGTCCGGGCCGTGAGTCGGCCGTGCGTTCGTTGAACAACGTCGGCTACAAGATCACCAACATCATCGACGTGACGCCTATCCCGCACAACGGGTGCCGTCCGCCGAAGAAGCGTCGCGTCTAAAGGGAGCGATAAGAAATGGCTCGTTATATCGGTCCTACCTGTAAGCTCGCCCGTCGCGAAGGCGCCGACCTGTCCCTGAAGAGCCCGGCGCGTGCGCTGGACTCCAAGTGCAAGTTGGAGCAGAAGCCCGGCCAGCATGGCGCCACTGCCCGCAAGGGCAAGCTGTCCGACTACGCTACCCAGCTGCGTGAAAAGCAGAAGGTCAAGCGTATCTACGGTCTGCTGGAGCGTCAGTTCCGCAACTACTACAAGAAGGCCTCGACCAAGAAGGGCAACACCGGCGAGAACCTCCTGCAGCTGCTGGAAACCCGCCTGGACAACGTTGTCTACCGCATGGGCTTCGCCGTGACCCGTCCGGCTGCCCGTCAGCTGGTGTCGCACCGCGGCGTCACCGTGAATGGCAAGTCGGTCAACCTGGCCTCGTACCAGGTCAAGGCTGGCGACGCCATCGCCCTGTCTGAAAAGGCTGCCAAGCAGCTGCGCGTCCAGGAAGCCCTGACCGTCGCCGCCCAGCATGACCTGAGCCCGTCGTGGGTTGAAGTGGATTCCGGCAAGTTCTCCGGCATCTTCAAGGCTGTTCCGGATCGTTCGGATCTGCCTGCGGACATCAACGAAGCGCTGATCGTCGAGCTGTATTCGAAGTAATTCACATTGGAGAGCCCCCGGCGACGGCCGGGGGTTCACTAGGAGAACCCGCAACATGACGGTTACCGCCAACCAGGTTCTGCGTCCTCGCGGTCCGCAGATCGAACGCATTACCGACACCCGTGCAAAGGTCGTTATCGAACCTTTGGAGCGGGGTTACGGGCATACGCTGGGTAATGCCCTGCGTCGCGTGCTGCTGTCGTCCATCCCGGGCTTCGCCATCACGGAAGTCGAAATCGACGGCGTGTTGCATGAGTACACCACGGTCGAAGGTCTGCAGGAGGACGTGCTGGAAGTCCTGCTGAACCTGAAGGACGTGGCCATCCGTATGCACTCCGGCGACAACGCGACTCTGTCCCTGTCCAAGCAGGGTCCGGGCGTTGTCACCGCTGCCGACATCAAGGTCGACCACAATGTGGAGATCTTGAACGGCGACCACGTGATCTGCCACCTGACCAAGGACACGGCAGTGAACATGCGTCTGAAGATCGAGCGTGGTTTCGGCTATCAGCCGGCAGCTGCGCGTCGTCGTCCGGACGAAGAAACCCGTGCCATCGGCCGTCTGGTCCTGGATGCCTCGTTCTCGCCGGTCCGCCGTGTCGCCTATGCCGTGGAAGCGGCTCGTGTCGAACAGCGCACCGACCTGGACAAGCTGGTCATTGATATCGAGACCAACGGCACCATCGACGCCGAAGAAGCAGTGCGTACCGCTGCCGACATCCTCAGCGATCAGCTGTCGGTGTTCGGTGACTTCACCCATCGCGACCGCGGTGCGGCGAAGCCGGCCAACAACGGCGTGGATCCGGTGCTGCTGCGCCCGATCGACGATCTGGAGCTGACCGTGCGTTCGGCCAACTGCCTCAAGGCCGAGAGCATCTACTACATCGGCGATCTGATCCAGAAGACCGAAGTCGAGCTGCTGAAGACCCCGAACCTGGGTAAGAAGTCGCTCACCGAGATCAAGGAAGTGCTGGCCCAGCGTGGCCTGTCGCTCGGCATGAAGCTGGAGAACTGGCCGCCGGCCGGCGTCGCCAGCCACGGCATGCTGGGCTGATACCGCCTTTCTGCAAGACCGCATGGCCCCGTCGGCAACGACGGGGCCATTGCACCAAGGCAACACCGCCACGACGAACGAAGGTTCGCGGGCAGGTCGTCCAGGACGGATGGCCAGGACCAACCGCAGTCCGAGCAGCAGCGCCAGGAAGGCGACAACGATCCGCAAAGCCACATCATTAACCAAGGAATATCACCATGCGTCACCAGAAATCCGGCCGTAAGTTCAGCCGTACCAGCGCCCACCGCGAAGCGATGTTCAAGAACATGGCCGCCTCGCTGTTCAAGCACGAGCTGATCAAGACCACCCTGCCGAAGGCCAAGGAACTGCGCCGCGTCGCCGAGCCGCTGATCACCCTGGCCAAGGTCGACTCCGTCGCCAACCGTCGTCTGGCCTTTGCCCGCCTGCGCGACAACGAAGCCGTCGGCAACCTGTTCACCATCCTGGGCCCGCGCTACGCGAACCGTCCGGGCGGTTACCTGCGCCTGCTGAAGTGCGGCTTCCGCGCCGGCGACAACGCGCCGATGGCCTACGTTGAGCTGGTTGACCGTCCGGTCGTGGCTGAAGCCGTCGAAGAGTAATCGACGCGCGACACCCGTCATTCGGTGAAGAACCCGGCCTCGTGCCGGGTTTTTCCGTTTCTGGGCGACGGATGGAGATCCACGCCGGGCGTGGATGATCCCGCATGTTGCGGCGCGCGCGCCGGCGTGTTCCGACGGGCGCGACGTTGTGGCGGTTCGAACGGCGCGCACTCTCGGTTACGCTTGCGGTCCGTACTACACGAGCGTTGCCGATGAATCCTCTGCGCTGGCCTTTCCGCGCCCAGTTCCTGTTGGGCTTCCTGATCTGCGCGGGCCTGCTGGGCTACGCGATTTTCCTGCAGCTGAAGATGGGGCTGGAACCGTGTCCGCTGTGCATCTTCCAGCGCCTGGCGTTCGCGGCCCTGGGCCTGCTGTTCCTGATCGGCGCCCTGCATGGGCCGTCCAACCGTCCGGGGCGGGCGACCTACGGCATCCTCGCGTTCATCGCTGCCGCCGTGGGCGTGGGCATCGCCGCGCGCCATGTCTACGTGCAGATGCTGCCGCCGGAAATGGGGGCGACCTGTGGCCCGCCGCTGGCCTTCCTGCGCGAGACCATGGGGCCGCTGGAAGTGTTCCGCACCGTGCTGACCGGCACCGGCAACTGCGGCAACATCGACTGGACGTTCCTTGGTCTGACCATGCCGATGTGGTCGGGCGTGTGGTTCGTGCTGCTGGCGCTGTGGGCGCTGGTGGTGTCGCTGCGCAAGGTCAAGCACTGAGCCAGTCCGGAGCCACGCATGGCGTGGCTCTACTGTTTTCCGGTAGTGCCGGCCGCTGGCCGGCAGTCGGCGCTACCTCAAAAATCCTGCTGCAGGCTCAGATAGGCGCCGCGACGTGGTCCCCATTGCGGTGCGAACACGCCGATGCCTCCGCCATCGCGCAGCTGGTAGCTGCGATCCAGCGCGTTGATCACCGCCAGTTGCACATGCAGCGGATGACCGCTGTCGGCGTTGAAGTCATGCGCGGCGCTGAGATTGACCTGCAGGTACGACGGCAGTTCGCCGCCATTGGGCACGCCCTCGATGTCCGAACGCAGGCCGCTGCCGTACACGTAGTTCGCACCGATCCGATTGTGGCCAGCGAACGCATAGCTGACGCCGCCGGAAGACGTCAGCTTCTGGTCGTGGTCCAGATGGATCCAGTTCTGTTGCACGTAGGCCAGTGCATCCGGATCGAGGTTGTACTGGCTGGTGATGACCTGGGTGCCCATGGCCTTGCTGTAGGCCGCGTTGAAGTACGCGCTGATCGGCCCGTTGCTGTAGTCGGCGCTGAACTCCAGACCATGGATGTGGCCGCGGCGATAGTTGAAGGTGGAATAGATGTAGGCGGCGCCGAACTGCCCTTCGTCCTGCAGGCGGTGCACGCGTCGGTCGTAGGCATCCAGGCCGAGGGTGAGGTGGTCGCCGACCTGCTGTGACACGCCGATATCGTAGTAGTCACTGCGCTCGGACAACGGCGTGTTGCTGCCATTGGCGGGTTGCTGGTTGCTGGTGCCATCGAACAGGGCAAGATCGCTGCCGGCAACCAGTTCGCTGGCGGGCGGGGTGAAGTAGCGCGAATAGCCGGCGTGCACGGTGGTGCTGTCGCTGGCGTTCCAGACCACGCCCAGACGTGGGCTGAGCTGGCCCTCGGTGTGACCGAAGGCCTTGAAGCGGTCGCCGCGCAGGCCGTAGTTGATGGTCCAGTCATCGCCGATCCGCCACTCGTCCTGCACGTACAAGGCTGCGGTGCTGGCGTGGAAGGCATTGCGGTCCGGGATCAGCTGCGGCGTGGTGCTCGTCTGCCGCCCATCGGCGTCGACCGGGAAGACCCAGCTGCTGTTGTTGGCGGCGGCGTGTTCGTAGTTGCCATACAGGCCATAACGCAGGGTGTGGTTATCGCCCAGGGGGGTGGAGAAATCGGCCTGCAGGGTGTTGGCGCGGTTGCTGCGCCGGACCTGCGAGGCGACGCCGCTGAACACCAGGTCGCCCACGATGTCCGGATTGAAGGCCACATCGCTGTAGCGCTGGCCGGCCGAGAGCTGGTACGCGGTCTGGCCAAGCGTGCCCTGCAGCACCAGCATGCCGAAGCGGGTGGTCTCGCGCTGGGTTTCGTCCAACTGGCTGGAATTGAAGGTGGTGGTGTCCAGGTAGCCGAACTGCGGGGTCTGCCCCGGGTTGACCGGGATCTGGAAGCGGTTGTTGGCAAAGCCGGCGAACACGCTCAGGCGGGTGCTGTCGTTGACCAGATAGGTCAGGTCGGCAAAGGCCTTCCCCTGGTGGGTGTCGTCATGCAGCGGTCTGCGTGCGCTGGTGGGGTTCTCCAGCCCGACCTCGTTCTGGTCGTAGTTGCCGGTCAGGAACCAGCTCCAGCGGCCCTGGTTGCCCCACCAGGAGGCGTTCGGGTTGACCTTGCCGAACGAACCGGCGGTGATGCCAGCGCTGCCGCCGTTGCCCAGCTCGGCGCCACTGCGGGTGGTGATATCGACCACCGCGGCGGTGCGTTCACCGAACTGCGCCGGCAGCGCACCATCCATCAGGCGGATGCTCTTGATGGTGCGGGCATCCAGGGTCTGGCCGAAGCCAGAGATCGATTCGGGCAGCAGTACGCCGTTGATGCGGTACTGCAGGTTGGCGTGGTCGCCGCGCACGTGGACGCCGCCGTAGGAGTCCTGGACCACGCCCGGGGCCTGCAGCAGCACCTGGCTGAGCGGGGCGGAGGCGCCCAGCGGCTGCTTCTGGATGTCCTCGGCGGTGATCTGGTACTGGCTGCTGCCGATGTCCGGTGACAGGGCGTTGCGGGCCTGGTCGAGCTGAGCACTGACGGTGACTACGTCGAGGTCCTTGACCGCAGCCGCGCTGGCATCAGTGTCGGCGGCAAGCACGGGTTGGCTGGTGAGGATCAGGGCGAAGGTGATGGCGGTGGTGAGCAGGGAGGGCTTCATGGGAAATGGGCAGGAAAGGGGGACGGGGCCGGTCCATGAGGGAGTGTTACTCCGTAACAACTGCGAGCCGATCATGCGCCTGTCCGGCGATGGCGACCATGCCGTTTCTGGCCGATCACACGGCCCCTTTTCACACCGTTCAGGCAGTCATGACCGGGCCCGGCCCTTTGCGCCAGCGGCTGGCTCTGCGACCATGACCGCCCCCCACCCCCGGATGTCCGTGATGAGCCTGTCCGCCGTTCCGCCCGCCCCCGATCCTGCCGCCATCGCTGCTGGCGCCGCCTGGTCACCGGAGAGCTGGCGGGGCAAGACCGCGCTGCAGATTCCGACCTATCCCGATCCGGTGGCCCTGGATGCCGCGCTGCACGAGCTGAAGCGGCTGCCGCCGCTGGTGACCTCGTGGGAGATCCTGGCGCTGAAGCAGCAGCTGGCCGACGCCCAGGAAGGCAAGCGTTTCCTGTTGCAGGGCGGCGACTGCGCGGAGAATTTCAGCGACTGCGAATCGGGCACGATCTCCAACCGGTTGAAGGTGCTGCTGCAGATGAGCCTGGTGCTGGTGCACGGCCTGCGCCAGCCGGTGATCCGCGTCGGCCGTTTTGCCGGCCAGTACGCCAAGCCGCGCTCGGCCGATACCGAGACCCGCGACGGCGTGACCCTGCCCAGCTACCGCGGCGATGTGATCAATGCGCCGGCCTTCACCGAGGCGGCGCGTCTGCCCGACCCGAAGCGGATGCTGCAGGCCCACGCGCATTCGGCGATGACGATGAACTTCGTGCGGGCGCTGATCGATGGTGGCTTCGCCGATCTGCACCATCCCGAATACTGGAACCTGGAATGGGTGAGCCATTCGCCGTTGGCCGCCGAGTACCAGAAGATGGTGGCCTCGATCGGTGATGCCGTGCACTTCATGGAGACCCTGGCCGGGGCCCGTGTGCACAACCTCAACCGCATCGATTTCTACACCTCGCATGAAGCGCTGCTGCTGCCCTACGAGCAGGCGCTGACCCGGCAGGTGCCGCGCCAGCAGGGCTGGTTGAACCTGAGCACGCACTATCCGTGGATCGGCATGCGTACCGCCGCGCTGGATGGCGCGCACGTGGAGTACCTGCGCGGCGTGCGCAATCCGATCGCGATCAAGGTGGGCCCGTCGGTGACGCCGGACCAGTTGCTGCGGCTGATCGATGTGCTCAACCCGGATGACGAGCCGGGCCGCCTGAGCTTCATTCACCGCATGGGCGCGGCGCAGATCGCGGAGAAGCTGCCGCCGTTGCTGGATGCGGTCAAGCGCGATGGTCGTCGCGTGCTGTGGGTGTGCGATGCGATGCATGGCAATACCGAAAGCACCGCCAACGGCTTCAAGACGCGGCGCTTCGACAACGTGCGCGGCGAGGTCGAGATGTCCTTCGACCTGCACGCGGCCGCAGGCACCCGCCTGGGCGGCGTGCATCTGGAGCTGACCGGTGAGGATGTGACCGAATGCACCGGCGGTGCGCGCGAACTGACCGAACGTGACCTGGAACGCGCCTATCGTTCGACCGTCGACCCGCGATTGAACTACGAGCAGTCGCTGGAGATCGCGATGGCGATCGTGCGCAAGCAGGAGCAAGTGCGGTAGGGATTTTTTTGGCAGGGCTGCGCCCTGCACCTGCCGAGGCCAGAGCAACGTCAACGTCAAAAGCGGGCTATCCGTGGGTTGGCGGGGCGGTGTCGGAGTGCGGGGACGCCGCAAGTACGTCCCTGTAGGCTTGGCAGCCGCATCCATGCGGCTGACACCCCGCACTCCGACACCGCCCCACCTCTGACAGATTTCCGGTGGCTGTTGGTCCATCTGTGCTTCGCTTGGATCAAATCCAATCGAAATCGAATATCTCGACAATTGATCGAAGAGCATCCACGCATGGCGTGGATCTACGTGTCGACCAAGGTCGACACCCACCAAGAGCAGGCCATGACATTCCGACAGATCGCGGGAAATTGTCGAAGGCGGGGAGGGGGCAGATGGCGGGGGCGTGAGCGCCATGGATGGCGCGACCGAGCTTACATGGACGTACTTGCAGCGTCCCCCGCCATCTGTCCTCTCCCCGCCATCCCAAGGAATGCAGGCTTTTGCTGTTGCTGTTGCTATTGCTGTTGCTATTGCTGTTGCTGTTGCTGTTGAGGTTGCCGGCCAGCGGCCGGCACTACCGTGGGTGCAGGGCGCAGCCCTGCCGAACACCCCCGCCTACATTCTGCTTACGAACGACTGACATTGTGCTCATGGTGCATGGGCCACGCTGTAGCTCGGTGTTTACAGCGAGGATGCATGGTGGTCTGGCAACAGCTGCAGCAGTACCTGTGGCCGATCGGCAGCGCCCTGGTGGTTGGCGGCCTGGGGGCTTGGGCCGTACTGGCCCTGTACCGCCGCCTGCGCGGGCGTGACCGGCGCCGTGCGCGCATCGGCCGGGTGATCGGACCGCCGCTGGCCCTTGCACTGCCCGTGCTGTTGCTGGTTCCGGCGCTGCAGACCACGCCATTGCCGGAACACACGCTCGATCAACTGCTGCGCGTGCTGCACATCGCCCTGACCGCCTGCTTCATCTGGTTGCTGGTGCGCGGCGTTGCGGCGGGTGAGCGGGCGATCCTGCGCAGCCACCCGATCGATGTGTCGGACAACCTTGAAGCGCGCCGCATCCAGACCCAGACGCGAGTGCTCAGCCGCGTGCTGATGGGCGGCATCATCGTGCTCGGTGCTTCGCTGGTACTGCTGACCTTCCCGATGGTGCAGAAGATCGGCACCGCACTGTTGGCGTCGGCGGGCCTGATCGGCCTGGTGGCGGGTATCGCCGCCAAACCGGTGTTCGGCAATCTGATCGCCGGCCTGCAGATCGCGGTGACCCAGCCGATCCGACTCGATGACGTGGTGATCGTCGAGGGCGAATGGGGGCGCATCGAAGAGATCGGCAGCAGCTACGTGGTAGTGCGCATCTGGGATGAGCGGCGGATGGTGGTACCGCTGACCTGGTTCATCGAGCACCCGTTCCAGAACTGGACACGACGCAGTGCCGACCTGCTCGGTACGGCGTTCCTGTGGCTGGACTACCGTGCGCCGATCGCGGCGATACGTGCCGAGCTGGAACGCATCTGCCAAGGCCAGCCGCTGTGGGATGGACGGGTGTGCGTGACGCAGGTGACCGAGACCAGCGAGCGCGCGATCCAGGTGCGGCTGCTGGTCAGCGCGCGCAGTTCCGGTGATGCATTCGACCTGCGCTGCCTGGTGCGCGAACGCATGCTGGATTTCCTCGCACGCGAACATCCGCAATCGTTGCCGCAGGTGCGCGCGCGCCTGCAGCGGGACGATGAGCTGGATATGCCGCGGATGCGGCGTGCAGGCAGCGCCGATGTGCGTTCACCCGGTGCGGAGGATGGTGAGGCGGCCATCGCGCCGGCGGAGCCGCGCCCGGAATGGTAGCGCCGGGCCATGCCCGGCGGATTGCAGAGTGCCGCTGCGCTCGCCGGGCACGGCCCGGCGCTACCATCCATTGGGTCAGGGGTCGCCGGATTCGATCAAGGTATCGGTATCGAAGTGCGGTGGGCGCCGGGCGCGCGTGCGCTGCTCATACGCGTAGGCCATCTCGATCAGCTTCGGTTCGCTCCAGGCCGTGCCCATGAACAACAGCCCCGCCGGCAGGCCATCGATCTGGCCCATCGGCACGCTCAGGCTGGGGTAGCCGGCGACGGCGGCGACGCTGTAGCTCTCGCCGGGGAAGTCATCGCCGGTGCTGCGCAGGGGCCAGGCCACACCGGTCGTCGGTGCGACCAGCGCATCCAGCTTCTGCGATGCCAGCACGGCGTCGATGCCTTCCGGGCCCGCCAGTCGCCGCGCATCGCTGCGCGCGCGGATGTAGACGGGATCGCCCAGGCCTGGAGTCGCCTGGGCTTCCAGCAGCAGCTCCTGGCCGAACAGCCCCAGTTCCTGGCCTTTGTGTGCCTGGTTGAAGGCGATCAGCCCGGCCAGGCTGCGCAGTGGCGCCTGGTAGGTGTTGAGGTAGCGCTCCAGACCCGCCTTGAATTCGTACAGCAGCACGATGCGCTCGGCATCGGCCCAGGCGCCCTGGTTGGGTAGTTCCACCGGCACCACCACGGCGCCGGCGCGGCGCAGTTCAGCGACAGCCTGTTCAACCAGCGGTGGCATCCCGCGATATTTCAGCAATGGTGTCTGCAGCAGGCCGATGCGCTTGCCGCGCAGGCCCTGCGGATCCAGCCGTGCGGTGTAGTCGTAGACTGCGCGGCCGGGCATGGTCGCAGTGGCGGGATCGGCGTCATCGCGGCCAGCGATGGCGGTCAGCACGGCGGCGGCGTCGGCGACGCTGCGGGTCATCGGGCCTGCGGTGTCCTGGCTGAAGGAGATCGGGATGATGCCTTCGCGGCTGACCAGGCCGACGGTCGGTTTCAGGCCGACCACGCCGTTGATCGCTGCGGGGCAGACGATGCTGCCATCGGTTTCAGTGCCGATGGCCACGCTGGCCAGGTTGGCGGCCACGGCCACCGCGCTGCCGCTGCTGGAGCCGCAGGGGGAATGACTGAGGCGGTAGGGATTGCGGGTCTGGCCGCCGCGCGCGCTCCAGCCGGAGATGGAGTCGTTGCCGCGGAAGTTGGCCCACTCGCTGAGGTTGGTCTTGCCCAGCACCACTGCGCCCGCTTCGCGCAGGCGCCGGACCAGGTAGGCATCGCCGGGGCGGAAGCCCTGCAGGGCCAGCGAGCCGGCACTGGTGGCCATCGGTGCGGCGTTGATGTTGTCCTTCAGCAGGATCGGGATGCCATGCAGGGGGCCGCGCAGGCGGCCGGCACGGCGCTCCTGGTCGCGCTGTGCGGCTTCCTTGAGGGCATCGGGGTTGAGTTCGATCACCGCGCGCAGGCGTGGCCCGGTGCGGTCCAGGGCGGCGATGCGCTTGAGGTAGGCGCCGGTCAGGGTGACGCTGTCGAGCTCACCGGCGACCATCCGCGCCTGCAGGTCGGAAACTTCGGTCTCGGCGTAGGGGAAAGGCATAGAGCTGTTGCCGGGTTCACCGGCATGCGCGGTGGACGCGGCCGGGCTGCAGCCAGCAGCGAGCCCCGCAGGCAACGCGGTGATCAGGAAGGACAGGAGGGGCGGCAAGGACAGGCGCATGGGGCAGCTTCGACGGCTCCGATCCCCAGTGTAGCGGCTGCTCAGCGACGGCGCTTGCGCAGGTCGCGCGCCAGCACGTAGACGACGATCAGGTTGATCGCCAGCACCGTCCACGAGGCCCAGCCGGGATGGCGGACGATCGCGTAGATATCGAAGGGCAGATAGATGGAGGCGGTCAGGCAGCCCAGCCAGGAAGCCCATGCCTTGGCTTTCCAGAGGCCCCAGGCCTCGACCAGGTGCAGCAGGCCGTAGCCGATCATCGCCGCCGCAGCCAGGTGCACCGCGTCGGGACTGATTGCATTCAACAGCGAGGGCAGGGTGCCGTGATCCGGGTCCAGGCTGAAACGCCGGATCAGGGCATTGACGCCGTCGCGAAGCGGCTGCGGGCCGAGGATTTCCAGCCCGGTGGCCGCCAACAACGCCAGCATCGCCTTGCTCGCTTCGAGCAAGGCGATGACATGGAGGCCCGGATGCCGGTGTGGATCCGGGTTGTAGCCGTTCTGGCTCACGGTTCGCTGGATCAGCCGCCGCGCGAGTTCTTCTTGCGGTCGCTTTCGGTCAGGAACTTCTTGCGCAGACGGATCTCCTTCGGGGTGATCTCGACCAGCTCGTCGTCTTCGATGAAGTCCAGGGCCTGTTCCAGCGAGTACTTGATCGCCGGGGTCAGCTGGATCGCATCGTCCTTGCCCGAAGCACGCATGTTGGTCAGCGGCTTGGTCTTGATCGCGTTGACGGTCAGGTCGTTGTCCTTGGAGTGGATGCCGACCAGCTGACCTTCATACACGTTGTCGCCTTCAGCAGCGAACAGCTTGCCGCGTTCCTGCAGCGGGCCCAGCGAGTACGCGGGGGTGGTGCCCGGCGCATTGGCGATCATCACACCGTTGATGCGCTTGGCGATGGCGCCCTGTTCCTTCGGACCGTAATGGTCGAACACGTGGAACAGCAGGCCCGAGCCCTGGGTGAGGGTCTTGAACTCGTTCTGGAAGCCGATCAGGCCACGGGCCGGGATCTGGTATTCCAGGCGCACACGGCCCTTGCCGTCCGATTCCATGTTCTTCAGCTGGCCCTTGCGGGTGCCCAGCTTTTCCATCACGCCGCCCTGGTGGACTTCTTCGATGTCCACCACCAGCTGCTCGATCGGCTCCATGGCCTGGCCGTCGATCTGCTTGATGATCACTTCCGGGCGCGACACGGCCAGCTCGTAGCCTTCACGACGCATGTTCTCGATCAGCACCGACAGGTGCAGTTCGCCACGGCCGGAGACCAGGAACTTGTCGGCGTCTTCCAGCTGTTCGACCTTCAGGGCCACGTTGTGGACCTGCTCGCGGTCCAGGCGGTCCTTGATCTGGCGGCTGGTCAGGAACTTGCCACCGGACAGGTCCTTGTTGCCGGCGAACGGCGAGTTGTTGACCTGGAAGGTCATCGAGATGGTCGGCTCGTCGACGGTCAGTGCCGGCAGGGCTTCCGGGGTTTCCGGGTGGCACAGGGTGTCGGAGATGGTCAGCTCCGGAATACCGGAGATGGCGACGATGTCACCGGCTTCGGCGGTGTCCTGCTCGATGCGCTCCAGGCCCAGGAAGCCCAGCACCTGGGCGACCTTGCCGTTGCGCTTCTTGCCTTCACGGTCGATCACCGCGACCTGCATGTTCTTCTTCAGGGTGCCGCGCTGGATGCGGCCGATGCCGATCACGCCCACGAAGTTGTTGTAGTCCAGCTGGCTGATGCGCATCTGGAACGGACCTTCCGGGTCCACTTCCGGCTTCGGCGCGTGCTGCATGATCGCTTCGTACAGCGGGGTCATGTCGCCGTCGCGCACGGTGTCTTCCAGGCCGGCGTAGCCGTTCAGGGCCGAGGCGTAGACGATCGGGAAGTCCAGCTGCTCATTGGTGGCGCCGAGCTTGTCGAACAGGTCGAAGACCTGGTCGATCACCCACTCTGGACGCGAGCCCGGACGGTCGACCTTGTTGACCACGACGATCGGCTTGAAGCCCATCGCGAAGGCCTTCTGGGTGACGAAGCGGGTCTGCGGCATCGGGCCGTCCATCGCGTCGACCAGGATCAGCACGGTGTCGACCATCGACAGCACGCGCTCGACCTCGCCGCCGAAGTCGGCGTGTCCGGGGGTGTCGACGATGTTGATCCGGTTCTTGATACCGGTCTTCTTGTCTTCCCAGGTGATGGCGGTGTTCTTGGCCAGGATGGTGATGCCGCGTTCCTTTTCCTGGTCGTTGCTGTCCATCACGCGCTCGGCGAGGACGGTACGCTCGGACAGGGTGCCGGACTGCTTCAGCAGCTGGTCGACCAGGGTGGTCTTGCCATGGTCGACGTGAGCGACGATGGCGATGTTGCGAAGGTTTTCGATGGACATACGAAAGGGGGCCAGTCGGCGCCGGATTTGGAAAAAGAAGTCCAACATTATACGTCGAACTTGACGATTGGCGAAAACCTGGATTTCAGGACTGCTGAGGCCCCCATTCAGCCTGCCCCCCGGCGCTGCCCGTCCGCAGGCTGAAGACCCTGCCTGCGCACATGGTCGAAGCCGCCCATGCCACGGGGGAGGTGTATCCTTATGGGGCTGATTACACACCCCGCATCCCAAGGATCTGCATGTCCCTCATCGCCACTTTCGACACCACCCAGGGCCCGATCAAGGTCGAGCTGTTCGCCGACAAGGCGCCGCTGACGGTCGCCAACTTCGTGAACCTGGTCAAGCGCGGCTTCTATGACGGCCTGATCTTCCACCGCGTGATCCCCGATTTCATGATCCAGGGCGGCTGCCCGCAGGGTCGTGGCACCGGCGGCCCGGGCTACAAGTTCGAAGACGAGAAGAATGGTGTGAAGCACCAGATCGGCTCGCTGTCGATGGCCAACGCCGGCCCGAACACCAATGGCAGCCAGTTCTTCATCACCCACATCAAGACCGATTGGCTGGACGGCAAGCACACCGTGTTCGGCCAGGTCCTGGAAGGCCAGGCGATCGTTGATTCGGTCAAGCAGGGCGACGTGATCCATTCGATCACCCTGGAAGGCGACACCGACGCCGTGCTCGCCGCCCAGGCAGAGCGCGTGGGTGAGTGGAACAAGATCCTCGCCGCCTGATCCAATACCCGGACGGCCCCCTGCAGAGGGGGCCGTTTCCATGTTGCGGCCGCCCCGCCAGGCCTGTCCCCGCCCGCGCGGCCATCTCCCACAACGCTACTTAGCTTCTTAGCAGAGGAAATCCCCATGAAAGCACCTGTTCGTGTTGCCGTGACCGGCGCCGCCGGCCAGATCGGCTACGCCCTGCTGTTCCGTATCGCCTCCGGTGAAATGCTGGGCAAGGACCAGCCGGTCATCCTGCAGCTGCTGGAGCTGCCGGTCGACAAGGCCCAGGCCGCCCTGAAGGGCGTGATGATGGAGCTGGAAGACTGCGCGTTCCCGCTGCTGGCCGGCATGGTCGGTACCGACGACGCTGAAGTCGCCTTCAAGGACGCCGACATCGCCCTGCTGGTCGGCGCACGTCCGCGCGGTCCGGGCATGGAGCGCAAGGATCTGCTGCTGGAAAACGCGAAGATCTTCACCGCCCAGGGCGCCGCACTGAACAAGGTCGCCAAGCGTGACGTGAAGGTGCTGGTGGTCGGCAACCCGGCCAACACCAACGCCTACATCGCCATGAAGTCGGCGCCGGACCTGAACCCGCGCAACTTCACCGCCATGCTGCGCCTGGACCACAACCGTGCGCTGAGCCAGCTGTCGACCAAGCTCGGCAAGCCGGTCGCCGGCATGGAGAAGCTGGTGGTGTGGGGTAACCACAGCCCGACCATGTACCCGGACTACCGTTTCGCCACCGCCGATGGTGCGTCGATCGCCGATGCGATCAACGACCAGGAGTGGAATGCCAACACCTTCATCCCGACCGTCGGCAAGCGCGGCGCGGCGATCATCGAAGCCCGCGGCTCGTCCTCGGCAGCTTCGGCGGCCAACGCAGCGATCGACCACGTGCGTGACTGGGTGCTGGGCAGCAACGGCAAGTGGGTCACCATGGGCGTGCCGTCCGACGGTTCCTACGGCATTCCGGAAGGCGTGATCTTCGGCTTCGCGGTCACCACCGAGAACGGCGAGTACACCCTGGTCAAGGATCTGCCGGTCGACGACTTCAGCCAGAAGTACATCGACAAGACCCTGGCCGAGCTGGAAGAAGAGCGCGCCGGCGTCGCCCACCTGCTGGGTTGATGCGGTCGGTGCCGGCACCCTGCCGGCACCTTTCCATCAGGGTAGGTACCGGCCGTTGGCCGGTACGCAGGAAACGGGGAGGCTTCGGCTTCCCCGTTTTCGTATGGAGTACCTGGCAACGACATGATCCTTCTGCATTACATCGACGACGCGCTGCTGGTGGCCGAGAAGCCGGCCGGCCTGCTGTCCGTGCCCGGCCGCTCGGCGGAGAACCAGGACTGCGTGGTCGCACGGCTGCAGGCGGTGTATGCCGATGCGCTGACCGTGCATCGCCTGGACCAGGTCACCTCTGGCCTGCTGCTGCACGCGCGCGGCAAGGACATGCAGGTAGCGCTGTCGATGCAGTTCGAGAAGCGCCAGGTGGGCAAGCGTTATGAAGCCATCGTGCAGGGGCTGCTGGAAGATGATGCCGGTGAAGTGGACCTGCCGCTGATCGTCGACTGGCCGAACCGGCCCAAGCAGATGGTCGACCACGAACGCGGCAAGCCGGCACTGACCCGATGGCGGGTACTGTCGCGTGACACCGAGGCGCAACGCACGCGCGTTGAACTGGAACCGGTCACCGGCCGCAGCCATCAGCTGCGCCTGCACATGGCCAGCCTGGGTCATCCGATCGTCGGCGACGTGCTGTATGGCGCAGAGGCCGCGCAGCGCGTGTGCCTGCATGCGCGGAAGCTGCAGTTCAC
This sequence comes from Stenotrophomonas sp. 2694, assembly GCF_040548715.1. Classification (NCBI taxonomy): domain Bacteria; kingdom Pseudomonadati; phylum Pseudomonadota; class Gammaproteobacteria; order Lysobacterales; family Lysobacteraceae; genus Stenotrophomonas; species Stenotrophomonas sp. 2694. The sequence goes on from NZ_JBEPSG010000032.1 coordinate 27,704, forward strand.
TCACCCGGTGACGGGCGAGGCGCTCGCGTTCGAGTCTGCGACTCCGTTCTAGAAGAGTAGGGTGTTCGGCAGGGCTGCGCCCTGCACCCTGCACCGGCGGTAGTGCCGGCCGCTGGTCGGCAACCTCAGCAGCAACAGCAACAGCAACAGCAACAGCAACAGCGGGGTTCCGTGGGATGGCGGGGCGGGTCCGGTTGCGGGGGACGCCGTAAACCCATCCCTGAAGTGACCCCCTAAAGTTGGACAGTTGGGGATCAGGCAGCCAGCGCGACCTGTTCCCGGTACTTTACCGGGCTCAGGCCCTTT
>NZ_JBEPSG010000033.1:0-26698 GCF_040548715.1 Stenotrophomonas sp. 2694
GGGGGGTGGGTGCCCCCCCCCCCCCCCCCCCGGGGGGGGGGCGGGCGGGCCCCCCCCCCCCCCCCCCCCCCCCCCCCCCCCCCCCCCCCCCCCCCCCCCCCCCCCCCCCCCCCTGACCGATCGCGGCGCATCTTTGCTGTTGGTAGCTGTCGACCTTGGTCGACACGATGCATCCACGCCATGCCTGCACGGTAGATCCACGCCATGCGTGGATGCGAGCGAAGCGACCGGCTTTTGAATTTGATTTTTTTTTGATTTTCCGTGGCGAACGCGCACGGAAACTGTCCGTGGCCGGGCGGGTGGGCTGCGCAGGGGCGTAAGCGCCATGGATGGCGCGCCCGAGCCTACAGGGGTGAGTGCGCTTTGCTTGCGAAGCATTGCTTCGCAAGCGCCCGAACGCACAGCCGCCAGCGGCTGGGCCGGCCTGGGGATTCACGGCGCCCCCTGCGCAGCCCACCCGCCCGGCCAACCCACGGCTTCTGCTGTCAGCGACCCACCACCCCGCCACGAGGGGCTCAGCCGTTGGCCTTCGCCTTGGCATCCCGCGCCGCCTGCTGCTCGACCAGCGTCAGCGCCACGTTGTCCCGCAGGTACGCCGGCTCGACCTTCTCCGGCGCAATGCCTTCGCCGCGCGCGAACGCCGGTACCGCCAGTGCCAGCACATCCGCTGCACGTGGCAGCGCCGTTGCATCGAAGCGGCGCAGGCCAGCCCCCAGCTGCGCGACCAGCGCGCCCTCGGCCGCGGCAAACCCGGTGCCGACGCCGTAGACGGACGCAGCATCCGGCAACGACACCGCCGCCGGCACGCACACGCGCTCGGCATCCCGCGCCACCGGCAGTCCATCCACGCGCTCGAAGCGTGCCACGTACAACTCGCCCATCCGCGCATCGATCGCCGACAGGATCTGCTTCTCTTCCACCGGCGCGCGCAGCGCCAGCACCTGCAGCGTCGACACCGGCAGCAACGGCCGATCCAGCGCCAGCGCGATGCCCTGCGCCAACGCGATCGCCAGGCGCACACCGGTGAACGCACCGGGACCACGGCTGAGCGCGATGCCGTCCAGCTGGCGGCGGCTGATGCCGGCCTCGGCCAGCAGCTCCTCCGCCCACGGCAGGCTCAGTTCGGCATGCCGGCGGGGGGCGATCTCGAAGCGTTCCCGTACCTGCCCATCGACATGCAGGGCTACGGAACAGGCTTCGGTGGCGGTTTCAAAGGCGAGCAGTTTCATCGGATCGGGTCAGAACAGGGGGAACGTGGCGCCGGGAGCCGGCTCCGGCCCCGCCACGGCAGCGGTCGGGGCAGCGGCATCCGCCACGGGCGCCCATTGTGGCGCAAAGAAGGCCTGCACATCGGCCAGGGCCCGGGTTCGCCGGAACGGCGGCAGCGACTGCAGGAAGACCTTGCCATAACCCCGGTTGAGCAGGCGCGGGTCGCACAGCACCAGCACGCCACGGTCGGTCTCGCTGCGGATCAGGCGGCCAACGCCCTGCTTCAGGGCAATCACCGCCTGCGGCAACTGCTCGTCGCGGAAGGGATTGCCGCCCTGGGTGCGTATGGCATCCAGCCGCGCTTCGTACACCGGATCATCGGGCGTGGCGAAGGGCAGCTTGTCGATCACCACCACGCTCAATGCCTCGCCGACCACATCCACGCCCTCGCGGAAGCTGGCCGAGCCCAGCAGCACGCCATTGCCGGATTCGCGGAAACGCTGCAGCAGGGTCGCGCGCGGCGCTTCGCCCTGCACGAACAGCGGCCAGGGCCCATCACGCAGCGCCTCGGCCGCCTCGCGCAGCGCACGATGCGAAGCAAACAACAGGAACGCCCTGCCCTGCGACGCCTGCAGCACCGGACGCAGGACCTGGATCAGTGCGGTTCCGAAACCGCGCGCAGCCGGATCCGGCAGGCCTTCAGGCAGGTAGCACAGTGCCTGCTCGGGCCAGTTGAACGGACTGGGCTGTACCAGCGTCTGCGGATCATCCAGGCCCAGGCGCGTGGCGATGTGCTCGAAGCCACCGCCAACGGTCAGTGTGGCGGAAGTGAAGATCCATGCGGCATGGCTGCGCTCGCGATGTTCGCGCAGCGGCGCGGACACATCCATCGGCGTGCGCTGGCAGCGGAAACCGCGCGCGGTCAGTTCATACCAGAGCACGTCACCAGCGGCGGCGGTCGCTTCTGCAGGATCGGCATCGAAGTCGAGCGCGGGTTCTTCATCCCCCAGCCAACGGCCCAGCCGCGAAATCGCCTCACGTGCGCGCGCATGGCAGGCATCCAGGCCAGCAGCGGCTTCGCGCAGCGGTTGCAATGCCTGCTCCAGCACCACCAGGCTGGACATCACCGCATCGAAACCCTCGCGTACCTGCGGCATTGCCAGCGCGCGCCATTGGGTGCCACGCGCGGGCAGCCCCTCCATCGCAGCACGCAGTGCAGACAATGCCTGCTGCAGATGATCGACCGGTTCCTGCAGTGCAGACTGTGCGCCACCCACGCCGCGCGCTTCAACCAGGCAGTCACGGCCCAGTTCCTGCCAGGGGCGCATGCCGAAGCCTTCGCCGAAGAACTGCGCGGCCAGTTCGGGCAGCTGATGGGCCTCGTCGATGACGAAGGCCTGCGCACCGGGCAGCAGTTCACCGAAGCCCTCCTGCTTCAGCGCCAGGTCGGCCAGCAGCAGGTGGTGGTTGACCACGACCAGGTCGGCGGCCTGTGCACGCTGGCGGGCCCGCACGACGAAGCAGTCATCCCAGAACGGACACTCGTTGCCCAGGCAGTTGTCGACGGTGGAAGTGACCATCGGCAGCAGCGGCGAGTCGTCGGCCAGGCCATCGAGTTCGGCGATATCGCCCGATTCCGAGCGGCCGGACCAAGCCAGGATGCGCTGGAACTGTGCCGCCTGTTCCGGGCTGGAGAAGCGCGGCTCGCCGCGTGCCTGCTGCAGGCGGTAGCGGCACAGGTAGTTGCTGCGCCCCTTCAGCAACGCGCTGCGCAGGCCGACGCCCAGCGCCTGGCGCACGCGCGGCAGGTCACGGTGGTAGAGCTGGTCCTGCAGCGCGCGCGTGCCGGTGGAAATGATGGTGCGCATTCCGGACAGCAGCACCGGCACCAGGTAGGCAAAGGTCTTGCCGGTGCCGGTACCGGCTTCGGCGAGCAGCAGGTCGCGCTGCTGCATCGACGCGGCAATGGCCTCGGTAAGGCGCAGCTGCGCAGGACGCGGGACGAACGCATCCAGATGGGAGGCGAGCGCGCCGCCTTCGCTGAGGGCTTCGCGGCTGGCATGGACAAGGTCGGACATCAGGTGGAAAGGATACCCGGCCGGGCGTTGCCCGGCACCCGTTTCAAGCCAGAGCACAAGCAAAAGCAACGGCAACAGCGTTTGTTCATGGCTCTGGGTTGGACTGAGGGCTGGCGGGGGACTGTGGGTTTGCGGGGACGCCGTAAACCAATCCCTGGGGGTTGGCCGCGGCATCCATGCCGCGGACACCCCGCAAACCCACAGCCCCCCCCGCCTTCGACAGTTTCCCGGTGACGGAATGCAAAGGCAGAGCAGATGCGGTTGGTGTAACGGAGAAAGTAGAAGGGGTTTGATTTTGTTCTTGCCTGCGGCGGCCGCAGGAAACTGTCCGTGGCCGGGTGGATGGGCTGGGCAGGGGCGTGAGCCGCATGGATGCGGCGACCGAGCTTACATGGACGTACTTGCAGCGCCCCCTGCCCAGTCCATCCACCCGGCCAACCCACAGCAGACCATCAATCCGCGCGCCGCAGAGGGGGCAGCGCCCGATGGAGGGGAATACTCAGTACCGCTTGATCCCCGGCACCGTGCAGCCTTCAATCTGCGCGTGCGCGGACACCGCATTCTCCTTCTCGCCCCGCGCCAGGCGCGCCTGCTCGATCGTCGCCCAGTGCCGGCGGCACAACGGCCCCGTCTTCGAGCCAAGGTCCACAGCCTTGCGTGCGAACGTTTCCGCCTCCGCCCACTGGCCCTGCAGCAGCGCCAGTTCCGCGCGTTCCTGCAATACCGACGGATCACCGGCCACAATCTGCAACGCCTGGTCCAGGCTGCCGGCCGCGCCAGCCAGATCATTGGCCTTGCGCTGAGTCAGCGCCGTCTGCCGCAGATCCTCAACCTGGGAATCGCGCAGTGGCTGCACCGACAGTTCCTTGTCATCCGGGCCGGCTGCGGCTTCCACGGCTGCCAGCCGCTGTGCGGGCGTGGTGGTGTCCACCGGCTTGACCACCTGCGGCGCGCTGCTCACGCAGGCCGCCAAGGCCAGGCTGAGGCCACTCAGGACCAGGGGCTGGAACAGCGAACGGATAGTCATCGGCATCATCGGCTTGGAGGAGGAGTCGCTGCAGCGGGTGCTGCGGCAGGTTCAGCGGCGGGTTCGGGCTTACGGTCAAGGCCGAACCAGCTGCGCCAGCCGCCGCCCTCGCCTTCCGCACCGCCCTGCGCATCCGGCAAGGCCGCCGGTGCGCACGGCTCATACGCAGGCGCATAGCCCACCACGAACGGGAAGCGGCGGGCACCCGGGCACCCTTCGTCGGTGCTGTTGGTTCCCGTGGCCGCAACCGGCTGCCAGTCGAGGCCCTTGTTGCTGACCTTCAACGGCGCCGTCGGCAGGCGCTGGAAGATGCCCGACCACACCCGCATCGCGCCGGTGGCGCCATACAGGCCGGCCTGTTCGTTCTGGTCATTGCCCATCCAGATCACCGCCAGGTGATCGCCGGTGTAACCGGCATACCAGCTGTCGCGGCCATCGTTGGTGGTGCCGGTCTTGCCGGCCGGCTGCAGGCGGCCCAGGCCATCGGCATTCAAACGCTGCGCGGTACCACTGGCCACCACCTGCTGCAGGCCGATGCTGATCAGGTTGGCGGCGATCGAGTCACCTTCCTGTGCCGGTGCCGGGGTCTTGTCGTAGCGCTTGAGCAGCTTGCCCTGCGGATCAAGGACGCCACGCACCGCGTGCAGCGGCTGGATCTCACCGCCCGATGCCAGGAACTGGTACAGCTGCGCCATCGCGTACGGGCTCTGGTCGGTCGAGCCGAGGATCACCGCCGGGTTCGCCTCGGCCTTGATGCCGGCCAGCACGTGGATCAGCTGCGTCACCCGTTCCGGGCCGACCTGCATGCCCACCCGTACCGTCGCCTGGTTGTAGGAGTGGGCGAGCGCATCGATCAGGCGCACGGTGCCGTGGCTGCGGTTGTCCGCATTGCCGGGGTTCCAGTTGCGGCCGCGGCTGAGCTGCACCGTCACCGGTGAATCATCGACCCAACTGGCCAGCGAATAGCGGTCCGGCTGCGCCAGTGCCAGCAGGTACACGAATGGCTTGAGCAGCGAGCCGACCGGGCGCTGCGCCTCGATGGCACGGTTGAAGCCGACCTCGGACACTTCGCGGCTGCCGATCACCGCCACCACGTCACCGTTGTGCACGTCGGTCATCACCAGGCCGGCCTGCAGCTCGGGGCGACGCTTGCTTTCCAGCGACTTGATGGTGCGCGTGACCGCACCTTCGGCATAAGCCTGCGCGGACGGCGACATGCCGCTCATCACGCTCAGGCCAGCGCCCTGCAGGGCGGATTCCGGATAGTCGTGGGCAAGCTGGCGACGCACCAGGTCAACGTAGGCCGGGAAACGGTTGGCTGCCACCAGGCCCGGGGTCTTGGGCACGCCCAGCGGCGCTTTCAACGCACGCTGGTACTCGGCATCGTCGATCAGGGTCGCCTCGTGCAGTTTGCCCAGCACGAAGTTGCGACGGTCCAGCGCGCGCTCGGGATTGCGCCGCGGGTCGTAGTAGGACGGTCCCTTGACCAGGCCGATCAGCAGCGCGATCTGCTCGGTTTCCAGCGAGGAGAGATCGCGGCCGAACCAGAACTCGGCACCGGAGGACATGCCGTGGATCGCCTGGCTGCCGCGCTGGCCCAGATACACCTGGTTGAGGTACGCCTCGAAGATGGTGCGCTTGTCATAGCGCGCTTCCATGATCAACGCATACAGCACTTCGTTGAACTTGCGGGTGACGGTCTGTTCCTTGCCGATTCCCAGCAGGCCGCTGCGGGCCAGCTGCTGGGTCAGGGTGGAAGCGCCCTGGCGGCTCTGCCCACCGGAGCGGACAGTCACCCAGACCGCGCGCGCGATGCCGGACAGATCAATGCCGTGATGGCGGTTGAAGTCCTTGTCCTCGACCGCCTGCAGGCCAGTGACCAACAGGTCCGGCGCCTCATTCATGCGGATCAGGCGGCGTTCTTCCTGCTTCTGCCCATACAGCGTGGCAATGCGCGCGGGATCCATGCGGGCCGCCTTCAGCGCCTTGCGGCTGTCGGCGTCCCGCAACGATGCGATGCTGCCGCCGGACAGCGACAGCTCGACCCGGCGCGCAGCAACGTGTCCATCGACATCGTTGTAGCCGCGGCTGGAGATGACGAAGCGGCCGCCCTGCACCGCATAGGTTGCCGGATCCTTGCCCTGGCCATCATCGCGATAGGCCGAGGCGGCCAGTTCGGTCTTCAGGGTTGCCGCATCCATCGCCTTGCCGGGCATCAGCACCAGCGGGCGTGCATAGACGCGCGTCGGGATCTGCCAGCGCAGTTCACCGAAGCGTTGCGTCACCTGCTGGTTCAGGTACAGCGTATAGGGGATCAGGAAACCCAATCCCAACGCGACCGCCGCCATGGTCCAGGTGATCAGTCGGCGGCGCCAGAGCGGACCGGCGTCCTGTTGGTCGTCGTCGTCGAAATCGTCGATATCGTCTGAATCGTAGCGTCGGGGCACGGGAATGCGACAATGTAGGGTCTGGCGAGTCTACCCCAGCCGCTGCGGCAGGCGAATTCTCCCGGCCCCCCTGCTTAAGCTGGAGTTGCAACCGGATGGCGATGTCCCTGGCCGAAATCCGCTACCTGATCAATCGCCTGACCGGCCTGGCCCGCCGCAGCCTGGCCAGCCTGCGTACCCGCGGCTGGCGGGCCACCTGGCAGCGGATCCGGGTGCACGCCCAGCGCGCGGTGCCGGCACCGCGCAAGCCGCTGTACCTGCCACCGGCACAACCGTTCGCTCCCTTTGCGGTGCCCACCAGCGATACCCCGGACGTCAGCATCGTCATTCCGGTCTACAACCACGTCGACCATACCCTGGCCTGCCTGCGCGCCCTGGCCGCGCACCCGCCGTCAGTGGCCTGCGAAATCCTGGTGGTGGACGACGGCAGCAGCGACGCAACGGTGCAGTGGATGCCGCAGATCAGTGGCCTGCGCTACGAAGTGCGCGAGCACAACGGTGGTTTCATCGAGGCCTGCAACGATGGCGTGTCGCGCACGCGCGGCCGCTATGTGGTGCTGCTCAACAACGATACCGTGCCGCAGCCGGGCTGGCTGGAGGCATTGCTGGACACCTTTGCCACCGTCGCCGATGCCGGCCTGGTCGGCAGCCAGCTGCTGTACCCCGACGGCCGCCTGCAGGAATCGGGCGGGGTGATCTTCAGCGATGGCAGCGGCTGGAGCTACGGCCGTTTCGAAGCAGCCGATGATCCGCGCTTCGCCAGCCTGCGCGACGTCGATTACTGCTCCGGCGCCGCGCTGATGCTGCCACGTGCCCTGTGGCAGCAGCTGGGCGGTTTCGACACCCGCTACAAGCCCGCCTACTACGAAGACACCGACCTGGCCTTCCGCGTGCGTGCGCAGGGCCTGCGGGTACTGGTGCAACCGGCCAGCCGGGTGATCCACGATGAAGGCACCAGCAACGGCACCGATACCGGCAGCGGTGTGAAGGCCTACCAGGTACGCAACCAGGGAGTTTTCGCAGCCAGATGGGCCGCTGAACTGGCCTCCCATCCGAAGGTCGGCGACGTGCCCTCGCCGGCGCTGCTGCTGCGCGGCCGCCGCCAGGTGCTGATCCTCGATGAGGAAGTACCGCGCCCGGAGCGCGACTCCGGCTCGCTGCGCCAGGTCAACTTGATCCGCCTGCTGCTGCAGGGCGGCGCCCACGTGGTGTTCGTGCCCACCCGGCGCGAACACGGCGGCGTGGCGACCGAAGCCCTGCAGCGGATGGGCGTGGAAGTCTGGTACGCGCCCTTCCTGGACGGTGTCGCAGGCTGGCTGCGCAGCCACGGCACCCGTTTCAACGTGGTGATGATGGTGCGCCATCATGTCGCCAACGAATGCCTGCCGCTGCTTGAACGCTATGCACCGCAGGCGCGCACCGTGTTCGACACCGTCGACCTGCACTACCTGCGCGAACGCCGGGGTGCGGAAGTGGCCGGCGATGCTGGCCTGCTGCGCAACGCCGAACGCACCCGCGCCAGCGAACTGGCAGTAATGGACCGGTGCGACATCACCGTGCTGGTCAGCGCCGCCGAGCGCGAACAGCTGCAGGCCGATGCCCCCCAGGTCCGGGTGGAACTGATTTCCAACCTGCATGAAGTCGCCGGCACCGGCGCACCGTTCGCGCAGCGCCACGACCTGGTGTTCGTCGGCGGCTTCCGCCATCCGCCGAACCTGGACGCGATGGAGTGGTTCATCGGCGACGTGTTCCCGCACATCCGCGCAGCACTGCCGCAGGTGCGCCTGCATTGCATCGGTGCCGGCGCACCGGACACGCTGCTTGACCTGGCTGCTACCCAGCCGGGCGTGGTGATGCATGGCTTCGTCGAAGACATCGTTCCGTACATGGACGGTGCCCGCATCGCCATCGCGCCGCTGCGTTTCGGCGCCGGCGTGAAGGGCAAGATCAACCTGAGCATGGCTCATGGCCAGCCCGTGGTCGGCACCACCTGCGCGGTGGAAGGCATGCACCTGCGCGCCGGCCAGGATGTACTGGTGGCCGACGATGCAACCGGCTTTGCCGATGCGGTGGTCCGCCTGTACCAGGACCCTGTGCTGTGGCAGCAGCTGGCAGCAGCCGGGCTGGCCAACGTGGCCGAACATTTCTCGCTGGATGCCGCATCGGCAACCGTGCAGCGGGTGTTCTTCGATCAGTCGATGTGACCGCCTGCGTGCCGCAGGCGGTCCTCGAACGCGGGAAGCTCGGCCAGGTCCGGCTGCAGCCGCCGCACCTGCTCTACGGCCGAGGCGGCAAACTCCACATCACCGCGACCCAGCCGTTCGCTGCCGATCGCCAGCCAGCGTTGTGCCAGTCGGGCACGCGCATCGGGCAACCCTGTGGCGGTCGGCGCCAGGGTCTGCCAGGCCTGCAGGCAGGCGCCCGCAGCCTGCACCCGGTTCTGCCGCAGGTTGTCATCAAAACAGGACCGGCTGGCGGGCAGCAGACGCGCTGCCGCTGCCTTGACCCGGCTGTCGCGCGGCGCCAGTGCCTGCGCTTCGCGCAGCGCATCGAAGGCGCTGTGACCGGGAGGGCTGATCCACTGTCCGGCGCGCTCGGCGCGGTCGATCTGGCGCAACCGATCACGCAGCTGGCGCTCACGCTGGGCCGCGCTGATGCCCGGCTGCTGCAATGACTGCCGCGCCTGCCGCGCACGCTGCAGGCGCTGTGCCAGCTGCTGCTGCGCTGCCTGCGAGGCACCCAGCCCCGCGGCCAGCGCGGCGTCCTTGTCGGCCGCCTCGAACTGGAAGTCGTCGGCCCGCTTCTGGCTGCGCGCCAGCAACGCCTGCACGACCTGCTCGCGCCCACGCAATGCCGTGGGATCGTCGGCGGTGACTGCCAGCACGGCCTGGAAGCTATCGGCAGCCGTCTCGAGCTGCTGCCGTTTTAGCGCACGCTGACCCTGCTGCAGGCGCTGGTCGATTGCACGGGCCAGCGCTTCCTGGCTGGCAGGAAGTTCGGAATGACCTGGATCGAACTGGCGTGCACGTTGCAGGATCGCTGCCGCCGTGGCCAGTTCGCCGCGCCCCGCCTGTGCACACGCCTGCTGCAGCAGATCGCTCAATGCATCCTCGCGCCCCTCCAGTGCAGGCAGGTTGTCCGGCTGCAGTGCCAGCACGCGCTGGAACAACGGCAGCGCGCTGCTGTCGCCGTCGTCCAGCCGCCCCGCTGCAAAGGCATTGCGGGCCTGCGCAAGCAAGGCGCCGATGCCAGCGCCGGCACGACGACGCGCCTGCAGCTGCTGGGCCACCGCGTCTGCCTCGGCACGCGGCACCTGCAGCTCACGCGCCAACGCCAGCGCCTGCGCGCAGCCGTCCAGGTCGCCCGCCCGCAGCCGCTCACGCGACTTCTGCAACGCTGCCGCGCCGGTGCGGGCCAGGCCCTGTCGCGCCTGCGGGCGGTCGCCATCAAGGGCCAGCACCGCCTGGTAGCGTTCACGCGCGCCGCTGCCGTCGGCCGCGGTCAGGCGTCCTTCGCTCAGTGCGCGATCGCCCTCGGCCAGCAGCTGTTCTATCTGTGGCTCATCCCAGAACCAGTCCGCCAGCGGTTTGCGCACCAGTACCAGCAGCACGAACACGGCTGCGGCAGCCAGCAGTGCCCAACGCCACACCCGTCGTGCATGGCGCGCCTGCAGCCACCACCAGCGGCTTTCACGGCGAACGCGATCCAGCGCCGGATGTGCGGCGCCGTGTGAGCGATGCGGGGGCTCGCGTTCCATGCGTGCAGGGTAGCCGGGGCAGCGTGAAGCTCAGCCCAGACGACGCGCCTCGCTCACGCCCGGCAACGCATCGAGCTTGCCCAGCAGAGTCGACAACTGGCCGTAGTCGCTGACCTTCAACCGCAGGCGCAGATGCGCGCGGCCACTATTGCGGACGTTGTCGCTGTGGATGTCCAGCACGTAGGCGTCTTCCTGTGCGATCAGGTTGGTGATGTCCTTCAGCAGCCAGCGGCGGTCGACCGCGTCGACCACCACGTCCACTTCATAGCCACCGCCGGCCTGGCCCCATTCCACCGGCAGGATCCGCTGCGGGCTGGTCGCAGCCAGCCGTGCCAATGCCACGCAGTCTGCACGATGTACCGTGACACCACGGCTACGGGTCAGGTAGCCGACAATCGGTTCACCCGCCACCGGCTGGCAGCAACGCGCCAGCTGCACCAGCAGGTTGCCCACGCCCTGTACGGTGAACTTGGACTTGCCCAGGTTCTCTCGGCGCGCGGTCGGCCGCGGCAAGGCCGACGTCGGCGCCGGCTGGCTGGCCGCACGCTCGGCCTCCAGCAGCGAACGGCTGACCTGGTTGGGGCCGGTATCGCCCAGGGCAACCTGGATGTACAGGTCGTCGACGCTGTCGGCGTGGAACTTCTTCGCCGCTGCAGACAGGTCCGAATGCTGCAGGCCCAGCCGCTTCAGTTCGCGCTCCAGCAGCTCGCGCCCCGCCTGCACGTTGCGCGCACGGTCCAGCTTGTGGAACCAGCTGCGCACCTTCTCGCGCGAGCGGTTGCTGGCCAGGAAGCCGTTGGCCGGCATCAGCCAGTCGCGGCGCGGGTCGGCCTCCTTGCCGGTGAGGATCTCGACGCGATCCCCGCTGCGCAGGCGGTAGGTCAACGGCACGATGCGGCCGTTGACCTTGGCCCCACGGCAGCGGTGCCCGACCATGGTGTGCACCTGGTAGGCAAAATCCAGCGGTGTTGCGCCCTGCGGCAGGTCCAGCACCTCGTCCTTCGGGGTCAGCGCGTAGACACGGTCTTCGGTCAGCTCGGCATCAAGCGCCCCGGCCAGTTCATTGCCCTGCCCGTCCTGCGCCTGCTCCAGCAGCTGCCGCATCCAGGTGATCTTGCGATCGAACGACTTCTCCGCGCCCTTGCCGCCTTCCTTGTACTTCCAGTGCGCGGCCACGCCCAGCTCGGCCTGCGCGTGCATGTCGTGGGTGCGGATCTGCACTTCGATGGTGCGCCCCTCCGGGCCAACCACCGCCGTGTGCAGCGAGCGGTAGTCGTTGGCCTTGGGCCGGGCGATGTAATCGTCGAACTCGCTCGGCACCGGTGCCCACAGCGCATGCACCACGCCGAGCGCGGCGTAGCAGGCGGCGACGTCGTCGACCATCACCCGTACCGCACGGATGTCATACAGCTGGTCGAAGGCCAGGCGCTTCTTCTGCATCTTCCGCCAGATGCTGTAGATGTGCTTGGGCCGGCCACTGACCTCGGCGCGGATGCCCTGCACGCCCAGTTCGCGCGACAGCACCTTCTTCACATTCTCGACGTAGCGCTCGCGGGCGATGCGGGTTTCGTCGACCTCACGCGCGATGCGCCGGTAGGTTTCCGGCTCCAGGTGACGGAAGGCCAGGTCTTCCAGCTCCCACTTCAACTGCCAGATGCCGAGCCGGTTGGCCAGCGGCGCATGGATGTCGCGGGTCAACTGGGCCAGCGCGCGGCGCTGCTCCTCATCGAGCTTGTCGGCCGCGCGCATGCGCGCCAGCTGCCGGGCCAGCAGGATCGGTACCACCCGCAGGTCGCGGATGATGGCCAGCAGCAACCGGCGCAGGCCTTCGCTGTTGCGGCCGGCCTCGCGACCGGCATGCAGTGCCCAGACGGGATCGGCCGCATCCTGTCCATCGAGCAGGCCGATCACCGCCGCTTTGTGGCTGCCCAGCGGCAATGCATCAAGGTGGACGCGCAGGCCCGGCAGATCGAACAGCAGGGCCGCCACCACGGCACCCTCGTCTGCCGACAGCATCGCCAGCGCGTCCAGGGTATCGCCCAGCACCGACCAGCTGGCACGCATCTGCGGGTCGCAGTCCGGCGCTTCCCAATGCCCGCGCAGGGCCTGGCGCAGCGGAGCCGGCAGCACGGCTGCCGAGGGGCGGTTCAACAAGGCATCCAGGCCGGGGACGGAAGCGCGGTTCACAGCATCGAGCAGGCAAGACAGAAGCCCCTACACTAGCGCCGCAGCCGTTCAGGAACAATCGCCGCGGCCAGCATCGCCGGGAATGTGGACATGCCGCTACACTCGCCGACATCCACGGGAGAGTTCCGCCATGCCTTCGATCACCCTGCCTTTCCGCCCTCGCCTGCTGGCCTGTGCCGCCGTGCTGCTGTCCCTGTCGGCGCCTGCGCTGGCCCAACGCGTGGTGCAGGGTGACCTGCAGCAGCAGATGTCACCGGCCGAATTCAAGGCCGCTGGCCTGGACAAGCTCAATGCCGCCGAGCTGGCCACGCTGAACCGCTGGCTGCAGGGTAAGGTTGAAGCCGCCACCACCGAGGCCGTCGCTGCGGTGCGCGAAGAAGCGCGCGAGGAAGGCCGCCAGGAAGTGATCGTGAAGAACCGCGGCTTCTTCGACTTCGGCAGCAACGAGCCGATCAGCGGCGTGCTGCAGGGCGAGTTCCGCGGTTTCGGCAAAGGCCGGATCTACGTGTTGGACAATGGCCAGCAGTGGGAACAGACCGATGCCACCTCGATTTCCGGCGTGCGCAAGCAGTCGCCGAAGGTCAGCATCAGCCCCGGAGTGATGGGCGTGTGGTACCTGAAGGTCGAAGGCGTGAACACCCAGCCCAAGGTGCGCCGCACCAAGTAACGGCGCTGTCAGGCGGTACCGCCGAGACCATGCTCGGCGGCAACCTGCTGCGCCACGTCCCGCAGTAGATCCACGCCATGCGTGGATGCCGTTCCGCTTGACCCCGCCGACGAGTGCCCGGCGGGGCCAGCCCAGGGATTACGAGGCCTGGCGCAGTGCGGTCACCCGCTGCGCCAGCTTCTTCGCCGAAACGCCGGTGCGTGCGCCCAGCTCCTGCGCGAACAACGATACCCTCAGCTCCTCCAGGTCCCAGCGCAATGCCTGCCACTGCGGCCGCTCGCTCAGGCCCTGCTGCTCGCCCACCTGCAACGCCTCCAGGAACGGGTGCAGTTCCAGCATGCGCGCCTGGTCACGCGGGGGATCGCGCTTGGCACGCTCGGTGCGCAGGATCATCGCTTTCAGGTAGCGCGGGTACTGCGCCAGGGCATCGGCCGGCGTGTCGCGCAGGAAGCCGGGATGGATCAGCCCAACCAGCTGCGCTTCCATGTCATCCAGATTGCCGCGCGCCCAGCCCATCAACGGTGCTTCCAGCATCGGCTTCAATTCGGCCACCAGGGCGAGGATCGTCTCGGCCAGCTTCAACCGCTGCATGGCCTCGCCGAACAGCGTTTTTGCGGCGTGTTCGCGACGCTGCTCGAACGCCGCCGCATCGCGGATGTCGCCCAGGCCGTCGGCCAGCACGGCATTCAGCGCCGCATCGACCAGATCGCCACGCAGGCGTTCCTGGGTTTCGATCGAGGCGTACAACAGGCCGGTTTTCGCTGCCACCGGCAACTGCTTGCGTGCCTGTTTGATCTTCTCGCCCAGGCCGATCTCCAGCAGTCGACGCACGCCCAGCGGGTGTGCTTCCTCGGCCTGTTGGCGATCAGCAAAGATGCGCAGTGCAACGCTGTCACCCTCATCCTTCAGCGCGGGATAGGCCGGCACGCCGGCCTCGCCCGGTACCTGCAGCGGAATCGGCGAGGCCGGGAACGTGCGCAGGCCATCGGCCGCCATCTCGCGCCCGGCACGTGCGGCGAACGCATCGCCGGCACGGCCACCGAACTTCGCACGCAGCACATCGAGGTCGCGCGAGGTTGCCAGCACCTTGCCCTGCTCATCGCGCAGGCGCAGGTTCATGTGCAGGTGCGGTTCGATTGAACCGGGCTCGAAATCGGTAGCGGCCACGGTTGCCCCGGTTGCACGGGACAGGAAACGCGCCAGCTCGCCGGTGATCGCGTCCGCGCTGGGCTGCGGGAAGGCCTCGTAGAACGCGCGCGCGAAATCCGGTGCCGGCACGTAGTTGCGCCGCATCGCCTTGGGCAGGCTGCGGATCAAGGCCGCCGCCTTGTCGGCAACGAAACCCGGCGCCAGCCATCCCAACTGCACCGCATCCAATGCATTGAGCAGGTGCAGCGGGACGTCCAGGGTCACGCCGTCATCGTCGGCCCCGGGTTCGAAGCGGTAGTGCAGCGGCAACCGCGCCTGGCCCAGCGCCAGGTACTTCGGGTAGCGCTCCTGCTCGCTGCCTTCGCCCGGCAGCAGATCCATCAACGACCAGTGCAGGCCCTTGCGCTGTTCCGGCGGCAGCGCCTTCCACCACGCGTCCAGCCCGGACGCGGAATGGATCTGCGGCGGCACCCGGTCCAGGTACCACCGTGCCTGCCAGTCCTCGTCGGCAACAATGCCGGCACGGCGCAGCTTGGCTTCTTCCTCGCGCGCCTGCTCCAGCACCTTCTGGTTGTCGGCCACGAAGCTGGCGCGGGTGTTGATCTCACCGGTCACCAGTGCCTGGCGCACGAAGATGTCATGCGCCTCGCCGGCGTTGATGCGGCCGTAATGCACCGGCTTCTTCGGCGCCAGCACCAGCCCGAACAGGCTGATCTGCTCGGAGGCCAGCACCTGGCCCTGCGCACGCGACCAGTGCGGGTCGAAGTGCTTGCGCAGCAGCAGGTGCGGCAGTTCGGCAATCACCCAGTCCGGCTCGATCGCCGCCAGGGTCATGCCCCACACCTTCTGCGTATCCAGCAGGTTGGCAGCCAGCAGCCACGGTGGCGGCCGCTTGGACAGCGTCGAACCGGGGAACGGCAGGAAACGGCGTTGGCGCGGCGCCTGGAAATCACCCTTCTCGCTGCGATGGCCGATCTGCGTGGGCAGGCCCGCCACCAAGGCCCGATGCAGGGTCTGGTACGCCGTGGCGCGAACGCGTTCGCTGTAACCACCGCCGTCGGGCGCCTGGTCCTTCTGCGCACGGGCCGCGACCGGCGCGGGCGCCGTTTCGGCCTTGCCCTCGCGGGCCAGGCGCGCGGCACGGTGCAGCTGGCCACGGGTCGCCTTCACTGCAGCAGCATCATCGCGCGCCGGAGCCGGCGCACTGCTGCCGGCCAGCAGCGGGGCCATCGATGCCTCGTTGGCCTCTTCCTTCCAGCCCAGTTCCTCGCACAGCAGGCGCAGCTGCCGATGCAGCTCGCGCCATTCACGCATGCGCAGGAAGCCGAGGAAGTGGCGGCCGCACCAGTCGCGCAGCTTGGACTGGGTCAGATCCTCATGGGACTGGCGATAGGCGTCCCACAGGCGCAGCACACCGACGAACTCGGAGCGGCCATCGGCGAACTGCGCGTGTGCGTTGTCGGCGGCGCCACGCGCCTCCGGCGGCCGCTCGCGCGGATCCTGGATGCCCAGGAACGAGGCGATCACCAGCATCGGTCGCAGGCAGCCTGCCGCCTGCGCCGCCACCAGCATGCGCGCCAGTTTCACGTCCACCGGCAGGCGCGCCATCTGCTTGCCGATCGCGGTCAGGTGGCGTTCGCTGTCGATCGCCCCCAGCTCGGTCAGATGCTGCCAACCGTCAGCGACGGCCCGCTCGTCCGGCGCCTCAAGGAACGGGAAGTCCTCGATGCGGCCCAGGCCGAGCTGCAGCATGCGCAGGATCACCCCGGCCAGGCTGGAACGACGGATTTCCGGATCGGTGAACTCCGCCCGCGCCTGGAAATCGGCCTCGGCATACAGGCGATAGCAGATGCCCTCGGCCACGCGGCCACAGCGGCCCTTGCGCTGGTTGGCACTGGCCTGCGAGATCGGCTCGATGTGCAGCCGGTCCAGCTTGTTGCGCGGGCTGTAACGCTTGACGCGGGCGAAACCGGGGTCGACCACATAACGGATGCGCGGCACCGTCAACGAGGTCTCGGCCACGTTGGTGGCCAGCACGATGCGCCGGTTCGGGCCGGGGTTGAACACCCGGTCCTGGTCCTGGTTGGACAGCCGCGCGTACAGCGGCAGCACTTCGGTATTGCGGTACTTGCGCCGCTCCAGTGACTGGTGTGCATCGCGGATCTCACGCTCGCCCGGCAGGAAGATCAGCACGTCGCCACGGGAATCCAGGCGGGTGATTTCGTCGATGGCCGCAACGATCGCATCGTTGACCGTGCGTTCGCCCTGGTCTTCGCCCTCGCCTTCCAGCGCGCGATAGCGCACCTCGACCGGATAGGTACGGCCTTCGACGCTGATCACCGGCGCATTGTCGAAATGCTGGGCGAAGCGCTCGGTGTCGATGGTCGCCGAAGTGACGATCAGCTTCAGGTCCGGGCGCTTGCGCAGCAGCTGTTTGAGATAGCCAAGCAGGAAGTCGATGTTGAGGCTGCGTTCGTGCGCTTCGTCGACGATGATCGTGTCGTAGTTCGACAGCCAGCGATCACTGGCGATCTCGGCCAGCAGGATGCCGTCGGTCATGAACTTGATGCGGGTGTCTTCGCCGACCTTGTCGTTGAAGCGCACCTGGTAGCCCACCAGCTGGCCCAGTTCACTCTGCAGTTCCTGCGCGACACGGCTGGCCACCGCACGTGCGGCGATCCGGCGCGGCTGCGTGCAGCCGATCATGCCGGCCTGGCCACGGCCGGCGGCCAGGCACAGTTTCGGTAGCTGGGTGGTCTTGCCCGAGCCGGTTTCACCGGCGATCACCACCACCTGATGGTCGCGGATCAACTGGGTGATGGTCTCGGCTTCACGCGCAATCGGCAGCTGTGGGTCCAGAGTAATGGCCGGCTGTTGTTGCGCCCGCGCCTGCCGGCGCTGCACCGAAACCTGCAAGGCCTGCTCGAAACTGGCGGCCAACGCCGCATCCTGTGGCTTGGCCTGGCAACGCGAGAGCATTCCCAGCAATCGTCCACGGTCGCGGCTCATGGCGCCGTCGATGGCGGCACGCTGTTGGCGCTGGCGGGACTGCGGCATTTTGTCGATAGCGTTCATCAATCGGTTCGTTTAAAACTTTGAATGCGACCAGTCATCAAGACTGATTTATTGTGAAGGCCAACGATTCCACAAGGAGGAACCCCATGGCGAAGACCAAGAGCACGACCAAGCCCAAGACCGGCAAGCAGAAGCTTGCGGCTTCCGCGCCGTCGGCCCCCAACATCGATATCGGGATCACCCAGGGCGACCGCAAGAAGATCGCCGACGGATTGGCGCGGTTCCAGGCCGATGCGTTCACGCTCTATCTGAAGACCCACAACTTCCACTGGAATGTCACCGGGTCGATGTTCAACTCGCTGCACACCATGTTCGAGACGCAGTACACCGAGCAGTGGGCCGCACTGGACGATGTGGCCGAGCGCATCCGCGCACTGGGCTTCAATGCCCCGGGCTCCTACCGGGAATTTGCTGCGCTGACCTCGATCGTCGAGGAGCCGGGCCTGACCGACAGTGCGGACTGGCGTGAAATGGTACGCCAGTTGGTGGTCGCCAACGAAGCGGTATGCCGTACGGCACGTGAAGTGCTGGATGTGGCTGCCAAGGGCGACGATGCTCCGACCGAGGATCTGATGACCCAGCGCCTGCAGACCCACGAGAAATACGCGTGGATGCTGCGCTCGCTGCTCCAGTAAGGGTTGAGGGTGGTTCGGCAGGGCTGCGCCCTGCACGTGCAGAGGCTTTGAAGCCAAGGCCAGAGCCAGAGCAAAAGCTGGCTTCCTGTGGGTAGGCGGGGTGGGTCCGGTGGCAGGGGACGCCGTAAACCCGTCCATGGGGGCTTGGCCGCGGCATCCATGCCGCGGACACCCCTGCCACCGGACCCACCCCGCCTTCGACAGTCTTCCGCAATCTGTCGGGCCAACTCTTAAAGCTTGGGGTCGGATCCGTTTTCCGCAGGAAAACGGATCCGACCCCATTTTATTTGTCGATATCTGACAGATTTCATCCACGCATGGCGTGGATCTACCAACCGTCACCGGAAATCTGTCGGGGGCGGGGCGGTGTGGGCTTGCAGGACCGTTGGCGCCATGGATGGCGCCATCGAGCCCCCATGGACGGGTTTACGGCGTGTCCTGCAAGCCCACACCGCACCGCCAAACCACGGATCACCCCAGAGCCTGCTGTTGCTGTTGCTGTTGCTGCTGTTGCCAGGGTTGCCGGCCAGCGGCCGGCACTACAGCAGGTGCCGGGTGCAACCCGGCCGAACCCCCGCCGGGGTAAACTAGCTGGATGGCTTCCCGTCCCGCGCACGACCTGCTCCGCCGCGTCTTTGGTTACGACGATTTCCGTGGTCCGCAGCAGGACATCGTGGAGCATGTGGCTGCCGGTCACGATGCCCTGGTGCTGATGCCCACCGGCGGCGGCAAATCACTGTGTTACCAGGTGCCCGCCCTGCTGCGTGACGGCTGTGGCATCGTCATCTCGCCGCTGATCGCGCTGATGCAGGACCAGGTCGAAGCCCTGCGCCAGCTCGGCGTGCGCGCCGAATTCCTGAACTCGACCCTGGACGCCGAAACGGCCGGCCGGGTCGAACGCGAACTGCTCGCCGGTGAGCTCGACATGCTCTATGTCGCTCCCGAGCGCCTGCTGACCGGCCGCTTCCTGTCGCTGCTGTCGCGCAGCCGGATCGCCCTGTTCGCCATCGACGAAGCCCATTGCGTGTCGCAATGGGGCCACGACTTCCGCCCCGAATACCGGCAGCTGACCGTCCTGCACGAGCGCTGGCCGGAGATTCCGCGGATCGCCCTGACCGCCACCGCCGACCCGCCAACCCAGCGCGAGATCGCCGAGCGGCTGGACCTGGCCGAAGCACGTCACTTCGTCAGCTCCTTCGATCGCCCCAACATCCGCTACACCGTGGTGCAGAAGGACAACGCCCGCAAGCAGCTGAGCGATTTCCTGCGCAGCCATCGCAGCGAGGCCGGCATCGTCTACTGCATGTCACGGCGCAAGGTGGAGGAAACCGCCGAGTTCCTGTGCACGCAGGGGTTCAACGCCCTGCCCTACCACGCCGGCCTGCCCGCGGAAGTGCGTGCCAACAACCAGCGCCGTTTCCTGCGCGAGGACGGCATCGTCATGTGCGCGACCATCGCCTTCGGCATGGGCATCGACAAGCCGGACGTACGCTTTGTCGCCCATACCGACCTGCCCAAGTCGATGGAAGGCTACTACCAGGAAACCGGCCGCGCCGGGCGCGATGGCGAAGCCGCCGAGGCCTGGCTCTGCTACGGCCTGGGCGATGTGGTGCTGCTCAAGCAGATGATCGAGCAGTCCGAGGCCAGCGAGGAGCGCAAGCAGCTGGAGCGGTCCAAGCTCGACCACCTGCTGGGCTACTGCGAATCGATGCAGTGCCGTCGC
Source organism: Stenotrophomonas sp. 2694 (assembly GCF_040548715.1). Classification (NCBI taxonomy): domain Bacteria; kingdom Pseudomonadati; phylum Pseudomonadota; class Gammaproteobacteria; order Lysobacterales; family Lysobacteraceae; genus Stenotrophomonas; species Stenotrophomonas sp. 2694. Next base: position 19,955 of record NZ_JBEPSG010000033.1, read on the forward strand.
CAGGTGCTGCTGGCCGGTTTCGGCGAGACCTATCCCAAGCCCTGCGGCAACTGCGACAACTGCCTGACTCCGCCGGCGGCCTGGGACGCCACCATCCCCGCGCAGAAGGCGTTGAGCTGTGTATACCGCAGTGGCCAGCGCTTCGGCGTCGGCCACCTGATCGACGTCCTGCGCGGCAGCGAGAACGAGAAGGTCAAGCAGCAGGGCCACGACAAGCTGAGCACCTACGCCATCGGCCGCGACCTGGACGCGCGCACCTGGCGCAGCGTGTTCCGCCAGCTGGTGGCCGCCAGCCTGCTGGAAGTGGACAGCGAGGGCCACGGTGGCCTGCGCCTGACCGATGCCAGCCGCGATGTGCTGACCGGTCGCCGCCAGATCAGCATGCGCCGCGATGCAGTCAGTGCCAGCGCCGGGCGCGAACGCAGCGCGCAACGCACCGGCCTGTCGGTGCTGCCGCAGGACCTGGCCCTGTTCAACGCGCTGCGCGGCCTGCGCGCCGAGCTGGCGCGCGAGCAGAACGTGCCGGCCTTCGTGATCTTCCACGACAGCACCCTGCGCAACATCGCCGAACAGCGCCCGACCTCGCTGGACGAGCTGGCCCGGGTCGGTGGCATCGGCGGCACCAAGCTCAGCCGCTATGGCCCGAGGTTGGTCGAGATCGTGCGCGAAGAGGGATGACCCCGGTAGCGCCGGGCCATGCCCGGCGGCGCGCATATCGACCGCGCTTCACGCTCGCCGGGCATGGCCCGGCGCTCCCGGGCTGCGCGATTGCGCACCCTCGCCCGGCTCAAACCTTGAACCACCCGTTCAGCCGGATGTGCATGTCCGCCCACTTGCCGCTAGATTAGCGCCATGTCCCTCGCCTCGACCCTGCTCCGTGTCGTGCTCATGCTCAGTCTGTTGCTCAACGGGCTGAACGCGGCCATGGCCAGCGGGCACGAGGACATGGGGCGCATGGCCCATGCGATGGCCTCGGCGATGACCGATGAAGGCGACGCCGACTGCCACCACCACGCCGGCATGACTGCAGACGAGGCGCCGCAGGCCAAGGCCCCCGCCCACGACGCACACTGCCAGATCAAGGACTGCGTGCGCAGCTGTGCCCAGCACCCGCTGCTGGCCGTGCAGGCACTGCCTTTCCTGACCGGTCCCGGTCTTTCCCTGACCCCGCAGCCGATGCCCGCCAATGGCCGCCCGGCACCGCCGCTGCCGCCGATCTCACGCCCTCCCATCGGCTGATCCAACACGCCTCGTGCGCGCTGCGCACTGAAGCCGGCCCTGCGCTGGCGTCTTTCCGTGTTTGGAGTCACCACCATGAGTACCCGTATTCCTCCCGGCCCGGGCGCTGTGCCCATGCCGTCGCGCCGTCTGTTCGTGCAGGGCATCGCTGCTGGCGGCGTGGTCGCCGGCATCGCCGCGGCCGGCATCCCGCAGCGCGCGCTCGCCGCCGCTTCTGCCGCGCCACGCCTGGCCGGCGCACCTTCGGTCATCAGCGATACCCGCGTCGAACTGGCGATCGGCGAGTCGCTGGCCAACTTCACCGGACGCACCCGCCCGGCGATCACCGTCAACGGATCGCTGCCGGCACCGATCCTGCGCTGGCGCGAAGGCCAGACCGTGGACCTGTTCGTGCGCAACACGCTCGGCCAGCACCCTACTTCGATCCACTGGCACGGCATCCTGCTGCCGGCCAACATGGATGGCGTGCCCGGCCTGAGCTTCAACGGCATCGGCCCCGGCGAGACCTACCACTACCACTTCGACCTCAAGCAGTCCGGCACCTACTGGTATCACAGCCATTCGCTGTTCCAGGAACAGGCGGGGCTGTACGGCGCGCTGATCATCGACCCGGCCGAACCGGCGCCGTACCGGCATGACCGCGAGCACGTGATCATGCTGTCCGACTGGACCGACATGGATCCCGGCGCGTTGTTCCGGCGCATGAAGAAGCTCGCCGAGCACGACAACTACTACAAGCGCACCCTGCCCGACTTCCTGCGCGACGCCCGTCGCGATGGCTGGTCGGCCGCGCTGTCCGACCGCGGCATGTGGGGCCGGATGCGGATGACGCCCAGCGACATCTCCGACATCAACGCGCACACCTATACCTACCTGATGAACGGGACCGCGCCGGCCGGCAACTGGACCGGGCTGTTCCGCAGTGGCGAAAAGGTGCTGCTGCGTTTCATCAACGGTGCGTCGATGACCTACTTCGACGTGCGCATTCCCGGCCTGAAGATGACCGTGGTCGCCGCCGACGGCCAGTACATCCATCCGGTCAGCATCGACGAGTTCCGCATCGCCCCGGCCGAAACCTACGACGTACTGGTGGAACCCAGCGGCCAGGATGCCTTCACCATCTTCTGCCAGGACATGGGCCGCACGGGTTATGCCGCCGGCACCCTCGCCGTGCGGCATGGGCTGCAGGCACCGATTCCCGCGCGCGATCCGCGCCCGTTGCTGACGATGAGCGACATGGGTCACGACATGGGCGGCGGTGGCCACGGCGGACACGACATGGCAGCAATGAAGGGCATGGAAGGCGGCTGCGGTGCCAGCATGGGCCACGGCGCGCATGGCGGCGGCGAGACCGCCAGCAAAGCGCCAAAGCATCCGGCCAGCGAGCGCAACAATCCGCTGGTGGACATGCAGAGTTCGGCCACCGAGCCCAAGCTGGACGACCCTGGCATCGGCCTGCGCGACAACGGCCGCCAGGTGCTGACCTATGGTGCGATGCGCAGCCTGTTCGAAGACCCCGATGGCCGCGAGCCCGGCCGCGAGATCGAGCTGCACCTGACCGGCCACATGGAAAAGTTCTCCTGGTCGTTCGACGGCATTCCCTTCGCCGGTGCCGAACCGCTGCGCCTGAACTACGGCGAGCGCATGCGCATCGTGCTGGTCAACGACACCATGATGCAGCACCCGATCCACCTGCATGGCGTATGGAGCGACCTGGAAAACGCGCAGGGTGAATTCCAGGTGCGCAAGCACACCATCGACATGCCGCCCGGTACGCGCCGCACCTATCGCGTACGCGCCGATGCCCTCGGCCGCTGGGCCTACCACTGCCATCTGCTGTACCACATGGAAGCAGGCATGATGCGCGAAGTGAGGATCGAAGAATGAGCCGTTCCCTGCTTGCCCCAAGCCTGTTGACCCTCGGCCTGTTGGCCGCGCTGCCCACGTTCGCGCAGTCCCATGCCGGCCATGACATGGCCGCACACGCGCCTCCTGCCGATGCCGCGCCAGCGGCAGCGGCAGCGGCCGACGTGGATCATTCGAAGATGGATCATTCGAAGATGGATCACGGTGCGATGGACCATTCAACGACGGACCATGGCGCGATGGATCACTCGACAATGGACCACGGCGCGCCCGCGCCGACGCAGCCGCGCGAGCCGATACCTGTCCCCACCGACGCCGATCGTGCGGCCGCGTTCCCACCCATCGCGCATGGTGCGATGGAGCACCCACCGGAAATCCACAGCCTGCTGCTGATCGATCGCCTGGAACACTGGGATGGAAAGAACGGCAACGGCCAGGCCTGGGAGGCCAGCGGCTGGATCGGCGGCAACATCAACCGCCTGTGGCTGCGCACCGATGGCGAACGCAGCGAAGGCCGCACGGAATCATCAGGCGTGGAAGCGCTGTACGGGCGTGCAATTTCGCCGTGGTGGGACGTGCTGGTCGGTGTACGCCAGGACTTCCGCCCCGCCGATTCACGCACCTGGGCGGCGATCGGCATCCAGGGCTTGGCGCCGTACAAGTTCGAAAGCTCGGCCACGCTGTATGCCGGTTCCGGTGGCCAGCTGATGGCCAAGGCCGAGATCGAATACGACGTGCTGTTGACCAACCGGTTGATCCTGCAGCCCCTGCTGGAAGCTACCGTGGCCAGCAAGGACGAACCGGAGCACGGCATCGGCCGCGGCCTCAACAAGGTCGAAGCCGGACTGCGCCTGCGCTACGAGTTCAATCGCCGCTTCGCGCCGTACATCGGCATCAGCCACGAACGGGCTTTCGGCGATACCGCCGACTATGCGGGCGACCATGCACGCGACACACGCTGGGTCGCCGGCATCCGCATGTGGTTCTGAGCAGCGGATCATGAGCAGCAGCCAGCCCCGGCAACCGCCGGGGCCGGCTACACTGCCGCACGTTCCATTGCAGGCTGCACCATGTCGTTGTCTATCCGCCGCGCCACCCTCGCCGACGTCGACGCGTTGTCGGCGATCGCCATCGCCACCTATATCGAAACCTGGGGCGATTCCTATCCGCCGCAGGACCTGCACCGCTTCCTGCAGGATCACTACGGCGCCGAGCCGCAGCGAGCGGAACTGTCCGACCCGCGCAGCGCGGTGTGGCTGCTGCTGGAGGGTGAGACGGTGGTGGGCTATCTGGCCGCCGGCGCCAACACCCTGCCGCATGCCGAAGCACGCGAAGGCGACATCGAACTGAAGCGGCTGTACATCCTGGCCAGCCACCAGAACGGCGGCCACGGTGCGCGGCTGATGGACGCTTTCATCGATTGGCTGGACAAACCCGCACGTCGCACCCTGTGGGTGGGCGTGTGGGAAGAGAACTTCGGCGCGCAGCGCTTCTACGCGCGCTACGGCTGCAGCAAGGCCGGCGAGTATGACTTCATCGTCGGCGACAGCCGCGACCGCGAGTTCATCCTGCGCCGGCCCTGAGCCGCGTCCCTGTAGAGTCGAGCCAGGCTCGACGCCTGTTCTGGTAGATGCCGACCTTGGTCGGCGCGGCCCCAAAGAGCAAAGCCGAGCAAGGCTCGACGCTGCTACCTAGAAGTCGAACAACTCCGAAAGGAAGCTTTCCTTCTTCTTTTTCTTGTAGCCCTGGCTGTACTGGCCACGGTTGTCATCGTGGCGCTGGCCGAGATGACGGGTATCGCGATGCATCACCGGCGGCGGAGCGGCCTGCGGTTGCACCGGCGCGGGCCCTGGCGGCGGCATGGCGGCACCTGCACCGTCAGTGGCGCGCTCGATGATCTTGTCGAGTTCGCCACGATCCAGCCATACGCCACGGCAGCTCGGGCAGTAGTCGATCTCGATGCCATGGCGCTCGGCCATCTGCAGGGTCTGGGTCTTGCACACGGGGCACAGCATTCGCATTGCTCCTGTCGGTCTGGCCTCGACTGTACCTGTGTGCGGATGACTGTGCGGCAACGCATGACCGATGGCACAGGGACTTCCGGCGCGTGCCGCCACGTCCGCCGCCCTGCAGACTGCCTCGCGACCTCGCTGCAAGGAATGCATGTGACTGCCCGTGACTCGACTCCCACCGGCATGCGCCTGTTGCTGGTGCTGCTTGGCGTTGGCCTCGGCCTGAACGTGCGCGACATCAGTGCCACGCTGGGCGCGCCGATTCCCGCCCTGCCCATGCCCTACGGTGGCAGCCTGCTGGACAACGCGCTGGCGGTGCTGGTCGCACTGCTGCTGGCCACGCTGCTGCGCCCCCGCGGAGTAGGCCTGCTGGCCAGCCTCGGCCTGCGCGGAAACGGCATGCGTGGCCCGTTGTGGGTGCTGCTGGCCAGCCTGCCGTGCTGGCTGGGGCTGGCCCTGCTTGGGACGCCCAACACGGCGCTGACGACGCTGGACGCCACGATGCTGGCCGTGCTGTTCCCGCTGGCCGAAGAAGTGCTGTTCCGCGGCCTCGGCTTCGTGCTGCTGGCGAAGATCGTGCGCGGCCCCTGGTCGTTGCTCGCACTGCCCCAGGCCCTGCTGTTCGGCGTGGTGCACTGGCTGGGCTTCGGCGGCTTCGACGGCGGCGGCGTGGCCCTGTTCGTCGGCGTAGTGATCGCCTTCGGCGGTTTCATCTTCGCCTGGCTCGACCACCTCGACGGCAATACCCTGTGGTGCGGTCTGGCCCTGCACGTGTCGATGAACCTGGCCTGGAATGTGTTCAGCCTCGACGACGCCGTTGCGCTGGGCTGGCAGGCCACCAGCCTGCGCATCGGCAGCGCGCTGCTGGCGGTGGCAGCGCTGGCCTGGCATGTGCGGCGCCAGCGCAACCGCGCGCTGTAACGCCGGCTTAGCCGATCCTGCACGCGGGGCTCACTGGGGGCTTGCGCATACTTGCGCGCCTTTCATGCCCTGCCGTCCGGAGTTGTTGCGTCATGCTGCTGTCCAAGCGCCACGTTGAACCACGCGTCCTGCTGATCGAAGACGCCGAGGAAACCCGTGAACTGAGCCGGATGGCGCTGGAGAGCCAAGCCTGCCACGTCGCAGGCGTCAGCAGCGCCGAAGCCGCGCTGGGCCTGCTGGCCGCCGGAGAGCGCTTCGACCTGATGTTCACCGACGTCAATCTCGGCCTGGTCAGCGGCATCGAGGCCGCCAACCGCGTGCGCAGCCTGTATCCGCAGCTGCCGATCCTGGTGACCTCTGGCATGGACCAGCATGCCGTGCTGCCGCAACTGCACGACGGCATTCATTTCCTGCCCAAGCCCTACAACATGAGCGAGCTGCTGGATGCGATCCGGCTGTGCTTCCGCCATGCCGCCGATGCCGCGCTGATGCCGGCGCCGCAGGCAAGCGCGGCCTGAGGCTGCCATCCACGCGTTGCGTGGATCTACTGGTGCATCCACGCATGGCGTGGATCTACTGGTGCATCCACGCATGGCGTGGATCTACTGCTCCATCCACGCATGGCGTGGATCTACTGCTCCATCCACGCATGGCGTGGATCTACTGCTCCATCCACGCATGGCGTGGATCTACTGCTCCATCCACG
>NZ_JBEPSG010000034.1:0-26116 GCF_040548715.1 Stenotrophomonas sp. 2694
ATCTACTGCTCCATCCACGCATGGCGTGGATCTACTGCTCCATCCACGCATGGCGTGGATCTACTGCTCCATCCACGCATGGCGTGGATCTACTGGTGCATCCACGCATGGCGTGGATCTACGGGTGCATCCACGCATGGCGTGGATCTACTGCTCCATCCACGCGTTGCGTGGGTCTACTGGTGTATCCACTCATGACGTGGGTCTACTGGTGCATCCACGCATGGCGTGGCTCTACGGCGATGCGCACCGTTGCGTGAACGGAAAATGCTGCCAGTAGATCCAAGCCATGCGTGGATGGAGCCGGCCGTCAGCCGCCGGTATACGGCCCTTCGCCCGGAAGCACCTGCAGCAGCGCGCGGGTGATCACGCGCGGATATACGGTGAGATGGTCTTCGCCATCAATCACGATGTTCTCCACCTGCAGCTTGCGACCACTGCGCCGCAGCTGGCCGGCGAAGTCGGCGGCCTGCCGCAGCATGTCGTTGCCCGTTGAATAGCGCGGCCCCGGCTTGACCGTCTCGTAGCCGCCCACCGACAGCAGTACGCGGATGGGCTGTGACGGCATCACGGCGGCATCCTGCATGCGCGGCAGCAGGCCCTGGTCGAACCACAGCGACGGACTGGACAGGATGTAGGTGCCGAACATGTCGGGCTGGGTCGTCAGCACGTAAGCACCCAACAGCGCGCCATAGGAATGACCCGCAAACACGCGCCGGGCCGGATCGGTACGGTAGCGCGCATCGATCATCGGCAGCGCGTGGTCAGCCAGGAAGTCGCGGTAATGGGCCGCGCCGCCATAGGTCACGTCATCGCTGTAGTAGCCGGCAGGGGTGCGCACAGGATCACTGGGGGTGTAGTCGCGCGAGCGGCTCTGTTTGGAGGTCAGGCCTTCCTGCGGCGGCAAACCGACCAGGATGAAATCCTCGATGTTGACGCCCTGCTGCCCCACCAGGTTGCGTATGCTGCGCACCAGCGGAAAGCTGTACAGCGCATCGGTCACGTACACCACCGGATAACGCTTCTGCGGATGCGCCGCGTAGCCGGCAGGCAACGCCACCCACAGGGCATAGTCGCGCCCGATCGGGTCATGCACGCGCAGTGACTCGGTATCAGGCAGTACCACGCCTGGCACGGCTGTCGCGCTTTCCCTGGCTTCATTCTGCGTTGCCGGCGGCGCCACCGACATCGCGCAACCTGCCAGGGCCAGGCAGGTCAGCACACTCCATCCACGCACACGCTGCATCCGCGCTCTCCTGTTGCGGGCGACGCACGAAGGTGGCGCCGCTACCGCATCCTCACACGGCCCGTTGCCTCACGCCAAGCCGCTCTCAGGGCGAGGCCGGCGGCGGTGCCGGGAACAGCGTGCGCAGGCCCTGCAGCGCCGCCGGGTGGTAGATCGTCGCGTGGGTCTCTTCCTGCAGCGGTTGTACTTCACCAGCCGCGACGGCGAGGCCCGCTGCAGCAATGCGACCAGTCGTTCAACCCTGTGAGCGAGAGGATCAAAGCAACTGCGAGAATAAATGCAGATGCCAAAAAGGGATATGCGATGGAACCGAGGAGCGTGCCGCCTTGAAGCTGCACCGCCAATAACAAGGAAAAGATCGCGGGTCCAGCCAGATTGGCCACTGCCGCAGTCGCCATATGAATTCCCTGCATCCGGCCAGCGTCACGCGCTGACGCTGCTTCTGCGAGCATCGATTGCACCGCAGGCGGGCCGAATGCCCATAGCGCCATGATCGGAACACCTGCGTAAAACCAACCTGATGTGGGCGCCAAAGCATAAACGACGAAGCCAACAATGCCACACGTCAATCCGAAAATTAACATGAGCCTTGGACCAAACCTTCTCGCGCCCCATTGGTAGACGGCAACCTGCACTATCAGCGTGCAAATCCCAACAGCACCCAGCAGCGCCCCAACATCCTTGATATTCCACTGATACCGACTCATGACAAGCAATGCAAGGGCTGTCGGATAAACAGTGTTCGCTAATGATGACAAGAATGCGATTAATATCAATCGCCGCCATTGTAGCTTGGCGATGCCCCTCGGCTCCACCACATCCGCTGGGCTTGCGGTGAGTGATGGCATAGGAGCCTTCAAAAGCAATTTGCAAGCCACCACATTCAGCATGGCGACGAGTGCGCCAACCGCGAATGGAAGGCGCCAATTAATTTCTCCCAGGAAGCCGCCTACAGCCGGGGCAACAACATAGGCAGAGCCGAAAGCAACGCCCAACCAGCCGTACGCGCGCGCCCGCTCTTCTGGCGCGGTCCAGTCCGCCACATAGGCGGAAGCCACCCCAGCATTCGCCGCTCCAATGCCACAGATTGATCGACCAATGATAAAGGAAGAAGCAGTTTGTGCAGCAGCCATGACGAGAAATCCGCTACTGAGCAAAACACTACCTACAACTAACAGTCGCCTGCGGCCCCAGCGATCAGAGCACCAGCCAGCGACAGGCGAAGCAACAAGTTGAGCGAGCGCGAACACAGATACCGATACCCCGATCAGTACGGCACTAGAAGTTGCATCGCCTGAAATTTCAGTCAACGCAATGGGTATCGTTGGAGCAGCTAAACCAAATGCGACATGATCTAGGAACACGGTCAGGTAAGCTGGTACTAAACGTGAGTGCATATGTAGATGATCGCTTAAACGGAATGATCGTTAGAGGATTCACCCAATATTGCTTGGTGCCGCCAGTAAGCCAGCTCGTGGATATCAGGGAAAGCAGTGCCCATCCTCAATCCAAATAGAACTTCGAAGAGCGAATGTGACCCGGTCGGAAGCAAGTAGGCAATAGCAGCGGGCGTGAGCCGAGGATCGCCGCCCGCACCTAAAATACGGGCAAACTTCGTCATATCCGCCGCGGTGTTTGATGGACCGGTTATGACAGGTTCTCGCAAAGCTGTCGCAGTTTTGGCAAATACCGAGTCCGGCCGCATACATACCAGACGGGCTCCGTCCAGCCAAGGAACATATTCTTCGCCACGAGGGCTTCTCAGTGCAATCTCGACACCACTGAACGCGCCTCCTTCACGCAGAAAATCGGCACGGCGATGTCCGCTCCAGCACCGGCTAAAACGGCCTAGATCGGGAGGGCCGACCCTAGCCTTGGATTGCCAGAATTTGATCGGATCTGAGGGCGGGCAGAGAACCTCCCGATGAGAGAGAACCTGCGACCTTTCCAGCTTGGATTTTGCGTGTTCGATCAACTCCAAGCAAAAGTCACAGTCCAGCCCGGCGTTCCTTGCGGCCCTGGCAGGCTTTGATCGAGCTCCTCCTGCCATGAGATCTGGTAAAAGGACAAAGCAGATGGTTCGCCAAACGGTGGCTTGCAACTCACGAATGCTTCCCGAGCCGCCAAGTGCGAGGTGAAGGTCAGCAACGTTCCTAAGCCGGCCCGCGAACGGCAACGGGATCGGGCGCAGTATTGATAAATAGGATTGGGTGAGTTGGTGCAGCTTGCCCGCCCGCGTAACTCCACCTAGTTCATTCGCCCGTTCAACGAGGTAGCGCTTACAGACCTCAACCAATTCAATAGAGAAGGCGCTGACTGAGTCGTACTGCGCAATACGATTGCCAAGCATTCTCTCGCTTCCTCGCAGCCCTCTGTCAGCATGAACGGGAAAAGAAGAAGCAGTGGTTAGCATTGGGGTTTGTGAGCCAAAAAACCCAACACAGGAGCGCGCCGAAACCAATCGTCAGCCACTGCCAACGGACTTGCAAAATACTCCGGGTGCCAACGACCATCGGGCTCGAAAACGGAGTCGAGCACGAGGCCGATAGCCAAGAGCGCCGCCATATAGTCAGACAGCCGGCGATGAATGTTAAGGGTGGGAATGCTCGAAGGGCCGCCGCCGAAAACGGCCGTAAGATTCAGGCCTATATTCCCATATCGATCGATCATGTACCGAGCGCTCGACTCACTCAGCGAACTCCATCCGTGCACTGGGGGCTTGAAGCAAGGGTGTAATATGGTCACAAACAAGCGGCCGCCCATCTCCAGTCGGCTCGAAAGCCAGCCTAGCGTTCCACCGAGATCTTCAACATCATGAAGCACCATATTGGCGACAACAGCATCGAACAGTTGCGGCCGGGCCGAGCCTTCTAGATCTTCGGTTAAGCAGTATGCCTCAAGGACTCCATTCGTCTTATGCCTCGCAATTTCCCGCATCTGTGCGGAATGATCGACATACGTCACTATCGCGCCATTCTCATGCAGGAACTCAGAGAATTCTCCACTGCCGCCGCCGAAGTCCAGGATCCTTAGCCCGCTGACGTCGCCAAGCTGCTCTCGCAGGCTCTGTCGGTAAATAAACTCTTCGGTCCAGCGATTTCCGGCTCTATGTTGCTCCCAAGACTGTGCTGCGTGGTCCCAGCGTTGGCCCGACTGCTGAAGAAAGCCACTGGTTAGTCCTTCCCCTACCCGATACAAGTACTCCGCCATATCCTCTCTGAGGTTGCTCGCTAGAACGCCCACTGCTACCTCTATCCCAGCATCACGCAATCGGGAAATTCCGGCGCCTGCGACCAATGGGTTCGGATCCTCAAGGCCCACGACCACCCGACCAATCCCAGCGTTTATCACCAGATCCGTGCATCGCCCCGTTCTTCCTACATGGTTGCACGGCTCCAAGGTGACGTATAGCGTGCTATTTGGTGGGACTGCTGCGCACTGCCTAAAGCACATGGCTTCAGCATGTTCGTGACCAGGAGCTTGGGTCCAACCTACGGCGAGTAATTCATTCTCGTGGACCAATGCGGCTCCAACGGGTGGGTTTGGATAGGAAATTCCTTGCGCACGTCGACCTGCCAATAGGGCGCAACGCATCCATCGCTCATCACTTGTGACATCCATCGTCAGTCCGCCAAGGCTAGCCTTTCCTTATGCACTTCGAATCGCACTCCCTGCTTACACGCTGAACAATCATCAGGTGATTCATTGCGGGGAGTATCCTTCACCAAGAGCGCTCGTAGCGGATGCTTTAGCTCTGCCAGGGATTCGCGGGGCGATCCGCCACGTCTGTCAACAATCACTAGAGAGCCCACGCATTGAAGTCCAAGCGATTCAATGGCTGCTTCAGCTGATGCAATCGTACCTCCAACTGAAACAATGTCGTCGACGATCAAAGCTCTTGCGCCCTTCTTCAAGCTATACCCGCGCAAGACCAACATTTCGCCTTCCGGACCTTTATCGAAGAACAGGGCCGGGAGTTCGCAATGTAGGCCTACCGCATGAGCGAGGATGGCTCCTCCAATCGGGGGGCCAATCAGCACCTCTGCCTCAGCTTCTTTAACTATCGACGCCATACGACGGGCAATATCGGCGACGAGATCAGGCATTGCCAGCAATCGTGCCTTCTCCCAAAACTCGATCGTGTGATGACCGGACTTGATCGCGAAATGACCTTCGCTGATCGCACCCGCCTGACGGAATAAATCCTCAATTGAGCTGTCGGTGGCCGGCGCAAACCCCGATGAGGGCTCAATCGAGATCAAGGCGGCATCAAGCGCGCATGCAACATTTGGCGCATCAAAAAGCTAGGCATTGTGTGCCTTCTTGCTGACGCGCGGTACCAAGCCCCTGAAAATCGCGGGGGCGCAGCCCAGTGCGTCGCCATCTTGACCTATGGCGATCCGCTTACCTTCATCCCAAGCGATCGTTAGTTCATTGAGCGTGCCGGTTTGCCCTCCGAGCGCTACGACGACATCTGCGGATCTGACTAGCGTGACGTTTCGCCCTTTGTATCCCATCCCTGTGTAAATCATCGTTGCATAAATAGACGGATCTTCTCCGGTGAGTTCTATATGCGACTTTGCATCTGTGGCCGGAGAAATGCCAACTACTGGAATGCCGCCCTGCGCCGCCACTTTTGCAAGCAAGGTGGACACGCCACCACCGGTCCCGGCCAGTAGAGTAGATCGATGTTGTTTCGCAATTCGTACAACATCTTCAAGTACTGAGCGCGCCAGTAGCTCGCTCTCGCCCTGAAGCGAACTGACTCCTAGCACTGCGATTTTACTCGTCATCCGTACACCTCCACGGACTCACGTTCCACGCGACCATCGCTCCAGAACGAATAGCACTGGCTCCCATCGATATTGACGCTTCTGACGTCGACGCCAGGGACGGCTTTACGATAGTGTTTAGTGAAGTCAGATCCTTCAAAAGAATCCGTGAGACAGATGAACGCGGGGTTCAATGCCTTCAGTGCAGAGGCATCATTGTGTGTCGGCCGGCCATGCGAGCTCGCGATGTACAAGCCGACAGTAACCGCATTCCGTTCGATCGCGCCTATCAATTGATCAGCCTCAGCGTCGCTGCCGATCATAATGCGATGACCCGCGTACTCAATAAGGAGGGGCGTTGATGATCGGTTGAGTGAATGGTATTCGCCATCTGACTCCACTTGAAACTGTTCAGACGGCAAAAGGTTCGATACCTTTACATCGCTCAGGCCGTCAATCAATTTCCATCGATGTGTTCCGCGTATGTAGGTTGAGTACTGCTGCCAAAGAGGAGCTTCCAGGCCACCGTAGTGAGGACATGTACTTAGGCTTACGGAGGGGGTATAGCCTTGGGGGTACGACACTCCGGAATGATAGATTCGCGGCCGCATTTCCGATGATGAGACGAAGTTCGCAAGCGTTGCGAAGTGATCGAGATGCTGATGAGTGACAACAATGACGTCCAGACTACGCTTCTGACCTAGAACGGCTTCCAGAATGGCTTTACCACGATGGAAACCACAATCAATAAGGAGACTCTCCTCGTTCGGCGTTTGGACATGTATCAGGTCTCCTGCGAGCACCTTGTATACAGTTACGCGTAGTGGGAGGCGGGGCTGCGTGCCGATATTGTCCGTAATCGCAAGAGAATTCATAGCGACTGATCACACCCCGTTCCATGTTGTGAGGGCAATCAGGCTAGCGCAGGTGATTTGACTTAGGGAGGGCCTGAACAACCCTGCGTGAATTTTTCAGAGCATTCTTAGAAGAGGGCCGCCGTCGCAATTGACTCGGCATGTAGCCCGGCGGGGTCGGCTGGATCTGGATTGAGCCAAGCAGTGCTTGGATTTGATGTTGACGATGGTTCGGTCCCTATCGAACTGCAGAAGTCCTCCGCATGTGCCTACACGCTGGGGCGTGCGCACAGATCCCCGGGCCATCTACCAACGCCCCACAAAAAACATGCCGAATGCGCCACCTTGAGAGCATGTATCGATCCACAAATCACTGCGAGCATACGAAGCAAGCGCGGCCATCACCGCACTCGCCCCACGTCGATCGCAGTGTAATTGCCTAGAGAATAATGAGCGCCATACCACGCATCCAGCGGAGGGACGAGCGATGAACCTACAAAGACGACTACCCGTAGATCTAGTGGCACTCATCGGAGGGCTGTTGCTGAGTGGCTATCAGAAAGAACTACCACGCCCACCTACCCGCGCAGACTGATTCCGTTGACCCGACCAGTACCACTCGCAGCCATGACCGATCCGATAGCGGTTGAATTTTATCCCCAACCACCTGGCATGCCGCGCAACCCGGTGCCAGCTACGCTCAGGGCGACGCCGGCGGCGGTGCCGGGAACAACGTACGCAGGCCCTGCAGGGCGGCCGGGTGGTAGATCGTGGCATGGGTCTCTTCCGGCAGCGGCTGGTACTTCACCAGCGTTGCCGGCGATGCCTGCTGCAGCAGCGCCGCCAAGCGTGCGCTCGACGCAGCCAGTTCCGGCTGACCACTGCTGGCCAGGAACAGCCGCGCACCGCTGCGCGCGACCGACGGCACCTGCTTGCCTGCGCCAGACAGCAAGGCGCCGTGGTTCCACCACAGGCTGGGGTCCAGCGCGATATAGCTGTTGAACAAGGCCGGTTCCTGCAGCAGCGTCTCGATCACGAACAACCCGGCCAGCGATTCCCCGATCAGTGCCCGCTCGTCGGTGGTCGCATAACGCTGGCGTATCTGCGGCATCAGTTCATCGCGCAGGAAATCACGGTACGCCGCCGAGCCACCAATGCGTGGCGCGATCTTCTGGTCCTCCGCCACGTTGCTGGGGCCGGTCATGTCGCGGCGGCGCTCGGTGTTCTCGATGCCGACCAGCAGGAACGGGCGCATGCTGCCGTTGCCGGTCAGCACCTGCACCAACCCGGCCACGTGCAGGAAGTCCTCGCCGATGCCGCCGTCGGGCATGTACAGCACCGGCAGTGGCGTCTTCGGGTCCAGGCCCCACGGCTGCGGGCGATAGACGTTGATGCGGCGGGTTTCGCCCAGCGCCTTGGATTGGATGGTGAAGGTCTCACCGATCACCAGCGGCGAAGCGGCCGCCGTCTGCGCCGTCGGTTCGGCGGCCATCAGCGGCGCGGCGGAGACAGCGGACAACAACAGCGACAGCACGATCAAACGCATGGGGCGGCCATCCCGGGAAAGACGCTGAGCATAACGCCACACTGATCGCACGGCAGACTTCATATCGCCCGCTATTGCGAAGATCCGCTGGTGAACGCTCGTCATGGGTTACCGAAGGTCTGACCCCACCGCGACCCGCACGCCTTCAACGCCGGTCCAACGCGATCACCGCCTGGCAGCTCCTGAGCTGGTCGTCGGCGTCGCGTCCGATTCGAACAAGCGCTGCCGCAACCTCTGCTCGTAGTTGGGCGCCCGCATCACGTTCGCGGGCGCTGGCGGTGGCGTCGGACAAGCGACCGGTATGACAGGCGGCGAGGTCGTTGCGCAACCGGAGACTGCCAGCACGCAGGCCAGCAACCGCCTCCGTTTCCACTTCGGCCGCACGCTCTCGATCTTGTTCATGCTGTTCTCCCAGCGAGGCCATCGCCCCGGTCTGTACCGCCTGCCGTTCGCGCGCTGCGCGCTCGGCCTGCATTGCCTCGGCATGCTGCAGCGACGCAACCTCTGCCTTTGCGGCATCGCTGCGATCGCCACGCCAGCCCCAGCCTGCCGCGAACATCACCGACGACCACAGCACCAGCAGCGCAATCGCGATCAATGTGCGTGGCATCCCTCACTGCTCCGCCAGGCAGCGGGCATGACGCTGTTGCTGCCGTTGCCATACGCCCCAACACACCTTGTTGGGCTGTCCGTTGACCCGGGTCGAGCAGTCGTAGCCCCCTGCCCGCTTCCACAGCAGCAGCGCATCGCACGCTTGGCGGTACTCACCTCGCAGGAGATGCCGGCGCGTGGATGATCCATTCCAGTTGCCGATCCCATACTGGTAAAGGAAGTCGACATAGGTGTCGTACTCACCCTGGGTCAGCGCGACACCCGGCAACGATGCGCGGAATTGCGATTCCTCGCGCGCCAGGTGCGCTTCCACGGTGCGCAGCGCACGGACGGGCGTAGTCCGGTCTCCGAGCCGGACCGGCGTGCCGTCCTCGCGCCGGGTCGAGCCAAAACCATAGGTGGGCCGATCATTGCGGGTCGGCACCACCGCCGCGTCGGTATAGCCCTCATGCTCGACAATGGCGATCAGGCCTGCGGCACTGAGGACCAGCGCGGCAACCAGGCGGCGCATCGGCAACGCTGTGGGCGGCGTACTCATTCGCGTCCCTTCCGCCGCCACTCGCGCAGCCAGCGCCAGCACAGGTAAGCGATCTGTGCGGCGAGATAGATGATGGTCAGGACCACCACCAGGCGGTCCAGGGTGATGCCGGCGGCAAGTGCACCGGCAACGGTTACCGGCGGAGCCGATTTGGCCGCCGCTGCGCCCACTGCGCTGAAGATTTCTTCTTTCATGGAAAGTCCAGGATTTGATGCTGGCCACGACATACCGAGGTGGCCGGGAGAGGTGCCCGCCTCGCTGCCGGCTGGGCGCGAGGGTTCATCCGGTCGGGAGACGGGCGAAAGTTGAGCCCACCGCTCATGCGGCCTGGGCGATGCCTTCCATCCAGCCGCGCACGCGCTGGAAGCCCAGCTCGACCAGGTTCAGGTAATGCCGGTTGGAGACCGGTCGCTGCCCGCAGTTGGCGAGCAGCAGATTGGCGGTCTCGAAGCGCTCGACCTTGCGACGGCCGCGACCGCAGTAGTAGCCACGCAGTGCGCAGGCCATCGCCACGTTGTCACGGGCAACTGCGGTGATGATGTCTTCGATCTGCTGCGCCAGCAGGTCCGTCTCCAGTGGCTTGTACCCTTGCGCACGGCCGGGCATGTCGCCGCCATGCTCGATCAATACGGCCAGCAGGTTGCGTGATTGGAAGCCCAGGTATTCGCAGTCGCGATGCAGGGCGTATTCCCCGCCCCAGTGCTCCAGACGGCTGCGGACGTATTCGCCGAACGTATCAAGCTGCATGGTGGGCTTCTCCCTGGATGGACGACGGACCCGGCGCGAACACATCCGGGCGCAGGAATTCACGACGGACCGCACCGGCCGTGGCCAGCTCGATGCGTCGGCACAGACGGGCGCCAGGCAACTTGTGGCCGCGGGCGATCATGTAGAGGGTCCGCAGCGCACAGCCGGTCTGGTGGGCCAGACGGCGCATCACGGGGCAACTGGGGGTGCCGTAGCCCCCTTGGGAGATGGCGTAGTCGATGAGGTTCATGGCCCCACATTACCGTCCCGGTAATGCCAAGTCAATACCGTTTTGGTCATTTGCTGGATTGGTAATGCAGAGCACCATTTGCAGATGGACGCCAGTACCGCCCGCACCCTCAACATGCGCCTCCGCGTTGCCGCTGCCGGCGGCCCGGCCGAATGGGCCCGCCTGTTCGGCGGCACCCGCTGGGCGCAGCCCCAGGTCAGCCAGTGGATTTCGGAGAGCAACCCGAAGAGCATCGGCCATCGTCTGGCACGCGATCTCGAGTCGGCAATGCAACTCCCGCACGGCACGCTTGATCGTGCCGATCAGGACGTTGAGATGTCGCTTCAGTCTCAATCTACGGGACTGGATTTCGAGAAGATGAGCGCTGCGGTCAAGGTGCTTTCGCACTACCTGGAGCTGGTCGGCGATCCACCGGAATGGATCTACGATCCTGTGCTGCTGGAGACCGCATTCATGGTCGTGGACGAGTTCGGTCAGCCTTCGGCCCCGGACAATGTGCTCGACCTGACGAAGCTTCTGGCAAAACGGATCAGGGAGGCGAAGGATGACTCACACGCGACTCGAGGAGCTCGCACAGCGGTTGGCCGCTAGGACCCAGGAACTGCGCGGCGGTCGCAACCCGACACCTGCCTTGCGGGTGGTGGCCGGTGAGGCACATGCAGCCCCGGGAGAACGGCGGATGGACGCCATCATGCGCGAGTGGCATTGCCGCATGATCCGCAACGTACGCCGGCGCTGGGGGGAGCCGATGCAGCATGTGATCGACCAGGCCTGTTGCGGGGTGGTGGACATCGACCAGCTCGCCGACGATGCGTTGATCCAGCTGCACAAGGATATGGAACGCGCCGAGGAGTGCATCCGCGAGGGGATTTCCTTCCACGATGCGGGGCTTCTACGCGCGCACTACGGTTGAAAGAGACCAGGCCGGTCGATTCTGACCGGCCAAAACCGCACGATTCATTACTTTTTATTCCCGAATTAATTACCTTAAAGGTAATTAATTGGTGTTGCTGGAAGATTTCCTGCGCTGGCGCCGCGGCATGCCGACCGTGGCTGCACGCGGGCAACAAAAAAGCGCCTCTCGGCGCTTTCGGGGTTGCCCGGCAGGTGATGCCGGCGCTGTCTGCGATGGTGGGCCGTGATGGATTCGAACCATCGACCAAAAGATTAAAAGTCTTCTGCTCTACCGACTGAGCTAACGGCCCATGCAACATCCCTGCCTGTCGGCGGGGTGGGCATTCTACCCTACTTTGTGCGGTAGAGAGAAATCGTCGCAGTATCGGCCTGCAGTTAAACCGTTCCATGCAGCGGACGCATCTCATGCACACTCCTTCGTCCTTCGGAGCCACGGATGCGCCTGCCCTTCTTTCTGTTCGCCTGCCTGCTGCTGCCCTGCACCGTCACCACCGCTGCGGCCCCATCGGTACAGATGGATGACATCGCCCGATTCTGGAGTACCTACGATGCCGTGCTTGCCGAGCCCGATGCCGCGCAGCGGGTGGCCCTGGTCCGCCAGCACTACGTCGAGCCGGGCAGTGCCGGCCTGCATGCGCTGATGAAGGTGCGCAACTACACCGCCGCCGAATACGCACAAGCAATGCTCGCCTGGCCGCGCTTCTGGGCCTCGGTGCGGCCGCTGACCGCCAACGCCCGGCACGCCAGCGCCACGCTCGAGCAGGATCTGGCTGTGTTCCACAGGCTCTACCCCGCCCTGCGCCCGGCCAGCATCACCTATGCGGTGGGCGTGCTGCGCACAGGCGGCACCACGCTGGGGGACCAGGTGCTGATCGGCGCGGAAATGGCACTCGGCGATGCAAGCGTGGATGTCATCGAACTGCCGGAGCCGTTGCGCAGTCGCCTGCGGGTCTTCTACGACAGCGCGCCCGGCGCGAACAACGCGCAGAACAACCTGCATGAGTACGTGCACACCCAACAGCGCGAGACTACGGGATCGCTCGCACAGTACGCGGTGCGCGAAGGCGTGGCCGAGTACATCGCCGAGCGGATCAGCGGTCGCCGACCGGCGCTGCCGCTGTATGCCTACGGGCCGTTGCACGAATCGGAGATCCGCGCTCGCTTCAGAGCGGAGATGGATGGCGATGCGCTGGACAACTGGCTGTACAACAACGCCCGCAATCCGTTCGGGGTGAGTGATGTGGGGTACTACGCTGGTTACCGCATCGCGCAGGAGTACATGCGGCAGCAGCCGGATGAGCAGGCGGCGATCGCGCGGATGATCGAGCTGGATTACAGCGATCCGGTTGCGGTGCGCGGTTTCATTGAAGCATCGGGTTGGCTGCCGCAGCGGTAGCGCCGGGCCGCGCCCGGCGGACAGCGCCAACCAAGGTTGGCACCTACCAGAATCAGACCTGCCGGGGCTGCCGGCCAGCGGCCGGCACTACCCGAATCCCAACATTGGTAGCGCCGGGCCGCGCCCGGCGGACAGCGCCAACCAAGGTTGGCACCTACCAGAATGAGACCTGCCGGGGAAGCCGGCCAGCGGCCGGCCCTACCAGAGCCGGTCAGGCGTACAGCGTCGGGTCGGCCACGCCGGCATCGGCGAAGCCCTGCGCGCGCAGGCGGCAGGCATCGCAATGCCCGCAGGCCGCGCCGCTGGCATCGGCGTTGTAGCAGGACACGGTCAGGCCGAAGTCCACGCCCAGTCGCACGCCTTCGCTGACGATCTGGCCCTTGCTGAGGAACTGCAGCGGCGCATGCACGGTGATGCCCGCGCCTTCCACGCCCGACTTGGTCGCCAGGTTGGCCAGCGCCTGGAAGGCGGCGATGAACTCGGGGCGGCAATCCGGGTAGCCGGAGTAGTCCACGGCGTTGACGCCGCAGAAGATGTCGTTGGCGCCAAGCACTTCGGCCCAGCCCAGCGCCAGCGACAGCATGATGGTGTTGCGTGCCGGCACGTAGGTGACCGGAATGCCCTCGCCGCCCGCCTCGGGCACGTCGATGTCGTCGGTCAGCGCCGAGCCGCCGATGCTGCGCAGGTCCACGTCCACAGTCTTGTGCACGATCACGCCTTGGGCCTTGGCCACGCGCGCGGCAGCATCCAGCTCGGAGGTGTGGCGCTGGCCGTAACGCACGCTCAGGGCATGCACGGCGAAGCCCTGTTCCTGGGCCATGGCGATGACGGCGGCTGAATCCATGCCGCCGGAGAGAAGCACGACTGCCTTCTTCATGGGTAAATCATCCGGTTGGGGGAGAAAGCCAGCACGCTGTCCCGCGCCGGAGCTACATCAGGAAACGCTGCGTCGGCTCATCGGCCCGGCTCGTCGTTCCACAGGATTTTATGCAACTGCATCTGGAAGCGCACCGGCAGCCGGTCTTCCACGATCCAGTCGGCCAGCTGGCGGGCAGTGATTTCGCCCTTGCTGGGTGAGAAGAACACCATCGTGCCCTGCACCAGCTGGTGTTCGGCGACCATGGCCTTGGCCCAGTCGTAGTCTTCGCGGTTGCAGATCACGAACTTGATCTGGTCACGCGTGGTCAGCAGCGGCAGGTTTTCCCAGCGGTTGCGCGCGACCTCGGCCGAGCCGGGGGTCTTGATGTCGACCACGCGCGACACGCGCGGATCGACGGCGCTGACGTCCAGCGCACCGGAAGTCTCCAGCGACACATCCAGGCCGGCGTCACACAGCTTCTGCAGCAGCACCAGGCAGCGCTTCTGCGCCAGCGGCTCGCCGCCGGTCACGCAGACGTGGCGCACGCCCTGCGCCTGCACGTGGGCGACGATGTCGTCGATGTCCCACCAGGTGCCGCCGTGGAAGGCGTAGGCGGTGTCGCAGTACTGGCAGCGCAGCGGGCAGCCGGTCAGGCGCACGAACACGGTCGGCCAACCGGCGGTATCGGCTTCGCCCTGCAGGGAGGTGAAGATCTCGGTGATCTTCAGGCGCGGCAGGGGCGACTGCACGATTTCGCTGGGCGTGGCGACGGCGGCGGACGGGGGAACGGCGGTCATGGCAGGGACTTCTTGATGGGACACGTGGCGGGTGGGCTACCGTGGCCGGTAACGAACGCAGCCGAGCATGGCTCGGCTCTACAACAGCAGCCGGTCGGGTATGGCCCGGCGGGTAATGCAAGCCGCCGGGCATGGCCCGGCGCTACCGGATCCGGACGGGTTTGCCGACCCGGAAACGAAAGCAGCCGAGCAAGGGCTCGGCGCTACGGGGAACACATTGTACGCCCGCTCAGCGGATCAGCGGATCTGATTGCCGAGGCGGATCGACTGCAGGCGGTCCTGCGCGGTACGCGCGGCATCCGAGCCCGGGTATTGCGCCACGACGGTCTCCAGCGTCTGCTGGGCCTGGTCGACTTTGCCCTCGCCGTACTGCGAGAGGCCGACCTTGAGCAGGCCGCCAGCGGCCTTGTCGTGGGTGGGATAGCGCGAGAGCAGTTCGCGGAACTGGGACTCGGCCATCGGGAAATTGCGGGTGGCGTAATAGCTTTCACCCAGCCAGTACAGCGCATTGGGGGCGTAGACGCCGTTCGGGTACAGCTCCAGGAAGCTCAGGAACAGCTGCGCCGAATCATCGTACTTGCCCGCCTTCAATGCGTCGAAGGCCACGTTGTAGGACGTACGCTCGTCACCGGTGACGGCCAGACTGCCCGGGTCACCATGGACGGAAGGCGGCCGCTCGGAAGTGGCCGCCGCTGCGGGTTTTGCCGGGGCTGCAGGAGCCTTCGGTGCGCTCGCCGGAACCGCAGGCAGGGCCGGGGCGGCAGAGCCCCCTTCCAACCGGTTCAGGCGGCTGTCCAGATCCAGGTACTGGTCCTGGGCGGTCTGCTTGAGCTGGGCGTTGTCGTGCTGGAGTTGCTCGATCGAGGCCTGCAGGCTGGTGACCTGCTGCCGCAGCTGATTGATCTGGTTCAACAGGTCCTGATTGGCACTGTTGTTGTACATCTGCTGCTCGAGCGAACCGACGCGGTCGGCCAGGCTCTGACGTTGTGCATGCGCCGGTGCGGCAGCCACGAGGGCTGCCGCAACGACCAGCATCAGTTTGATGCCAAGGCGCATGGATTACTGCGCGGTGTAGACGATTTCGACGCGACGGTTCTGCGACCAGCAGGACTCGTTCGACTCGGTGCAGACCGGACGCTCTTCACCGTAGGAAACGACGGTCAGCTGCGAAGCCGAGCCACCGTTGGCCTGCAGTGCCGAGTTGACGCCGTTGCCACGACGCTCGCCCAGGGCCTGGTTGTACGCGCGCGAACCGCGCTCGTCGGTGTGACCCTGCAGGGTGATGCGCGAGGACGGACGGTCACGCAGGTACTTGGCGTGGCAAGCCATGATGGCCTGGAATTCCGGCTTCACGTCTTCCTTGTCCAGGTCGAAGTAGACAACGCGCTGGCGCAGGCAGGCATCGGTGTCCAGGTCGCCCGGGCCGTACAGGCCGGAGGTGGACGGACCGGTCGGGGTGGTGGTCGAGGTGCCGGTATCGACCGGAGCCGGGGCTTCTTCCTTGACCTTCTTCGAGCAACCGGCCAGGACGGCCACAGACAGCAGGGAAACAAGCAGAACGCGGGTGGACTTGTTCATGGCGATACCTTTGTGGCTCCTAAGCCGATGAGGGGTTCAATACAGAGAAAATATTAACACTCTTTTAGCGCTGGGTACGGTATGGGGACCATGCCGGCTCGCGCACATCACCGTCTGCCAGAACCAGGCGCTGGCGCACGCGCGCATCGGCCGAGACGGCGTACAGCACACCACGACCACCCTCACGGGCGGCATACAGCACCATGCTCGCGTTGGGCGCGAAGCTCGGCGATTCGTCCAGCGAACCCGGCGACAGCGTGCTCCAGCGGGGCGAACCCAGCGAGCTGTCCATCAGGGCGATCTTGTAGCTGTTGCCCGAACCCTGGGCGACAGCGATCTTCTTGCCGTCGTAGGACACCGAAGGCTTGGCGTTGTAGTTGCCCTGGAAGGTCACGCGCTCGGCGCTGCCACCACCGGCACCGACCTTGTAGACCTGCGGACGGCCGCCGCGGTCGGAGGTGAAGTACACCGCGCTGCCGTCCGGCGCCCAGGTCGGCTCGGTATCGATGGCGAAGTGGTTGGTCAGCTGGGTCAGCTGCTTGCTGCCCAGATCCATCACGTAGATTTCCGGGTTGCCCGAGCGCGACAGGGTCAGGGCCAGCTTGCGGCCGTCCGGCGAGAAGGCCGGGGCGCTGTTGATGCCGCGGAAGCTGGTGACCAGCTCACGGGCGCCGGTGGAGATGTTCTGGATGTAGATGGCCGAATTGCCACGCTCGAAGCTGACGTAGGCCAGCTTGTTGCCATCCGGGCTCCACGACGGCGACAGCAGCGGCTCGGCCGAACGCACGATGGTCTGCGGGTTGAAGCCGTCCGAATCGGCCACCATCAGCGCGTAGCGCATGGCGTCGCCCTTGCCGCTGGCGGTCACGTAGGCGATGCGGGTCCAGAAGGCACCACGGACACCGGTGATCTTCTCGTAGATGGCGTCGGCCATCTGGTGGGCAACGTCGCGCATGGCATTGCCACGTGCGGTCATCGCCAGGCCCAGCAGGCGCTCGCCCTTGGGCACGTCGAACAGTTCGTACTCGACGCGGTAGGCGCCGGCACCGGCGTCCATGACCCGGCCGACGACGATGTAGTTCTGCTTCAGCGCGCGCCAGGTGGCGAACTGGATGTCACCGCCACGAATCGGCTTTTCGACGATCTGCGCTTCGGGCAGCGTGCGGAACTGGCCCGAACGTTCGAGGTCGGCACGGACCACGCCGGCGACGTCGGTCTGCGGAGCACCGGCTGCACCCTGGTAGGGCATCGGCACGATGGTGATCGGGAGGGCGGAGGCATTGCCGCCGATGATGTCGATATCCAGCCCCTTCTGCTGCGCGACGGCAGCAAAGGGCAGCAACAGGGCCGCAAACACGGCAAGCCAGCGAGGCATCTTCTTCATGGAGCGCTCAAATAGGGGGAACCGGAACGAGGGATAACAAAACGGCAGTGAACCGCTTCGCAATCATGAACCAAGGGTACGTGAATTCCTGGTCAGTGCCAGCCGGGTCTCTCACATGCCGTTAACGTCGCGGCCACCTTTCGTGCGAATGACGCGTCCCAAGCATGGCGTGGACGGGCCCGCACGATCCAGAGCTAAAGGCGTCATTGGATGACGGGACAGCCCCAAAGGGCTGCCCTGCCCCGCGCCTCAGCGATCCTGGGCGGTGAACGTGAAGTTGATCGTGCGTGCGAATACCTGCTCGAAACCGCGGTACGGCAGCGGCTGGGCGTTGAGCACGGCGGCCTCGATCGAGCGCTTGCCGGCTTCATCGAACGGGCAGCCGGCGCTGACCGTGGCGCTGCGGACGGTACCGCCCGGCAACTGGTTGATGGTGATCTGGCAGCGTTGGCCCAGCGGCACGCTGTCCGGACGCACCCACTGCGCCAGCACCTTGGCCTGGATGGCCGCCGCGTACTTGGCAGACAGATCATCACTGCTGCCACCACCACCGGCAGCCGGCTGTGCTGCACCACTGGCACCGGCAGCGGCCGTGCCTGCGGCATTGCGAGCAGCAGCGACCTCGCGCAGCTTCCGCTCGGCCAGCTTGGCTTCCTTCTCGGCCTGCTCGCGGCGGGCACGGATGTCGGCGATCTTCTTCTGCTTCTCGGCCTCGGCCTTGTCAGCGGCCAGGCGCTCCTGCTCGGCCTGCTTCTTCTTGGCGTCCGCTTCCTGCTGCTTGGCCAGGCGCAGCTTCTGCTCGGCCTCTTCCTGGCGCTTGCGCTCGGTGAGGTCGATCTGCTCCTGGCGGCGCTTGGCTTCCTGCTCCTGCTTGGCCTTTTCCTGCGAGATGGCCAACGCGCTGACCGCGTCCTGGTCCTTGGTATCGGGCTGCGCCACGCGCTCCTGCGCCTGTTGCTGCTGCGGCGTCGGTGCGTCCTGCGGGCGCGGCTCTTCAATCGGCTGCGGCGGCGGGATGGTGTCTTCCGGCACCGGGATCGGTTCGGCCACCGGCGGCGGCAGGTCTTCCAGCTTTTCCGACTGGCGCAGGGCCTGGCGGGCGGCAGCGGCTTCGGACGCTGACAGTGCCAGGCTGGCCTCGACCGAGGGATCACCTGCGGCGGCATCGGTATTGCGCTGCGGTGACCACAGCCAGGCGCCGATGAAGATCAACGCGACCAGCAGGTGCACCAGCACGGCCAGCACCATCGGCTGGCCCCAGCCGGGTTCCTGCTTGTGCGGTGGCGGCAGGGCGTCAGCGTGCATCGGTGGCCAGGCCTACCTTGTCCACGTTGGCGCGCTTGATCACGTCCATCGCCGCGATGACCTTTTCATAGGCCACGGCACGGTCGGCGGCGACGATCACGCGCACTCCCTTGTCCTGCGCGGCGATGCCGGACAGGTGGCCCTGCAGTTCCTCGGCAGTGACGGCCGTGGGTTCCTTGGCGTCGGGCAGCTTCAGGCTGAGCTGGCCGTCCTGGCGCACCGAGACGATCACCGGGTCCTGCTTGCTTTCCAGCGCCTTGGCGTTGGAATTGGGCAGGTCGACATCGAAGCTCAGGGTGAGCAGTGGCGCGGTGACCATGAAGATGATCAACAGCACCAGCATGACGTCGATATAGGGAACGACGTTGATTTCCGATTTCAGCTTGCGGCGCTTGCGGCGACCGATGGCAGCGGACATGGCTTGGACTCCCGGGTCTGGCGCTTACTCGTCGCCAGCGCTCTGGCGCTGCAGGATCGAGCTGAACTCGTCGGCGAAGGTCTCGAAACGCACCGACATGCGCTCCACGCGGGTGGTGAAGCGGTTGTAGGCCCACACTGCCGGGATCGCCACGAACAGGCCGATGGCAGTGGCGAACAGCGCTTCGGAGATGCCCGGGGCGACGGCGGCGATACCGGCCTGGGCGCCGCTGCTGATCATGTCGTGCATGGTCACCATGATGCCGAACACGGTACCCACCAGGCCCACGTACGGGGCGGTCGAGCCGATGTTGGCCAGCAGTTCCAGGTTGCGCTCGAGCTGATCGACTTCGCGGGTGTAGGTGGTGCGCATGGCGCGCTGGGCACCTTCCAGCTGGGCACGGCCATCCAGCCGGCGCTTGTCGCGCAGGCGGGTGTACTCGCGGAAACCGGCTTCGAAGATGGCTTCCAGGCCGCCGACATTGCGGCTGCGGTCGGTGGCCGAGCTGTACAGCTTGCCCAGGTCGGCACCGGACCAGAAGCGGTTCTCGAACTCGTCGGCTTCGCGGGTGGCCTGCTTGAAGATGCGGGCCTTGCGGAAAATGATCACCCAGCTGACGAACGAGCCGACCAGCAGCGCCAGCACGATGATCTTCACCGGCAAGCTGGCCTTGGCCAT
Organism: Stenotrophomonas sp. 2694; assembly: GCF_040548715.1. NCBI lineage: Bacteria > Pseudomonadati > Pseudomonadota > Gammaproteobacteria > Lysobacterales > Lysobacteraceae > Stenotrophomonas > Stenotrophomonas sp. 2694. Next base: position 19,896 of record NZ_JBEPSG010000034.1, read on the forward strand.
CAGTTCGAGGTAGTTGATGCCGCCGCCGGTGGTGGCCTGGGCAAGGGTCTGGGTCGCGGCATTGCTGACGTCAGCCGGCAAAGCCTCGGTGACCGTGGCCTGCAGGGCCAGGAGCGTTGCGATCATCCGTTGTTCCTCAAGAGTTCTGTTCGGATTCGGGGTGGAGGTGGGGTTGCAGCGCGGCAAGGACGGCATCGTCCATGCCACGCGGGCGGAAACTGGCCGCGTCCAGTGCGGCGATGCGGACCTGTGCGGACAGCAGCAGCTGGCCGTCGCGCAGGACCTGCTGGTCGAAGACCATGCTGGCCTTCTTCAGCTGGACCAGGTTGGCGCTTACCTGCAGCTGGTCATCCAGCCGTGCCGGCTTGATGAAATCCATCTGCATGGAGCGCACCGCGAAGACCATGCCGTGCTCGGACCGCATGCGCTCCTGGCCGTAGCCCAGCGCGCGCATCCATTCGGTCCGGGCCCGTTCCATGAAGGCCACGTAGCGGGCGTGGTAGACCACCCCGCCAGCGTCGGTATCTTCCCAGTAAATGCGTGTCGGCCAACTGAATCGCGGTTCAACCGACATCGGGGACCTCGGCAAACAGGTCCTGCGGCGGGTTCTTCGGCTTCAGGCCCATGTGCCGGTAGGCCTTGTGGGTCGCCATGCGGCCACGCGCGGTCCGCACCAGGAAGCCCTGCTGGATCAGGTACGGCTCGACCACGTCTTCCAGCGTGCCACGCTCTTCGGACAGCGCCGCGGCGAGCGACTCGATGCCCACCGGGCCACCGTCGAAGTAATCGACCATGGTCTTCAGCAGCCGGCGGTCAAGCTCGTCGAAGCCTTCCGGGTCGACCTTGAGCATCTGCATTGCGGCCTGGGCCACGGTCTGGTCGATGTGGCCACCGGCCTTGACCTGCGCGTAATCGCGCACGCGGCGCAGCAGGCGGTTGGCGATACGCGGGGTGCCACGCGCGCGGCGCGCGATCTCCCCTGCCCCGTCGGCGGTGCAGTCGATGGCCAGGATCGCGGCCGAGCGGCGCACGATGCGGGTCAGTTCTTCGACGCTGTAGAACTCCAGGCGCTGGACGATGCCGAAGCGGTCGCGCAGCGGTGCGGTCAGCAGGCCGGCGCGGGTGGTGGCGCCGATCAGGGTGAACGGCGGCAGGTCGATCTTGATCGAGCGCGCCGCAGGGCCCTCGCCGATCATGATGTCGATCTGGAAATCTTCCATCGCCGGATACAGCACTTCTTCCACCACCGGCGACAGGCGATGGATCTCGTCGATGAACAGCACATCGTGCGGCTGCAGGTTGGTCAGCAGCGCGGCCAGATCGCCGGCCTTCTCGATCACCGGGCCGGAGGTCACGCGCAGGGCCACGCCCAGTTCGTTGGCGATGACGTGGCTGAGGGTGGTCTTGCCCAGGCCGGGGGGGCCGAAGATCAGGACATGGTCCAACGCATCGCCACGACCCTTGGCGGCCTGGATGTAGATCTCCATCTGCTCGCGCACCGGCACCTGGCCGAGATAGTCGGCAAGTCGCTTGGGTCGGATGCTGGCGTCGGCGGCGTCATCCTCGCGGGTGGCGCCGGCGGCGATGATGCGGTCGTCGGTCATGTGCTGATTATGCGGTAAAAGCGGGGAGATTCGGCCGGGCTGCGCCCGGCACCCGCAGAAGCAACTGCAACTTCAACTGCCGAAGCGACAGCAGAAGCAGGTTTCCTGAGGGATGGCGGGGTGGATCCGGTTGCGGGGGACGCTGCAAGTGCGTCCCTGTAAGCTCGGTCGCGCCATCCATGGCGCTCACGCCCCCGCAACCGGACCCACCCCGCCTTCGACAGATCTCCGCGATCTGCCGGAATGGCATGGCCTGCTCCTGGTAGGTGTCGACCTTGGTCGACACGGCATGCCCTGCTATAGGTGGGTGTCGACCTTGGTCGACACGGTAGATCCACGCCATGCGTGGATGGAGCTGGATGACACGGACATGGGGTCAGAGCCCTTCTCCTGTGGAAAAGGGATCCGACCCCGCGCGCTCAGATCTCCACCTGCGCGCCCAGCTCGACCAGGCGGTTACCCGGAATCCGGAAGAAGCCCGTCGCCGGGGCGGCGTTCCTGTGCATCAGCGCGAACAGCTTGTCGCGCCAGATCGGCATGCCACGGTTGGCGGTGGCGACGATGGTCTCGCGGCTGGCGAAGAAGGTGGTGTCCATCGGGTCGAAGTAGATGCCACCGTGGTCGCACGAGCGCATCAGCGCCAGCGGTACATCGGGGGTCTCCATGAAGCCGAAACGCACGTAGACCCGATAGAACTCATCGCCCACCGATTCGATCTTCAGGCGCTGCCCTTCCGCCGCGTACGGCACCGGCAGGGTCACCACATGCAGGAACACGTTGCGCTCGTGCAGCACCTTGTTGTGCTTGAGGTTGTGCATCAGCGCATGCGGGGCCACGGTCGGGTCGGCGGTGAGGAACACCGCGGTGCCGGGTACGCGTACCGGCGGCGCCAGCATCAGGCCCGGCAGGAAGGTGTCGATGCGGATGCCGTCCTTGCGGATCTCGTCGCGCAGCAACTCGCGGCCACGGCGCCAGGTGCGCATCATGGTGAACAGGAAGATGCCCAGCACCACCGGGAACCAGGCGCCCTGCAGCAGCTTGGCGCCGTTGGCGATGACAAAGCCCAGATCGATGATGAAGAACACCACGCACAAGGGCAGGATCCAGTTGCGTGCCTTGGGCCACAGCGAACGTGCAACCAGGGCCAGCAGCAGGGTATCGATCAGCATGGTGGCCGACACCGAGATGCCGTAGGCCACGGCCAGGTTGGACGAGCTGCGGAAGGCCAGCACCAGGCCGATCACCATCACCGCGATGCCCCAGTTGATGCCGGGGATGTAGATCTGGCCGATGGTGTCGTGCGAGGTGTGCTTGATGCGCATGCGCGGGATGTAGCCCAGCTGCATGGCCTGGCGCGAGACCGAGAACGCACCGGTGATCACCGACTGCGAGGCGATCACCGCCGCCATCGTGGCCAGGATGATCATCGGGTACAGCGCCCACGACGGCACCGCCTCGAAGAACGGGTTCTTCACCGCCTCGGGATGGTTGAGCACCAGCGCGCCCTGCCCCAGGTAGTTCAGCACCAGGCAGGGCAGCACGAAGAAGTACCAGGCGTGGCGGATCGGCTTGGCACCGAAGTGGCCCATGTCGGCGTACAGCGCCTCGCCACCGGTCACCGCCAGCACCACCGCGCCGAGGATGAAGATGCTGTGCCAGCCGTGCTCCATGAAGAAGCGGATCGCCCACCACGGGTTGAACGCCTTCAGCACTTCCGGCGCGTCGACGATGTTGTAGATGCCGATCGCGGCCAGCGAAATGAACCAGATCGAGGTGATCGGGCCGAACAGCTTGCCGATCTTCGCGGTACCGAAACGCTGCACCGCGAACACGGCCAGCAGCACCACCACGGTGATCGGCACGATGAAGGCGTGCAGCCCCGGCGCGGCAACCTCCAGGCCTTCAACCGCACCCAGCACCGATATCGCCGGGGTAATCACCCCATCGCCGAAGAACAGCGAGGCGCCGAAGATGCCGAGGATGCCGACCACGTAGGCCGAGCGCGACCCGTTGCGCAGCGTGCGCTGGGTCAGCGCCATCAGCGCCATGATGCCGCCCTCGCCGTCATTGTCGGCGCGCATGATGATGGTTACGTACTTCAGGGTGACCACGATGTTCAGCGCCCAGAACGCCAGCGACAGCACGCCCAGCACGGTGTCGTGGTCGCTGTTGAGCCCGTAGTGCGGCGAGAACGCCTCCTTCAGGGTGTACAGCGGGCTGGTGCCGATATCGCCGAAGACCACGCCGATCGCACCGATGATCAGCGCCAGGCCCCCGGCGGGGGGAGCGTGACCATGGCCACCCTGGGCGGCGGTGTGCGGGGTTTGACTGCTGGACATGGGGCTCCTGGCGAAGCTCAGGGTGTAATGGGGAAGGAAACGGAGCGGCTCAGCGCAGCGCCGATTGCAGGGCCTTGCGGATGACCATGGCCACTTCGTCGCCCTCGTTGAAGGCCTCGCGCGCCATCCGCGCCGCCTCGGCGGGCTTGTAGCCCAGCTGCTGCAGGGCCACGGTGGCATCGGACAGCGGATCGGCCGGGGCCGGGCCACTGCCGGTCGGCAGTGCGCCACCGGCACCGAACTGCGCCGCGCGGTCACGCAGTTCCAGCACCATGCGCTCGGCGGTCTTCTTGCCGATGCCGGGGATGCGGGTCAGCGCGGTGATGTCGCCGGCCTGGACCATGCGGGCGAATTCTTCGACGGTGACCCCGGACAGCACGGCCAGCGCGATCTTCGCGCCGATGCCGCTGACCTTCTGCACGTTGCGGAACAGGCGGCGCTCGCCTTCGCGCAGGAAGCCGTACAGCGAGACGCTGTCTTCCTTCTGCGAATAATGGGTGTACAGCGTGACCTCACGGCCCAGCTCGGGCAGGTCGTAGAAGGTGCTCATCGGCGCCTCCAGCTCGTAGCCCACCCCGTTGACGTCCACCACCAGCCACGGCGGCGCCTTGTAGGCGACGATTCCGCGCAGTCGACCGATCATTGCGTGCAGCTCCTCATTTGCGGCCCCACGCCTGGCGGGCAGTCAGCCCCAGGCGGTTGGCCGTTGCCCTTACGTGGGCATGGGTGATGGCCACGGCCAACGCGTCGGCCGCGTCGGCCTGCAGCTTGGTTTTCAGGTTGAGCATGAGCCCGACCATGTGTTGAACCTGTTGCTTTTCGGCGCCGCCACGACCGACCACCGCCAGCTTGATCTCGCTGGCAGCGTATTCGTGCACCGGCAGGTCGCGCAGCACCACCGCCGAAATCGCCGCGCCACGGGCCTGGCCCAGCTTCAGCGCCGAATCGGGGTTGCGCGCCATGAACACCTTTTCGATGGCCACTTCCTGCGGCTGGAACTCCAGGCACAGCTCGGCCAGGCCCAGCACCAGCAGCTTCATGCGCTGCGGGAAGTCATCGGCACCGAGCAGCACCAGCGGCTGGTGATGCACGTGGCTGACCCGGCCGCTGGCATCGACATCGATGATGCCGACCCCGGTCCGTTGTGAACCCGGGTCGATGCCGAGAATGCGGGTCATGCGGCACACGCGCGCAGGCCGCTGATCCGGGAAGGACGCATGCGGCGGTGATGGCTGGAAACGTCTGGGGTCATCATGGTCCGCATTGTCCGCTCACCGGCCGCCAAAGGCGACCGGCGCAGCGTCCGTTCAGGCGTAGGCGTCCGCGCCGAGATCGGCGTTGGAGTACACGTCCTGCACGTCGTCGAGGTCTTCCAGCATGTCCAGCAGCTTCTTGACCTGCAGGACGGTGTCGCCCTCGACCTTGATGTCGTTGTCGGCACGGAAGGTCAGCTCGGCATGATCCGGCGTGCGGCCAGCCGCCTGCATCGCATCCTTGACTGCGTGGAAGCTGTCCGCGGCGGTGAGCACGTCGATCGCGCCATCCTCCGGGTAGACCACGATGTCATCGGCACCGGCCTCGATGGCCGCTTCGGAGATGGCGTCCTCATCGGCGCCGGCGCCGTAGTGCAGCACGCCCACGCGCTTGAACATGAAGCTGACCGAGCCTTCGGTGCCCATGTTGCCGCCGCACTTGCTGAACGCATGGCGGACATCGGCCACGGTGCGCACGCGGTTGTCGGTCAGGCAATCGACGATGACGGCCACGCCACCGGGCGCGTAGCCCTCGTAGCGGATCTCTTCGTACTCGACGCCTTCCAGTTCACCGGTGGCCTTCTTGATGGCGCGCTCGATCACGTCCTTGGACATGTTCGCGGTCAGCGCCTTGTCCACGGCTACACGCAGGCGCGGGTTGTTGTTGGGGTCGCCTCCACCGCCGCGGGCGGCCACGCCGATCTCACGGATGATCTTGGTGAAAATCTTGCCGCGCTTCGCGTCAGACGCGTTCTTGCGGTTCTCGATGGAGGGGCCTCTACCCATGGGTCTTTCCGTACGTGCGTTGATGGATAAGGCCGCGGATTCTACCTGATCGGGCCCGCTGACCGTGTCGAGGGCGGATGGATGCCGCTGCGCTCGCCGGGCATGGCCCGGCGCTACCGGGGGTGCACCGCCGTGGTAGCGCCGGGCCCAGCCCCGCGGGGGTGCCCCAACAAAATGGGGCCCGCGGTGGCGGGGGCGGTACCGGTGTACCCGGGTAGGGGGTGGCCGGGCGGCACACA
>NZ_JBEPSG010000035.1:0-22385 GCF_040548715.1 Stenotrophomonas sp. 2694
GGGGGGGGGGGGCGTGGGGGGGGGGGGGGGGGCCCCGGGGGCGCCCCGCCCCCCCCCCCCCCCCCCCCCCCCCCCCCCGCCAACCCACGGAGAGCACGCATTTGATGTTGACGTTGCCGCTGACGTTGATTCGGCGGGTGCAGGGCGCAGCCCTGCCGCCAAATCTATTCCGGCATCAACACCAACCCATCCGGATACACGATCGCCGCTTCATCCGCACTGACATCGAAGAACCCCACGCCGTGCTTCTCGGCCAGGTCCTGCACCCGACCATGCGCGCGCTCGGCCACCGAATACGCGAACGCGCCATAGATCACATGGCGGCCGATGCTGTACTCGGTCACCTCGGCGCGATCATCATCGTCATTGCTCAGCGGGCCGTTCATCGGCGGAAACTCCTGCGCCATCTCCGCGAACCATGCCTGCAGCGCCGGGCTGCTGACCGCCGGGTCGTCGTACTCGTGGCTCTCGCCCCACTGCGCCTGCTTCTCGAACCAGGCGATGAACGCCGCCGCTTCACGCGGGGCGACGCTGGCCTCGAACACCATCATGTCGTAACTCATTGAACCATCCTGTTGCCGTGGCGTAAGGACGCCGGGCATGGCCCGGCGCTAGCGGATGACGATGGTAGCGCCGGGCCATGCCCGGCGGATCGCATCAGACGGACGGCGCTGCGGCGTCCGCCAATCCCGGCGCCAACGCCTTCGCGTCCGGGAACAGCGCAAACCGCAGGCCGACCAGGCCCATCAGCGCCTCGTCGCGTGCCTTGCAGGCGGCCACGCTGCCTACCCGGCCCAATGAGGTGTCCAGCCGCTCGCGCAGCGCCTCGGCCGGCACAATCGGCTTGCGTGCGGCGATCTGCCGCCGATAGTGCACGGCCACTTCCTCCAGGATGTGCTCGACCGCCTCACGGCTGCGCTCCGGCAGCTCCAGGCGGGCGCGGCGCAGCTGCAGGATGTTCAGGCCGATGCGCGCCTCGTTGAGCATGTCCACCGAGGCGATGTCGCTGCCTTCCGGGGTCGCCGCCAGGCGCGGTGCCAGCAGGCCGAGCAGATCCAGCATGCGCGCGGCGAAGCGCTGGCGATCCTGCTGGCCACGGCCTTCGGCCGCCTCGGCCAGCGTGGTCCAGCCCTGCCGTACCAGCCGGCGCGCGGTCCATTCGGCACCCACCGAGCGGAACAGCCGGGTCATCACCACCGCAAAGCCAATGCCGATGAACATCGCGATCGACGAGTTGGCGAAGGTCTGCACGTTGGCACTGTAGGTGTTCTGCAGGCTGAGCAGCGCAGCCAGGTTGACCGTCAGCGGCAGCGCGAACAGCGCGCTCTTCGGGTGGTGCAGCAGCAGGCCCAACGGCAGGAACACCACTGCCAGCACCAGCGCCAGCAGGCCGAAGTCGTGCACGGCGGGGAACACGCCGAACAGGTACACGCCGGCGACCAGCGAAGCCACCATCGCCCACACCAGGAACGAGACCATGCTCGGCGCCGGGTCGTCCTGTGCCGCGAAGAACGCGGCGGTCACCGCGGCCATCATCGCGCCGTTGCCACCGCCCTCCCAGCCCAGGCCGATCCACAGCACGCAGTAGCTCATCAGCGCCACGCCGGCGCTGAGCGCGGAGAACAGTGCCATGCCGTAGTCGACGTGCTTGTCGGTGGCGGCGCGTTCGGTGCGGATGCGGTAGTGCGCACGGTCCAGCGGCGCGGTGCCCTGGTCGATCGCGTGCTGCAGGGTGCGGCAGTCCTGCCACAGGTCCACCAGCTCCTCCAGGCGCAGCAGCAGGCTGGCCAGCTGCAGGTGCTGCAGATCGCGGTCCACCTGTGGCTTCAGCGCACTGATGCGTGCGCGCAGGCGCGCGTAGTCGCTGGCACTGGACGGCGTGTCGATCCAGTCGTGGATGTCATCGACCAGCGTCGGCAGGCCCTCGGGCAGGGTCTGTCCATCGCTGCGCAGCGCACTCAGGCGGTCGGCGATCGATGACAGCACCGGCAGCAGCAACAGCATGCGTTCGCGCAGGCGCTCCATCGAGACGGCCGCGCCGGCATGGCGTGGGTCATCGCGGCGCAGGAACTCGATCAGTGCCTCGAACTGCACCAGGTCGGCGGCCAGCCGGTTGCGTGGGGCATGCGCGCGGCCGCGCTCGAGGATCTGCCGGCACCACTGCGCTGCGTCCTCCATCCAGTTGCCGATGCGCGCGCCCAGCATCGGCCGCACCGAGGCCGGGAACAGCAGCGAGGCGAACAGCACCGCTACCACTGTACCGAGGATGATCTCCTCGCTGCGCGCCACCACGGTGTCGAAGATGGTCTCCGGCGAGGTCACCGCCGGGAAACCGATGAATGCAGTGGTGTAGCCGGCCAGCAGGAACGCGTAGCCACGTGGGCCACGGTTGAGCAGGGCCAGGAACAGGCAGCCGGCCAGCCAGATCGACATCGCCGCGCTCAGCACCAGCGGTGTTTCCACCAGGGCGGGCAACATCAGCAGGGTGGCCAGGCCGGCGGCCAGGGTGCCGAGGATGCGGTACACGCCCTTGGCCCGGGTCGGGCCCAGCAGCGGCTGGCTGACGATGTACACCGTGCCCATCGCCCAGTACGGGCGCGACAGGTTGCCGGCCATGGCGATATACAGCGCGACGATCGCTGCCAGGTAGGTCTTGATCGAGAACAGCCAGGCCTGGCGGTCGGTCAGCCCGTTCATCGCTTACCTCGCCGCCGTCGGCGCAGACGCAGACGCGGCACTGTCCTGCCAGCCACCGCCCAGTACCAGGAACAGATGGATCTGGTCGCGCGAGACCTGGGCTTCGGCCGCGGCCAGGGTGGCATCGCTGCTGGCCAGGCTGCGGTCGGCATCCAGGCTGGACAGGTACGGCGTGCGGCCACCCTGGTACAGCCGGCGGTTCTGCTCTGCGGCCATCGCAGCCTGCTCCTGCGCCACACGCAACGACTGCAGGCGGCGCAGATCCTGCGCATAGCGGTCCAGTGCGGTCTGTGTTTCGCGCAGTGCCTGCAGCACGGCATGGTCGAACTCGGCCAGCGCGGCATCGGCGCCAGCCTCGGCGGCATGGATGCGTGCATGCGTGCCCGAGGACGGCAGCGTCCACGAGATCAGCGGGCCGAACGACCACTGCTGGGTCATCGGCTGGCCGAAGTCTTCCAGCAGGCCGGCGGCGCCGACCGAAGCGCCCAGGCGGATGTCCGGGTACAGCTCGGCAGTGGCGACACCAATCCGCGCGGTGGCCGAGGCCAGCTTGCGTTCGGCCTGGCGGATGTCGGGACGGCGCTGCAGCAGCGCGCGGCCATCACCGACCGGCAGCGGCTGGGCAAGGGTGGGTGCGTGCGCGCAGTCGATCACCCCGGCCGGCAGCTGGCCCGGGGTCTGCCCAAGCAGTGCCGCCAGCGAATAGGCGGCGGCCGAACGCTGCGCCTGCAGCGGGGGCAATGCGGCTTCCAGCAGCGCGACCTGGGCATTGGCGCGCGCCAGTTCCGGCGGCGTGCCGCGGCCTGCGCCGATCAACCGCTGGGTGACCGAACGGCTGCGCTGCTGCAGCTGCAGGGAATGCTCGGCGACATGCAGCTCATGGTTGGCATGGCAGATCTCCAGGTAGCTGTCGGCCACCTCGGCCACCACGCTCACCTGGGCCAGGTCACGTGCAGCGGCCACCGACTGTTCGTCGGCGCGGGCTGCTTCGGCACCGCGCCTGAGCTTGCCGAACAGGTCGAACTGGTAGCTCACCGCGAACTTGCCGTCGGCCAGGTTGATCACCGGCAGCTCGTGCTCCTGCAGGAACGACTCGGCCGACAACTGTGCGCGGCTGACGCCGGCTTCGGCCTCGTACTCGAAGCCACCGGCGTCCATCGCCTGCTCGTACACCGCAGCAGCGCGGCGCAGATGCGCGTCGGCGGCCTTCAGTTCGACGTTGTCGCGCAGCGCCTGGGTGATCAGCCCGTCCAGCACCGGGTCGTTGTACAGCGACCACCAGCGTGCCGGCAGTGCCTGGTTGGCAGCCACTTCGGGGTTGTGGGTATCGATGAACGCGGCATTCGCTTGCGGCCGCTTGAATGCCGAGCCCTCGGGCAGCGTGTAATCCGGGCCGACGGTTCTGCACGCAGCCAGGCTGGCCAGCGCGACGATCAGGCCAAGGCGGGGCAGGGCGGCGTTCACAGGCCCGCCTGTGTCGGCGCAGCGCCGGCCTTCTTGTTCTGCACGTGGCGGCCGGTATCCACGGTCACCGTGGCGGTGCGCCCGGCGATCAGCTCCACGCCGGCAGGCACCTCGTCGATGGCGATGCGCACCGGGATGCGCTGCGCCAGCCGCACCCAGTCGAAGGCCGGGGTCACGTTCGGCAGCAGGGTGCTGCCATTGCTGCGGTAGCGATCCTCGATGCCGGCGGCGATGCTCTCGACATGGCCGTGCAGAGGGGTGTCCTCGCCCATCAGGCGGATGTCCACGCGCTGCCCCGGGGCCACGCCGCGCAGGCGGGTTTCCTCGAAGTAGCCATCGATGCGGAACGAACCGGTATCCAGCAGCGCAAGCACCGGCTTGCCGGCCACCACGTAGTCGCCCACGCGCATGGTGCGGTCGTTGACCCGGCCATTGGCCGGTGCACGTACTTCGGTGCGGGCCAGGTTGAGTTCGGCCAGGTCGACCGCGGCCTGTGCGGTGGCCAATGCGGCCTGTGCGGCCTGCAGCTTGGCCCGGCGCACTTCGGCGTCCTCGGCGGCGACCAGATCCTGCAGGCTGCGGTCGCGTCCGATCTCACGGCGCAGCTGCGCGACCGATGCCTGGCGTTCGGCCAGGCTGGCGCGGCTCTGCTCCAGCGCGATGCGGTAGCGCGCGCGATCGATCACGAACAGCAGGTCGCCCTTTTTCACTGCCTGGTTGTCGGCTACCTGCACCGTTTCGACCAGGCCGGACACATCCGGCGCGACCTGCACCACGTCGGCGCCGACGTGGGCGTCGCGGGTCCACGGCTCATCCATGTAGTAGACCCACAGCTGGCGCAGCACCAGCAGGGCGACGATCACGGCTGCGCAGGTAAGCAGCACCGGCAGAGTCTTCTTCACGATCTTGTTCACGATTGCATCCAACGCAGGAGGTGGAACAGCAGGCCCAGCACGATCCCGTACAAGGCCAGGTTGAACAGCGCCGGGTGCCATACGTGGCGATAGGCACCGGCACGCTGCAGCAGCGCGTGCAGGCCGCTGTTGACCAGGTAGGCCAACACCATCAACCCGAGCAGGGTCGGGACGAACACTCCGTGGAGACTGAATTCACCGGGCATCGGTAGGGGCGGGGACGGTAGGGGAAGGGGAGGTGAACAGGACAACGGCAACGGGCAAAAGCCGCTGGCGCATGCACGGCAGCGGCGGCATTCACCGACAACGGGCTTACGTGATGCGGTCGGCAGCCTCGGCCAGCAGGCGCCATGCCTTCAGCACGGCATGCAGTTCATCCATGGAAAGCTCGCCGAACACGTCCTGGCGCAGGCCGATCAACTGATCTTCCAGTTCGCGCACCAACGCCTGGCCTTCCTCGGTCAGCCACAGCAGGTTGGCGCGGCGGTCGCTGGCATCGCATTCGCGGCGGACCAGCCCACTGGCGCAGAGCTTGTCCAGCAGGCGCACCAGGGAAGGGCCTTCCATGCCCAGCTGCTGCGCCAGCGCGACCTGGCGGATGCCACCGCCGGAGCGGCCGATCATCAGCAGGGGCATGGTGCAGGCGGTGGAGATGCCGTAGCTGCCCAACCGGCTGTCGGCCAGGCGCTGCCACTGCCGCCCTGCGTACAGCAGGCCGGAGCTGAGCTGCATCTGCAGCACGGTGCGCTCGTCGAGGGGTCGGTCCATAAGTAATAGATAGGATACTACTAATTTCATTCCTATCAATAGGTTCTGCTGAATGGGTGGGGTGTATTGAGGAAAGCGTTGCGCCTGCTGGCTATCGGTTGGGGTGGCGGAGGGCCGGGCGGGGTAGGACACGCTGCAAGTACGTCCCTGTAAGCTCGATCGGCGCATTCATGCCGCGGACGGTCCTGCACCGCCCGACCCCCGCTGCCCATCCATCACCCCGCGAGCGCGGAGGGTTGGCTCTTCAAGAACAAGAGCGCTAGCGCCGGGCCATGCCCGGCGGCTCCTGGTGGCACCGCTCCGCTCGCCGGGCATGGCCCGGCGCTACCAGAGCACTCTCCGAAGCCATGAACCCCAGCTTTTGACCCCGCTTTCGGGCGGTCCGGCCGCGCCCGCAGGAAACTGTCGGGGAGGGGGTGAGGGGGCTGCGCAGGACCGTTGGCGCCATGGATGGCGCCATCGAGCCCCCATGGACGGGTTCACGGCGTGTCCTGCGCAGCCCCCTCACCCCCTCCAGACCGATAGCAATGACGCACCACGACGACCCCCGATGAACCGTCCCCAGAGGACGACCCACCCCCCGGTCGGGTACGATGCTCGCCCCCCGTTCGGGCGCTGTATGCAATGAGCAAGAACAACGAAAAGGCCGCCCCGCAGGGCGAAGTGACCCAGGTCCAGGCCGAGGATGCCGTGCGCACCCTGCTGCGTTGGGCCGGTGAGGACCCGACCCGCGAAGGCCTGCTGGATACCCCGCGCCGCGTGGCCGAAGCCTATGGCGACTGGTTCAGCGGCTACCGCGACGACCCGCGCGCCTACATGGAACGCACCTTCGAGGAAGTGGCCGGCTACGACGAGCTGATCGTCCTGCGCGACATCGAATACGAAAGCCACTGCGAGCACCACATGGCGCCGATCATCGGCCGCGTGCACGTCGGCTACCTGCCGGCCGGCAAGGTGGTGGGCATCAGCAAGCTGGCACGCGTGGTCGAAGCCTACGCCCGCCGCTTCCAGGTCCAGGAAAAGATGACCGCGCAGATCGCCCAGTGCATCCAGGATGTGCTGCAGCCGGTCGGTGTCGGCGTCGTTGTCGAAGGCGCCCATGAGTGCATGACCACCCGCGGCATCCACAAGCGCGGCGTCAGCATGGTCACCTCGAAGATGCTGGGCAGCTTCCGCGAGGACGCCCGCACCCGCGCCGAGTTCCTGCGCTTCATCGAAGTGGGCGGCAAGCGCTGAGCGCCGTCGCCTCCCAGTGGCGGCCGCGCGTGGCCGCCGCTTTCGCCGTGCCTGCGCCGCGCTTTTGCGCGCGCGCTGGCCGCCGCGCCCTTCCGACCGATCTCGCTGCATGAAGCACCGCGAACGCATCACCCGTTATCGCCACCTGCGCGAACAGCCGCAATGGAAGCTGCTCGCCGCCGACCACGCACCGGAAATCATCGGCCTGCTGCAGGGCCTGCTGATGGACGGCGATCGCACGTTGCCGGCATCGGTTCTCAATGAGCGCCTGCAGCGTGCGCTGGACCAGCTCAACGGCGACGAGTTGTCGCGCGAGCTGCCGCGGACCGCGCAGGCCTACGTCGCCCATTGGCTCGCGCAGGGCTGGCTGGAACGCCGGCTGCCTGAAGGCGCCGACCAGGAGCAGTACGAGCTCTCGACCCAGGCGCTGCAGGCGATCCGCTTCGCCGACAGCATGGAGCAGGCCCGCGTGGCCGCCACCGAAAGCCGTCTGGCACTGGTGATCGAGCAGCTGTCGCAGCTGGCCGCGCAGACCGAGGCCGACCCGGACGCACGCCTGTCCGCACTACGCGACGAGCGCGATCGCATCGATGCCGAGATCGCCCGTGTCAGCGCTGGCCGTGTGACGGCCCTGGACGGCAAGCGCGCGCTGGAACGTACGCGGCAGATCATCGGCCTGGCCGACGAGTTGACCGAAGACTTCCGCCGCGTGCGCGACGACTTTGAACAGCTCAACCGTGAGTTCCGTGAACGCATCATCGATGACGAAGGCGAGCGCGGCGACGTGCTGTCCAAGCTGTTCGAAGGCGTGGACGTGATCGGCGAGAGCGACGCGGGCCGTAGTTTCCAGGCGTTCTGGCGCCTGCTCAACGACGCCGAACAGAGCGCCCAGCTCGATGCCGCGCTGGAGACGCTGCTGGCCCGTGGCTTCGCCCGGCGGCTGGATCGCAACGAGCGCAACTTCCTGCGCGGCTTCACCAGCACCATGCTCGAGCGTGGTGGCCAGGTGCATGACGTGCTGCAGAACTTCGCGCGCAGCCTGCGTGGTTTTGTGCAGAGCCGTGGCTACCTGGAACAGCGCCGCCTCAACCAGCTGTTGAAGCAGGCGCAGTCCGAAGCACTGGCACTGCGCGATGACTTCCCGGCGCAGCGCGCCATTGGCCGCGACCTGCAGCTGACCACCAGCCGCCTGCGCTCGTGGTCGCAGTGGAAGCTGCACGACCCGCGCAGCGCGCAGGTCGATGGCAACGTCGAATACAACGATGCGGCCAGCATCAGCCTGGAAAGCGTGGGCGATCTGGTGGCGTCGTCGGAAATCGATTTCCGCACCCTGCGCCGCGACCTGCACGACCTGCTCGACAGGCAGCCGAAACTCAGCATTGCCCAGGCCCTGTCGCAGCGCGAAGCGCCGCAGGGGCTGGGCAGTGTCATCGGCTACCTCTCGCTGGGCACGCGCTTTGGCAGCGTGATCGCCGGCGAACAGGAGCTTGCCGAATGGCGAGGTGGCGACGGACAGATCCGTCGTGCCCGCATCCCGCTGGTTTGGTTTACCCAGGAGAGACGCCATGAGCTGGCATGAAGACCCCATCGATGCACCGCATGCCGACCTGGCCGAAGACGCTTACCAGGCCGAACCGGTGGCGACCGTGGCCCAGCCCCGGCGCGGCAACGACGTCTACTACATGGGCGATACCGGCCGCCTGCCGCTGGATGCGCGCCGCGCGCTGTGCCAGCTGCTGATCGGCCCCAGCATCGACCAGCTGCGTCACGCCAAGCTGTGGCCGGCACTGATCCGCAGCGAAGCCGGTATCCGTTCGGCGCTGTCGGACCTGTTCCTGGAACTGGTGCTCGACCGTGACAGTGGCGTGGCGTTCACCCGCCAGGCCGACACCGAAGATGTCGATGCACCGGTACTGCTGCGCACCTCGCCGCTGACCTTCATCGATTCGGTGCTGCTGCTGTACCTGCGCCAGCAGCTGGGCGAAGCCGATGCGCGTGGCAACCGCGCCGTGGTCGCCGATGCTGAAATGGCCGAAGCACTGGCCATCTACGAAAAGAACCTGTCCACCGACCGCGCCGGCTTCAATCGCCGTGTCGCCTCGGCGGTGCAGAAGATGAAGGACAACCACATCCTGACCCGCCTCGGCGGCCAGGAAGACCGCCACGAAGTCTCGCCGGCGTTGAAGCTGCTGTTCTCCGCCGAAGACGTATCCCAGCTGTCGGCGGTTTACCGCCAGCTGCGCGAAACCCCGGCCGCTGAAGCCTGAGAGACCCGAGCACCGCATGGCCATTTCCAAGCACACTCCCGCCCTGTTCAACGAAGGCCTGCCGGACCCGCGCCTGCAGCAGTTCCGCATGCGCCGCCTGCAGGTGCACAACTGGGGCACCTTCAACGGCCTGACCGAAGTACCGATCGCCGAGCGCGGCTTCCTGTTCGTCGGCCGCTCCGGTTCGGGCAAGTCGACCCTGCTCGATGCCATGTCCGCCCTGCTGACGCCACCGGCCATCGTCGACTTCAACGCCGCAGCGCGTGAAGCCGAACGCAGCGGCCGCGACCGCAACCTGGTGTCCTACGTGCGCGGCGCGTGGGCCGACCAGCAGGACAGTGGCACCGGTGAAATCGCCACCCAGTACCTGCGCAAGGGCGCGACCTGGACCGCGCTGGTGCTGGAGTACCGTGCCGGCGATGGCCGCGTGGTCAGCCTGGTACGCCTGCTCTGGATCGCCGGCAGCAGCACCTCCGCCGGTGACGTGCGCAAGCACTACATGATTGCCGAGCGTCCGTTCGACATCGCCAAGGATCTGGGCGGCTTCGATCTGGACCTGCGCAAGCTCAAGCAGAAGTTGGCCGACGTCCATCACTTCGACACGTTCTCCGGCTATGCCGAACGCTTCCGCCACCTGCTCGGCATCGACAACGAGATGGCGCTGCGGCTGCTGCACAAGACGCAGTCGGCGAAGAACCTGGGTGACCTGAACGTCTTCCTGCGCGACTTCATGCTCGACACGCCGAAGACCTTCGACGCTGCCGAACGACTGGTCAGCGATTTCGCCGAACTCGATGGCGCGCACCAGGCCGTGGTCACCGCGCGGCGTCAGGTCGAAACCCTGCAGCCGGCGCGCGAGCACTATGGCGATCTGCAGGCGATGAGTCGCCGTCGCGGCGACGACGAAGCGCTCAAGCTCGGCATCGACAGCTTCCGCGAAAGCCGCCGCCAGTTGCTGATCGAAGCACGCCTGCGCGAGATGGACACGCGCGATCGTGGCCTGCTGGGCGAAGAAGCGCAGCGTCGTGCGGCGCTGGACAACCACACCGAACGACTGGCCGAGCTGGAACTGCAGCGCCGCCAGCAGGGTGGTGAGCGCATCGAGGAACTGGAACGCGAGCAGGGCCGCGCCGAAGCCGAACGTGATCGCCGCCTGGCCAAGCAGGCGCAGGCGCGTGACGCCGCACAGAAGCTGCAGGCCGCGCTGCCCGAGGATGCACATGGCTTCGCCGAGCTGGTCGAGCAGGCGCAGTCCGAACTGGAAGACCGTCAGCGTGCGTCGAGCGCCCTGGACGACGCCATCAGCGAACGGCTGGGCGGCAAGCGCGACGACGAGCGGCGCTTCTCCGAAGTGCGTGGCGAACTGGAGGCGATGCAGCGCACACCCTCCAGCATTCCTGCGCCGATGCAGAAGCTGCGCGCACGCCTGGCCGAAGAAACCGGCATCTCCGAAGCGGCCCTGCCGTTCGTCGGCGAGCTGATCCAGGTCCGCTCGGAAGAGCAGAGCTGGCAGGGCGCGATCGAGCGCGTGCTCGGTGGTTTCGCGCAATCGCTGCTGGTCGATGACAAGCACTACAACGACGTCGCCGAGTGGGTGAACCGCACCCACCTGGGGATGCGCTTCACCTACTACCGCGTGCGTCGCAATGATGATGCGTTCGCCCGCGAACCGTCCGCCAAGTCGCTGCTGCACAAGCTGGAACTGCGCGATCACGTGTTCGAAAGCTGGCTGCGTCGCGAGCTGGGCAAGCGCTTCGACTACGAATGCGTGGACGCCAAGCAGCTGCGCAACGTCGACCGCGGCATCACCCGCGAAGGCCAGGTCAAGCATCCGGGCGATCGCTTCGAGAAGGACGACCGCAGTGCGGTCAATGATCGCCGCCGCTGGCTGCTGGGCTTCAGCAACCGCGACAAGCTGGCCGTCTTCGAGAAGGAAGCCCAGGAGCTGGCCGCCCGTATCGCCAGCTGCGATACCGACATCGCGCGCCTGCGCAGCCAGCGTGACCGCGACAACGAACGTCGCCTGGCCTGCCACCAGCTGGTGGGCATCAGCTGGAACGAAATCGACGTCGCCGCGCCGCAGCAGCGCCTGGCCGACATCGAGGCCAGCCTGCACGCCCTGCGCGAAGGCAATGCCGACCTGGCCAGGATCGCCCAGCAGATCGACGCCACCCGCGCCGATATCGAGCAGGCCCGCCGCACTTACGAAGACACCCGCGTCGAGCGCGGCCAGCTGGTGCGCGAACGCGACCGCCTGGACCGTGCCCGCCAGCAGAGCCGTGCACTGGTCCTGCCAGCGCTGGCCGAAGACCAGGAAGCCGGCCTGGCCGAGCGCCTGCAGGAGCAGGGCCCGCTCAGCCTGGAAACGCTGGAAGCGCACATGCGCCAGGTCAGCAACGCGCTGAACGAACAGCTCTCGTCTTCGCAGCAGGACGTCAACCGCATCGAGAACCTGCTGCTGGGCTGCTTCCGTCGCTTCATCCAGCAGTGGCCGGAAGAATCGGGCGACTTCACCGTGTCGGTGGCCTCGGCCGAGGATTTCCTGGCTCGCCTCGAACGCCTTGAACGCGATGGCCTGCCGCAGCACGAAGAACGCTTCTTCGACCTGCTGCAGAACCAGAGCAAGAACAACCTGCTCGCGCTGCAGCGTCACAGCGCCGAGGCCCGCAAGTCGATCGGCCAGCGCCTGGACGAAGTCAACGCCAGCCTGGAGCAGGTGCCCTTCAACCGTGGCACCCTGCTGACCATCGAACTGAACGACCGGCGCCTGCCGGAAGTGCAGGAGTTCCACCAGCAGCTGCGCGAGGTGTTGTCGCAGCAGCAGACCGAGCAGCGCGACCTGGCGGAAACGCAGTTCACCGTCCTGCGCCAGCTGGTCAACCGCCTCGGCTCGCAGGAAGGCGAAGACAAGCGCTGGCGCGAAGTGGTGCTGGACGTACGCCTGCACGTGGAGTTCATCGGCGTGGAGCTGGATGTGGAAACGCGCCAGCAGGTCGAGATCTACCGCAGCGGCGCCGGCAAATCCGGTGGCCAGCGGCAGAAGCTGGCCACCACCTGCCTGGCGGCGGCGCTGCGCTACCAGCTCGGCGGCGCCGACAGCCAGCTGCCCAGCTACGCCGCAGTCGTGCTCGACGAAGCCTTCGACAAGGCCGACAACGAGTTCACCGCGCTGGCCATGAACATCTTCGACAACTTCGGTTTCCAGATGGTGGTGGCCACCCCGCTGAAATCGGTGATGACGCTGGAACCGTTCATCGGTGGCGCCTGCTTCGTCGAGATCAGTGGCCGCCACGATTCGGGCGTGCTGCTCATCGAGTACGACGAAGAAGGCAAGCGCCTGAAGCTGCCGGAGCGCAGCCGCCAACAGGCCGACGAACCGGAAGAAGCCGAAGCCTGACCGCTCTGGAAACGCCGTGCCAACCAAGGTTGGCACCTACCGGGTCATGAACCCCGATAGTGGTAGTGCCGGCCGCTGGCCGGCAACCGCGTTTACGCACTGCGGAACGTATCCCACGCCATCCGCGCGATCAGCACCACCACCAGGCCCACGAACAGTTTGCGGATGAACGGCGTGCCGCCCTTCAGCGCCAACCGCGTGCCCACCACCGAACCGATGATGTTGGCCGCCGCCATCGGCAGCGCGAACAGCCACAGGATGTTGCCGGTCGGTACGAAGAACGAGATCGCTGCCACGTTCGTCGCCAGGTTCACCACCTTCGACGCAGCCGACGCACGCAGGAAGTCCAGCCCGAAGAAGCGCACGAACAGGAAGATCAGGAAGCTGCCGGTGCCGGGCCCGAAGAAGCCATCGTAGAAGCCGATCGCCGCACCGATCGCCAGCGCGATCACCAGCTCGCGGCGGCCGATGTCCTGCGGCCGGTGCAGCGCGCCGAAGTCCTTCTTCCATAGCGTGTAGGCCAGCATCGCCACCAGCAGCACCAGCACCAGCGGCCGCACTGCGTCCTTGGGCAACAGGCTGACCGCCGTAGCGCCCAGGAAGGAGAACACGAAGGCCGTACCGGCGGCGAACAGCACCGGCTTCCACGGGAAGCGCACGTTGCGCGCATAGCGCCATGCCGCTGCGCCGGTGCCGAACATCGAGCTGAACTTGTTGGTGCCAAACAGCATCGCCGGGGTCTGCTGCGGCAGTACCGTGAACAGGCCGGGCAGCTGCACCAGTCCGCCGCCGCCCACGGCCGCATCGACCAGGCCGGCAATGAAGGCGATCACCACCAGCCACCACAACTCAGGAGGAATCAGTTCCAGCACGGCGATCGATCGAAGTGGGGGCGCGACAGCATACGCCTGTCACATTGCCGCCGCCCACGCGACAATACCTGCATGAGCCGATCCGCCCCCGATCCCTGTCCCTGTGGCCTGGCCGCCGACTACGCCGCCTGCTGCGGGCGCTTCCATGCCGGCGACGCCGCGCCGGATGCCGAGCGCCTGATGCGCTCGCGTTACAGCGCCTATGTGCGCCACCTGCCGGACTACCTGCGTGCCACCTGGCACCCGGACACCCGTCCGGCAGAACTGTCGCTCGATGATGCCCCCGGCCAGCGCACCCGATGGCTGGGCCTGACCGTGCAGGACCACCAGGTGACCGGCAGCGACAGCGCCGAGGTCCGCTTCACCGCCCGTTACCGCGTCGGTGGCGGCAGCGCGGTGAAAATGACCGAGCACAGCCGCTTCCTGCGGGTCGAGGGTCGCTGGTACTACCTCGACGCCGTCTGAACCTGGCTGCCGCGCACGGCCAGCACGCGCTGGCCGCCATGCGCGCACACGCGGTTGCGGCCTTCCTCCTTGGCCGCATACAGCGCCTGGTCGGCCGCTTTGACCACCCCGGCAGGGCGCCGATCGACCCGGCTGTCGGCCAGGCCGATGCTGACGGTTACCTGCACCACCGCACCGCCACCGCCGCGCCCGCGCTGCTGCTGGCCGAGCGTATCGTCGCGGGTGCGCGTGCTGCGGTCGCGCAGTTGCATGCGGCTCTGCTCGATGCCCTGTCGCAGCGCCTCCACCGCATCCACGCAGGCCGATGCCGGGCGGTCGAGGAAAACCACGGCGAATTCCTCGCCGCCATAACGGAACGCACGGCCGCCGTCGCCCACCCGCGACAGCCGTGAGGCCACCAGTTT
Organism: Stenotrophomonas sp. 2694; assembly: GCF_040548715.1. Lineage (NCBI taxonomy): Bacteria > Pseudomonadati > Pseudomonadota > Gammaproteobacteria > Lysobacterales > Lysobacteraceae > Stenotrophomonas > Stenotrophomonas sp. 2694. The sequence goes on from NZ_JBEPSG010000035.1 coordinate 14,485, forward strand.
CAGCACGTCATCGCCGGTGTCGTGGCCGTGGGTGTCGTTGAATTTCTTGAAATGATCCACGTCGATCATCGCGATGCTGTAAGTGCCGGTGGCGCGCTTGAGGGTCTCGTTGAACGCACGGCGACCGGGCAGGCCGGTCAGCTCGTCGCCGAAGGCCATGTGGAAGGACTCCTGCAGGGTCGCGCCCAGCATCAGCAGCAGTGCCGCTACGCTCAGCGCCGGCAGCAGTGCCGGCTGCAGGAAGATCCGCGGCAACATCCACCACAGGCACAGCAGGGCCAGCAGCATCGCCGTATGCAGCGGCCGCGGCTGGCGCCACGCCTGCCATGCCAGCGCAGCGGTGGCCAGCAGGAACAGCACGGCAGGCAGCTGCGCCAGCGCGTTCCAGTCGCTCGGTATCCAGGGGAAGTGCCGGTTCGACAGCAGGTCGTGCATGCCCTGTGGCTGTTGTGCGGCAAGCAGGATGAAAATCGCCACCGCAACACCACTGATCGTGGCCCTCAGCAGCAGGTCCTGGCGGCGGCGGCCACGTTCGGTCCACAACGCATGGACGGCGAACAGCAACGGCAGCCAGGTCGAGATCGCGTGGAAGCGCAGTGGCGTCAACGCCGTCACCCGGCCCTCGCGCAGGTAGTGCCCAAGATCCTGGTGCAGCACCGCGAAGGCCAGCGCCACCAGCAGCAACAGGCACAGCGTGCGCACCTGGTTGTACAGCAGCGCCAGCCCTGCACCCAGGCAGGCCAGCAACCACGGCAGGATGCGCTGCCCGGCGCGGCCGACATCATCGCTTTCCAGGCTCGCCCACAGCACCAGCGCGACCAGCACGGCGGGCAGCACGAACAGATAGTGCACAGGCTGTCGAAGCGGATGATGGGACACACGGAATTCCAGCGCGGTCACGACGCGGCCGCAGCACTGCCGTTAGCGGCGCAGCGGCGTCCTTCTTGAATGCGCGCAGCCTGATGTGAACACCGCGGCACCGGGCCATGACATCGCGCTCACCGGCCGCGGTCGAAGCTGGTCGCATGGACAGCGTACCCGCCGCCGTCGCTGCCCCGCAGCGTGACCTCGCCCGCCACTTCACCCATGTGCGGGGGCGCAGCGTGCAGCTGGCCGCACCCCTCAGCCCGGAAGACGCCCTGCTGCAGAGCATGGCCGATGCCAGCCCGGCCAAGTGGCACCTGGCCCACACCACCTGGTTTTTCGAACGCTTCGTGCTGGCCAGCCAGCCCGGCTACACACCCTGGGATCCGGCCTGGGACTATCTGTTCAACAGTTACTACAAGAGTCTCGGCCCCGCCCACGCACGGCCTCAGCGCGGGTTGCTGTCGCGGCCTTCGCTGCAGCAGGTCCACGCCTACCGCCAGCATGTGGATGAGCAGGTGCTGGCAGGACTGCGCGATGGCGATCTCGGCAGCGACGCCCTGCAGCACCTGCAGCTCGGGTTGCAGCACGAACAACAGCACCAGGAGCTGCTGCTCACCGACATCAAGCATGCCTTCTGGTGCAATCCGCTGCAGCCGCCGTACCGCGAAGACCTGCCCATCGCCGTCAGCGCCCTCGGCACGCAGGGTTGGGTCGAACAGGGCGAACGCATCGTCAGCATCGGTGCGTCCGCCTGGCCGAAGCACACGGCCTTCGCCTATGACAATGAATCGCCCGTGCATCGCGTGCTGCTTCCCGCGCATGCCATCGCCGAACGCCCGCTCAGCAACGCCGAGTACCGCGCCTTCATCGACGCCGGCGGCTACCGCGATCCGCGCTGGTGGCTGAGCGAAGGCTGGGCGCTGCGCGAGGCCGAGCAGTGGCAGCATCCGCTGTACTGGGATGACGACCTGCTGCGCGAGTTCACCCTCGGCGGCTGGCGCGAGCTCGATCCGCATGCGCCGGTCTGTCACCTCAGCTACTACGAAGCCGATGCCTGCGCCCGCTGGGCCGGTGCCCGCCTGCCCACCGAATTCGAATGGGAAGCGGCCGCCGCCACGCAGCCGGTCGAAGGCCACTTCGCCGATGACGACCATCTGCACCCGATGGCAGGGCAGGGCGATGGACTGCGCCAGTTGTTCGGCGACGTGTGGGAATGGACCAGCAGCGCCTATGGCGCCTATCCCGGCTTCCGTCCCTTCGCCGGCAACCTCGGCGAATACAACGGCAAATTCATGTGTGGCCAGTGGGTCCTGCGCGGTGGCAGCTGCGCCACGCCGCGCGGCCATGTACGGGCCAGCTACCGCAACTTCTTCATGCCACCGGCGCGTTGGCAGTTCTCAGGCCTGCGCCTGGCAAGGGATCTTTCATGAGTACCGTCCAGGATGCGCTGCAGGCGCTGACCGACCTTACCCCCGGCCGCCAGCAGATCCTTGCCGACGCCGTGGCGGGGTTGTCGCACGCCTCACGGCAGCTGCCTTCCAAGTACTTCTACGACGCACGCGGCTCGCGCTTGTTCGAGCAGATCACCCACACCCGCGAGTACTACCCCACACGCACCGAGCTGGCCCTGCTGGACCGGGTGTTGCCGGAGATCGCGCAGGCGGTGGGGCCGCGCGTGCATGTGGTCGAACTGGGCAGCGGCAGCGGCCGCAAGACCGCGCGCCTGCTGGCTGCCCTGCAGGACCCGGTGGCCTACACACCCATCGAGATCTCGCGCGCGGCGTTGCTGTCCAGCATCGACCATCTGGCCCCGGCGCTGCCGGACGTGGAAATGCTGCCGGTGTGTGCCGACTTCACCCGCCCTGTGCAGGTCCCCGCGCCAGAGCGGCCTGCCGCGCGCCGGCTGCTGTTCTTCCCGGGCTCCACGCTGGGCAACTTCGCCGATGAGGATGCGATCGCGCTGCTGCGCGCAATGCGTCAGACCATGGGCAAGCACGGCCTGGCCCTGGTCGGCATCGATCTGCACAAGGACCCGGCACTGATCGAAGCCGCCTACAACGACGCCGACGGTGTCACCGCCGCCTTCACCCTGAACCTGCTGGCGCGTCTCAACCGCGAGGTCGGCAGCGATTTCGATCTCGACGGCTTCCGTCACCGGGCCCGTTACAGCACCGCGCGCCTGCGCATCGAAACCGATCTGGTCAGCCAGCGCGAGCAGGACGTGCATCTCGACGGCCGCACCTTCCACTTCAGCGCTGGCGAACCGATCCGCGTGGAGTACAGCCACAAGTACACCGATGCCAGCTTCGGCCACCTGCTGCAGCAGGCAGCGCTGGAGGTGGCGGCATCCTGGAACGCGGACGATCCCGCCTATGGCCTGCGCCTCCTGCGCCCCTCACCCTAGGCACAGGTGGTACCGGCCGCTGGCCGGCAATCTGGACCAACCTTGCTCTCCCTCCGCGTTACCATGGCTGCAGCACCGGCAACACGGAGGACGCCATGCCCATTCTGACCACGCTCGGCCTGGCCGCCGCGCTTGCCATGCCAGCGGCCGCGCCGCCGGCAGCAGCGGCAACCGCTGATCCCGCGTTCGCCCGCTGCATGGCGGGCCTGCAGGCGACGGCTGCCAGCCAGGGCATTGCCGCTGACCGCTTCAATGCGATCACCGCCGGACTGCAGCCCGACCCTACTGTGCTGCCGCTGCTCGATGCGCAGCCGGAGTTCACCACGCCGATCTGGGACTACCTGGCCGCACTGGTCGATCGCCAGCGCGTGGACGACGGTCGCGCCATGCTGCAGCAGCACCGTGACCTGCTTCAGCGCGTATCGGCGCAGTACGGCGTCGATCCAGTCACCATCGTCGCCGTATGGGGTGTAGAGAGCGACTACGGCCGCGTGTTCGGCAAACGCCCACTGCTGCAGTCGCTGGCCACGCTGTCCTGTGCCGGCCGCCGGCAGCCCTTCTTCCGCGGCGAACTGCTGGCGCTGATCAAGCTCATCGACCAGGGCGACCTGCAGGCGCAGGGCCTGACCGGTTCCTGGGCCGGTGCCTTCGGCCACACCCAGTTCATGCCCAGCACTTACGCACGCATTGCCGTCGATGGTGATGGCGATGGCCGCCGCGATCTGGTCGGCAGCATTCCCGATGCATTGGCTTCCACCGCCAACTATCTGAAGCGTGCCGGCTGGCGAACCGGCGAACCCTGGGGCATGGAAGTCCGTGTCCCCGCCGGTTTCAACGCCAGCCAGGCGGGACGCACCCAGCGCCGGTCACCGGCCGACTGGCGCGCACTGGGCGTGACCGGCCTGGACGGTAGCGCGCTGGCACCGTCCGGCCTGCCCGCCGACGCCCGCGCCGCGCTGCTGCTGCCGTCCGGGACAAAAGGCCCGGCGCTGCTGGTGTTCCGCAATTACGACGCGATCTACAGTTACAACGCGGCCGAGAGCTATGCGCTGGCCATCGCCACCCTGGCCGACCGCCTGCGTGGCAGCAACGGCCTGGTCACCGCCTGGCCAACCGATGACCCTGGCCTTGGCCGCGACGAGCGCCGCCAGCTGCAGACCCTGCTGCTCGCGCGCGGCCATGACATCGGCGCCGCCGATGGCATGATCGGTACCGCCAGTCGTCGTGCCATCCAGGTCGAGCAGCGTCGGCTCGGGTGGGCCGACGCCGACGGTCGCGCCGGCCAGCGCATCCTGCGCGCGCTGCAGGCACAACCGCAGGCACAACCGCAGGCACAGGCGCCAGCCGCGCCGACCCGCTTCAGCCTTCCCAACAACTACAGTGCCGTGCAGTCGCCGGCCATCCGGAGTCGATCCAGCGTGCAACAGATCCAGGGTGTCAGCAGTGGCCAGTTCCAGGGACTCGACGCCTGGCTGGTGGAAACTCCCCAGGCCACCGCCGCGATCAGCGTGTTCGGCGGCCAACTCCTCTCGTTCGTGCCCAAGGGCCAGCCCGATCTGATGTGGCTCTCGCCCAAGCGTGCCGCGCTGCCCACGCCGATCCGTGGCGGCAGCCCGGTGTGCTGGCCCTACTTCGGCCGCCAGGGGCAGGGCGACGACGTGCCCGCCCACGGTTTCGTGCGCACCTTGCCCTGGGAACTGCAGCAGGCGCGCCGGCTCGACGATGGCAGCATCGAGCTGACCCTGGCCCCGCCGGCGTTGGACAACCTCGGCCTGCGCCTGACCATGACCGTCCGTGTCGGCCGTGAACTGCGCCAGCAGCTGGTCACCGAGAACACCGGCAAGGCTCCAGCCACCATCACCCAGGCGCTGCACAACTACTTCCGTGTCGGTGACGCCAGCAAGGTCGATGTCGACGGCGTCGACGGCCTGGACTACCTCGACAAGTTCGAGAACTACGCCCAGCCGCGCCGCCAGCAGGGCCCCTGGTCGCTGCGCGATCCGCGTGACCCGGGCCGCAGCGACCGCATCTACACCCAGGCCGGCGGACACTATGTGCTGCGCGACCCGGTGCTCAAGCGCCGCATCGACCTCCGTACCGAAGGCAGCCGCTCGCTGGTGGCATGGAACCCTGGCGCCGAAGGTGCCGCCAGGATGGCCGATGTCGGTGACGGCTGGCGCGACTATGTCTGCCTGGAAGCGGCCAACGCCGGGCCCGATGTGGTCACCGTGGCACCGGGCGGGCGTCATGTTCTGCTTCAGATCCTGTCCAGCGCGCCGCTATAGCGGGCTTCCCCTTTGGCACGGATGGCCAGCATGAGCACCCTCGATCCGCAGACCTCGCCCGGTAGCGAGAACCCCTATCTGGCGCCCGGCGCTGACGCCGATGTAGGCACTGCACTGGAAGATGCCGACTACCTGACGCTGGTGGTCGGGCCCAATGCCGCCGCCTACCGACGTTTCTGGCATGAGGACAGTGCACTGCCGAAGCCTCCGCGCCGCTGGAACTGGCCCGCCTTCCTGTTCGGCACCCTGTGGATGGTGCATCGCCGGATGTACCTGGCCGCCATCGGCTTCTACCTGGTCACCACGCTGCTGCCGATCCTGATGCTGCTGGCCGACGCGGGCATACCGCAGATCGCCTTTGGCATGCTGCTCCCGCGTATCGCCCTGGCCATCTTCGCCAACGCCCTGTACCTGCGCCATTGCAGCCGTCTGCTGGCGAGGGTGCAGGCGACCCACGCCGGCCAGCCGAACCGCATCCGCGCCGAGCTGCTTCGCCGTGGTGGCACCCGCGCCTCGGCCGTGGTGGTCTGCCTGGGCCTGATCTACGCGCTGCGTTACATCACCCAGGGCCTCCTGCAGACCTATCACTGAGCCGGCGAACGCGGCCGCAGCACCCACAGGCAGATCGTTCCGGCGACCAGGCCCCAGAACGCAGAACCGACACCGGCCAGCGTCATGCCCGAGGCGGTCACCAGGAAAGTGACCAGCGCGGCCTCGCGGTCGCGCTCCACTGCCAATGCGCTGGCCAGGCTGTTGCCGATGGTGCCGAACAGGGCGATGCCGGCCACACAGGCCACCAGTTCCTTGGGAAAGGCAGCGAACAGGGCCGCTACGGTGGCCCCGAACAGGCCGATGACGATATAGAAGGCGCCGGCCGCCATCGCCGCCGTGTAGCGCCGTGACGGGTCTTCGTGGGCATCACGGCCCATGCAGATCGCCGCGGTGATGGCGGCCAGGTTCAATGCGTAGGCACCGAAGGGCGCCAGCAGCGTGTTGACCACGCCGATCCAGCCGATCACCGGTGACACCGGCGCGTCGTAGCCGGAGGCGCGCATCACCGCCACACCGGGAATGTTCTGCGACGCCATGGTGACCACGAACAGGGGCAGGGCGATGCCGACCATCGCCGTCCACGACAGCGAGGGAGTGACCCATTGCGGTGCCGCCAGTTGCAGGTGCACCTGCTGTGCATGCAGCAGACCCTGGCTGGCAGCGATGGCGATGCCGACCAGCAGGGTGGCGATCACCGCATAGCGGGGGAACAGGCGGCGGCCCAGCAGCCACGTAGCGAACATGGCCAATGCCAGCACGCGCTGGGTGTTCATCGCCACGAACACGTCCAGCCCGAAGCGCAGCAGTACACCGGCCAGCATGCCGGCGGCCAGGGCCATGGGCACGCGTTTCATCAGCCGGGCGAACACTCCCGAGAAGCCGGCGAGCATGCCCAGCACTGCCGCAAGCAGGAACGCACCGGTGGCCTCGGACAGAGAGGCGCCACCCGCACCGACGACCAGCATCGCCGCCCCAGGCGTCGACCATGCGGTGACCACCGGCACCCGGTAGCGCAGTGACAGGCCGATGCAGGTCACGCCCATGCCCAGCCCCAGCGCCCACATCCACGAGGCGATGTGGGCCTGGTCGGCACCCACGGCCTGCGCGGCCTGGAACACGATCACCGCCGAGCTGGCGAAGCCGACCAGCACGGTGATGAAGCCGGCGACGATCGCCGGCATCGAAAGATCGCGCCACCATCCCTGTCGTACCGTCGTGTCCATCGTCTTCCTTCCTGTATGCATCCCACTATAGATAGCGCCTGCGGCGTTGACCGCGCAACGCGCGGGCAACGCCGCCGTGATCGTTGCACGCCCGTTGTGCATGCAGCAGCCGATGCGTTGTCATGCTCCTGAAAAAAATGTGTTGACGAATTCTGCAGGATCTCTAGAATTCGCTCCCTTGCTGCAGCGCGGCGACTTCTTCGGAAGCCAGCAACGCGAACAGCAACGCCGCCACCGCCGGACGAGATCATCGAACGAAGGTGTTGACGGACTCGAAAAGTCCGGCATAATAGGCGGCTCGCAACGACGAAAGGCCTTCGGGTCCAACGCCGAAGCAGCATCGGCAACAACGTCCACTTCGGTGAGACGGCCTTGAAAAAAGGTGTTGACGAAGCGGAAAAGTCGGCTATAATGGGCGGCTCGCTACGAAGGAAACTTCGCAGCACACGGGAATGGCGCTGAGGCCACTTCCCCGGATCTTTGAAAGTATGCGCAGGTATCTTGTGAAGGCGCCTGCAGGAAGGATGATTGTCCATCTTGCAGACGTTTGATCAAGCAACTATTAATTGT
>NZ_JBEPSG010000036.1:0-18131 GCF_040548715.1 Stenotrophomonas sp. 2694
GTGTCGGAGTGCGGGGTGTCAGCCGCATGGATGCGGCTGCCAAGCCTACAGGGACGTACTTGCGGCGTCCCCGCACTCCGACACCGCCCCGCCAAACCACGGACACCCGCTTTGGACGTTGACGTTGCTCTTGCCTCGGCGGGTGCAGGGCGCAGCCCTGCCAACAAAAAACCCCGCTTGCGCGGGGTTCTCTGTGTACTGCGTGCAGCAGAGGCTTACGGACGGCGCGCCAGGGCCTCGACGTCCTTGGCCTTGGGCAGCAGGTCCTGCTTGGTCACGCGCAGGGCACCTACGGTCAACATCGGCACCGCCACCAGGATCGAGGACAGCACCACGATCACCGCACCGATCATGTGCGTCTCGGCCAGGCCTTCCATCGAGCTGCCGCCGTACAGGTACAGCGCCAGTGCGGACAGGAAGAACATCACCGCGGTGATCACCGTACGCGACAGCGTCTGGTTGATCGAACGGTTCAGCACTTCCATCGGCTCCACGCGCAGGCTGCGGAAGTTTTCGCGGACGCGGTCGAACACCACGATGATGTCGTTGATCGCAAAGCCCATCACCGACAGCAGGCCGGCCAGCACGGTCAGGTCGAACTCACGGCCCAGCAGCGACACGTAGGCCACCGTCACGATCAGGTCGAACATCGCCACGATGCTCGCGGTGACCGCGAACTTCCATTCGAAACGCACCGCGATGTAGATCAGGAAGCCGGCCAGCATGAAGATGGTGGCGTACAGGCCATTCATCGCCAGGTCCTTGCCGATCTGCGGGCCAACGAACTCGTTGCGCAGCACGGTGGCCTGGTTGTCAGCCGAAGAGACCGCCTTGACCACGGCCGCGGCAGTCGCCTTGTCCTCGGCCGAAGCGCCGCCGGTACCCGGAGCGTGCTCACCGTGCGGGGCCAGGCGGATCAGCAGGTCGGTGTTGCCACCGACGCTCTGTACCTGGGCGCCATCGAAGCCGTTCTGCTCAAGTTTGCTGCGGACGTCCTCGACATCCACCGCGTGTTCGAAGCGGGCTTCGATCAGGGTGCCGCCGGTGAAGTCCAGAGCGTAGTTGAAGCCCTTGAAGCCGATGATGCCGATCGAGGCCAGGAACACGATGATCGTGACGACCATCGCGACATGGCGCCAGCGCATGAAGTCGATCTTGGTATCGTTCGGGAGGATGTGCAGCGGAAACAGTTTCATGTGCGTGTCGTCCCGTCAGATGGCCACGTTCTGGAGCTTCTTGCGACGGCCGTAGATCAGCGTCGCCAGTGCACGCGATACGGTGATCGCGGTGAACATGGAAGCGAAAATACCGATGATCATGGTCAGCGCGAAGCCCTTCAGCGGACCGGTACCGAATGCGAACAGCGCCACACCGACGATCAGGCCGGTCAGGTTGGCGTCGAGGATGGTGCCCGACGCACGCTCGTAACCGGTCACGATCGCGGTCTTGCCCGGCACGCCGGCACGCAGTTCTTCACGGATACGCTCGTTGATCAGCACGTTGGCGTCGACCGACAGACCGACCGACAACGCCAGACCGGCGAAGCCCGGCAGGGTCATGGTCGCGCCGAACAGCGACATCACCGCCACCACGATCAGCAGGTTGAACAGCATCGCGATCGAGGTGATCAGACCGAACATGCGGTAGTAGATGGTGAAGAACACCAGGGTGAACATGAACGCGTAGACCACCGCGGTGATGCCGTTCTTGACGTTCTCCGCGCCCAGGCTCGGGCCGACCACGCGCTCTTCGACGAAGTCCATCGGCGCAGCCAGCGAGCCCGACTTCAGCAGCTTGGCCAGGTCCTCGGCTTCCTTCTTCTGCAGACCGGTGGTCTGGAAGTTCTTGCCGAACACGCCGTTGATGTTGGCCACCGAGATCACTTCCTCGTTGACCTTGAAGCCACGCACTTCCTCACCGTCGACGACGGTCACGGTCGGCACGCGCTCGGTGTAGACCACCGCCATCGGCTTGTTCACGTTCGCGCTGGTGAAGTCGAACATGCGCTGGCCACCGACGTTGTTCAGCGTCACGCTGACTGCCGGGGTGCCGCTGGTGGAGTCGGTCACCGCCTGCGCGGCCACCATCTGGTCACCGGTGACGATCACGCGCTTGTTCAGCAGCACCGGACCGCCGTTGTCACGGCGCTGGTAGACCTTGGCTTCCGGCGGAATACGACCCGACGCGATGGCGTCCTGCGCGTTGCCTTCCACCACAGCCCGATATTCCAGGGTGGCGGTGGCACCGATCATGCGCTTGGCTTCGGCCGTGTCCTGCACGCCCGGCAGCTGCACCACCACGCGATCAGCACCCTGGCGCTGGATGATCGGCTCGGACACGCCGAGCTGGTTCACGCGGTTGCGCAGGGTGTTGATGTTCTGCTCGATGGCGCCGTTGGCGATCTGCGTGATTTCCGCTTCCGGAATGGAGACCGTGATGCGGTTGCCACTGACGTCATAGCCGAGGGTCGGCTGCGCCTTGGCCAGCGCGGCGCGGGCACGCGTACCGGCGTCTTCGCCGGCCGAAGGGCTCAGGTTGGCGACGATGGTGTTGTCGGCACGACGCTCGACCGACTGGTAGGCGATGCGCGCATCACGCAGGGTGCTGCGCACGTCCTCGGTGTAGGCGTCCAGGCGCTTGTCCAGCGCGGCTTTCTGGTCGACCTGCAGCACGAAGTGCACGCCGCCCTGCAGGTCCAGGCCCAGCACCATCGGGCGGCCGCCGAGCTTGGCCAGCCAGTCCGGCACGGTCGAGGCCAGGTTCAGGGCAACCGTGTAGTTCTCGCCCACGCTGTCACGCAGCGCATCGCTGGCGGCAGACTGCGACTTCAGGTCCGACAGGCGGACGATCAGGCTGTCCCCTTCCTTCTCTGCACCGATCGTGGTGACACCGGCCTTTTTGAGGTCGGCCAGCACACGGTCGCGCAGCGCATCGTCGATCTGCCCGCCACGGTTGGCGGTGATCTGGATGGCCGGGTCCTTCTGGTAGATGTTGGGCAGTGCGTACAGCGTGCTGAGCGCCAGTACGATCACGATGACGACGTACTTCCAGCGTGGAAATTCGAGCATTGCTTGGGTCCCGCGCGGCGCCATCCCCGGCGCCGCGGTTGTGCTTCAGAAAGGGAGTGGCTTACTTGGCCGAATCCAGGGTGCCGGTCGGCAGCACGCTGCCGACAGCGCCCTTCTGCACGCGGATGCGCACGTTCTCGGCCACTTCGACGGTGACGAAGTTGTCGCCGATATCGGTGACCTTGCCGGCGATGCCGCCGTTGGTCAGCACTTCGTCGCCGCGCTTGATCTTCTCCAGCATGGCCTTGTGCTCCTTCTGCCGCTTCATCTGCGGGCGGATCATCAGGAAGTACATGATGGCGATCAGGATGATCGGGAACAGCAGCGTGGTCAGGCCCATGCCCTGCGGTTGGCCGCCAGCGGCCTGGGCGTGGGCGGCGGGAATCAGGAAGGCAAGCAGGTTCATCGTTGGTCCTTTGGTTGGGCGGCGCTTCGGCCGTTTCACGGGCACGAGGTGTCGACCGCGGATCTGGGTCAGCCTTGAAGTATGCCACGGCCCCGGGCGTTCGTCCTTGGGCCGTTTGGCAGGGGGTGCTGCGGGTTTACAGGGGCGGCGCTACCGCCCCGCGTGCTGCGTAGAAGGACTCGCGGAAGGCCAGGAAGGTTCCCGCCTCGATGGCTACGCGGATGTCGGCCATCAGTTTTTCGTAATAGAAGAGGTTGTGCTGGGTGCCCAGCATCGGCGCCAGCATCTCGTTGCAGCGGTCCAGATGGCGCAGGTACGAGCGGGTATAGCCGCCGGCACAGGCCACGCAGCCACAGCCCGGCTCGATCGGGTCCATGTCCCGCGCGTACTGCGAATTGCGGATGCGGACGGTGCCAAACGAGGTGAAATAGTGGCCGTTGCGCGCATTGCGGGTCGGCATCACGCAATCGAACATGTCCACGCCGCGTGCGACACCCTCGACCAGGTCTTCAGGGCGGCCAACGCCCATCAGGTAGCGCGGACGGTCGGCCGGCAGCTCCGGATCCAGATGGTCGAGCATGGCGTTGCGCTCGTCTTCCGGCTCGCCCACGGCCAGGCCGCCAATGGCATAGCCGTCGAAGCCGATCCCCTGCAGGGCCTCGGCCGAACGGCTGCGCAGGTCGGTGTGCACCCCGCCCTGGACAATGCCGAACAGGGCCGCATCGTTGCCCAGTTCGTCATGCGCGTTGCGGCTGCGCTGGGCCCAGCGCAGGCTCAGTTCCATCGATCGGCGGGCGACGTCCTCGGTGGCCGGGTACGGCGTGCACTCGTCGAAGATCATCACCACGTCCGAATCGAGCACCTTCTGGATCTTCATGCTCTCCTCCGGGCCCAGGAACACCCGGGCACCGTCGGTCGGCGAGGCGAAGGTCACGCCCTGCTCGGTGATCTTGCGGCGGTGGGCCAGCGAGAACACCTGGAAGCCGCCGGAGTCGGTCAGGATCGGGCCATCCCAGCGGCAGAAGCCGTGCAGGCCGCCGTGGTCGGCGATGATGTCCAGGCCCGGCCGCAGGTACAGGTGGAAGGTGTTGCCGAGGATGATCTCGGCGCCCAGCGCACGCACCTGGTCCGGCAGGATGCCCTTGACCGAGCCATAGGTCCCCACCGGCATGAAGGCCGGCGTTTCCACCGTGCCACGCGGGAAGGTCAGGCGGCCACGGCGGGCGCGGCCATCACGGGTCTGGAGCTGGAACTGCAATCGGGACATGGAACGGTCGTTCGGGCAAATAGTTGTCTATTGTCTCCCAAAACCGCCTTTCCTGCTCCGGTAGCGCCGGGCCATGCCCTGCGGATGACCCGCAACTGCGCCCCGCCAGGCATGGCCCGGCGCTACCCACCTCGGCCCTACCCCGCCTGCGGGAACAGCAGCATCGCGTCGCCGTAGCTGAAGAACCGGTAGCGCTGCTCGATCGCGTGCTGGTAAGCCTCGAACACGCGCCCCTTGCCGGCAAACGCCGAGATCATCATCAGCAGCGTGCTTTCGGGCAGGTGGAAATTGGTCACCATCGCGTCGACGCTGCGGATCCGGTAGCCGGGGGTGATGAAGATCTGCGTTTCGCCCGCGAACGGCAGCAGCTCGCCCTCACGCATCGCGCTTTCCAGCGCGCGCACCACGGTCGTGCCCACGCCGATCACCCGGCCACCGGCCGCACGCGTGCGTCGCACCTGCTGCACCAGCTCGGCACCGACGTTCAGCCACTCGCGGTGCATGACGTGGTCCTTCAGGTCGTCGGCGCGCACCGGCTGGAACGTGCCTGCGCCCACGTGCAGGGTGACGTGGCCGAAATCCACGCCCTTGTCCTTCAGTGCTGCCAGCAGCGCCTCATCGAAGTGCAGGCCTGCGGTCGGTGCCGCCACGGCGCCCACTTCGCGCGCGAACACGGTCTGGTAGCGCTCGCGGTCGTCCACACCGGGCTCGCGCTGGATGTAGGGCGGCAACGGCAGCCGGCCGGCGTGCAGCAGCCACTGCTCCAGCGATTCCGGCACATGGAACTGCAGCACGTAGAACTCGCCGTCGCGCCCCAGCACTTCGGCTTCGCCACCGGCATCCAGGGCGATGCGGCTGCCGGCCTTCGGCGACTTGCTGGCACCGACCTGGGCCCGCGCCTGCTGGCCGCCGAGCAGGCGCTCGATCAGGATTTCCACGCGGCCACCGCTGGCCTTCTGCCCGAACAGGCGCGCCGGAATCACCCGGGTGTCGTTGAACACCAGCAGATCGCCCGGTTGCAGCAGCGATGGCAGGTCGCGCACCTGCAGGTCGGTGAAGGCAGCCGGCGCCGGCGGCACCAGCAGCAGGCGGCTCGCCGAGCGTTCGGCCAAGGGGGCCTGGGCGATCAGTTCGGCCGGCAGTTCGTAATGGAAATCGGACTTCTTCAAGGCAGTGGACGGCAACAGGTCGACAATGGCGCGCATTGTACGTCCAGCGTCTGCGAGCCGGCACGAGCGAGGCCGAACGTCGCGCAAAATGCTGCTATGCAGCAGTCTTTTGCGGGGTTATCGCGCAAAAAAACAAGTGCTAGCATCGACGAGGAAGTCCGCTGCACGAGCCCGCCCCAAGCGCGCGTGAAGACGCGCGTTTTGCTTTTGAAGGCCCGTGCGACCCAACGTTTCAGGAGATCTGCAATGAGCTTCATCGAACGCCTCGCCCCCCTCCGCGCCCAGCCCGGCACCCGCCTCACCAACGGCCTGGATGACGCAACCCTGACCACCCTCGCCGCCAACCATCCGCAGCTGGTCGCCGCGGTCGATGCCGCTGCTGCCGAATTCGCGCGCGTGCAGGCTGAGCTGGGGCCGCTGCTGGCACAGGATGAGCAGGCGCAGATCGATGCCATGCAGGACGGCTTCGTCAATTTCTACGCCGATGATGCGGTGACCCCGTACGTGGCGCTGGCCGCGCGTGGTCCGTGGGTGGTCACCCTGAAAGGCGCGGTGCTGTACGACGCCGGCGGCTACGGCATGCTGGGCTTCGGCCACACCCCGGACGCCGTCATGGAGGCGATGTCACGGCCGCAGGTGATGGCCAACATCATGACCCCCAGCCTGTCCCAGCAGCGCTTCATCACCGCGCTGCGGGCCGAGATCGGCCACCGTCGTGGCGGCTGCCCGTTCACGCGCTTCATGTGCCTGAATTCCGGCTCTGAAGCGGTTGGCCTGGCCGCGCGCATCGCCGACGTCAACGCCAAGCTGCAGACCGACCCGGGTGCCCGCCATGCCGGTGCGGCAATCAAGCGCGTAGTCATCAAGGGCAGCTTCCACGGCCGCACCGACCGACCGGCGCTGTATTCCGATTCCAGCCGCAAGACCTACATGCAGCATCTGGCCAGCTACCGTGGCGAGGAGTCGGTGATCACCGTCGCCCCGTACGACGAGGCCGGCCTGCGCAAGGTGTTCGAGGATGCCGCGCACAACAACTGGTTCATCGAAGCGGTGTTCCTGGAGCCGGTGATGGGCGAAGGTGACCCGGGCCGCTCCGTGCCGCCGGCGTTCTATGCACTGGCCCGCGAACTGACCCGCGCCCACGGCAGCCTGCTGCTGCTGGACTCGATCCAGGCCGGCCTGCGCGCCCATGGCGTGCTGTCGGTGGTCGACTATCCGGGCTTCGAAGGCCTGGACGCGCCGGACATGGAAACCTACTCCAAGGCACTGAACGCCGCGCAGTATCCGCTGTCGGTGCTGGCCGTGACCGAGCACGCCGCGCAGCTGTACCGCAAGGGCATCTACGGCAACACCATGACCAGCAATCCGCGTGCGCTGGACGTGGCCTGCGCCACCCTGGCCCAGTTGACCCCGCAGGTCCGCGCCAACATCGCCGAGCGCGGTGCCGAGGCCGTGCGCACGCTGGAGCAGCTGAAGAACGAACTGGGCGGCCTGATCACCAAGGTGCAGGGCACCGGCCTGCTGTTCTCCTGCGAACTGGCCCCGCAGTTCAAGTGCTATGGCGCCAATTCCACCGAGGAATGGCTGCGCCAGCACGGCATCAACGTGATCCATGGTGGCGAGAACTCGCTGCGCTTCACCCCGCACTTCGGCATGGACAGCAGCGAGCTGGACCTGCTGGTAGGCATGGTGGGCCGTGCGCTGCGTGAAGGGCCGCGCCGCGAACAGGCGGCCGCTGCGTAATCCCAGACCCTCGTAGAGCCGGGCGCTGCCCGGCTGAAGGGCTGGCCCTGATCTGAACGAAATATCGCCGGGCAAAGCCCGGCGCTACAGAGAACAACGGCAAAGCCTCATAATTGCCCGGACACCCCGCCCTGCGACCGGCTTCACTGGTTGACCGCGGGGCGTTTTCGTTTCCGGCCAAGACAGGAAGATCCATGAAGTCGATCTGTGTGTACTGCGGTTCCAACGCTGGCAGCAAGCCGGTCTACACCGAACGCGCCATCGCGCTGGGCGATCGCATCGCCCGCGACGGCATGCGCCTGGTGTACGGCGGCGGCAATGTCGGCCTGATGGGTACCGTGGCCAATGCCGTGCTCGCCGCCGGCGGTGAGGTCACCGGCGTGATTCCGCGCCAGCTGGCCGACTGGGAAGTGGCCCATCGCGGCCTGACCGAACTGGAGATCGTCGGTTCGATGCATGAGCGCAAGTCGCGCATGTTCGATCTGTCCGATGGCTTCGTCGCCCTGCCCGGCGGCTTCGGCACCATGGAAGAGATCTTCGAGATGCTGACCTGGCGCCAGCTCGGCATCGGCAACAAGCCCTGCGCGTTCCTTGATGTGGACGGCTTCTATGCGCCGCTGATCGGCATGATCGATCGCATGGTGGAAGAGCGCTTCCTGCACCCCGAGCAGCGCCAGGACCTGTGGTACGGCTCGGACATCGAGGAGATGCTGGCCTGGATGAAGAACTACCAGCCGGCCCAGGCCTCGAAGTGGATCGACGAGAAGCGCCGCGCGGCGCTGCGTTGAGGACTACGTGCGCGGTGGCTCAGGCTGCCGCGCGCGTCCACGGTGCCGGCCGGCCCAGCAGGTAGCCCTGGCCGTAGTCGCAGCCGAGCTCGAACAGCGTGGCACGCTGCGCCTCGGTCTCGATGCCTTCGCCGATCGTCTCGATGCCCAGCGTGCGTGCCAGTGACAGCACGCCTTCGACCAGCGCGCGCGTGCTCTGTGCCTCCGGGCCGTGCAGGCCGGCAATGAAGCTCTGGTCGATCTTCAACGTGCTGATCGGGAAACGGTGCAGGTAGGACAGCGCCGAGAAACCCGTTCCGAAATCATCCAGCTGCACCTGGATGCCACGTTCACGCAGGCCCTTCAGGATGCGCAGCGTGTGTGGACCGTCGTCGAGCAGCGCGACCTCGGTGATCTCCAGGCGCAGTCGCCGCGGGTCCGCGTTGCTCGCCTCCAGCAGGCCATACAGGCGCCCGCTGAACTCGGCGGAGCGGAAATGCCGCGGCGACACGTTGACCGACACATAGCCACGCCCACCATCGGCAAGGCCGGCGATGACCTGCTCGTAGATCAACCAGTCGACCTGTTCGATCAGGCCGCTTTCCTCGCCCAGTTCCAGGAACGCGCCTGGCAGCAGCAGTCCACGGCGCTCGTGCTTCCAGCGCAGCAGGGCCTCGTGGCCGACCACCTCGCCGTCGGAGAGGCGCACGATCGGCTGGTAGAACGGCACGAAATCACGGTTGTTGATCGCCCGCCGCAGGTCGGCCTCGAGATCCAGGCTGCGCAGCGCCTGCTCGCGCATCTCCTCATCGAAGATCGAGCAGCGGTCGTGGCCCTGGGCCTTGGCCCGGTACATCGCCGCATCGGCGTCGCGCAGCAGTTCCTCGCCGGTGCGATAGCGCGGGTTCCACAAGGCGATGCCCAGGCTGCCGGAGGGGAACAGCTCGCGACCGGCGATCCACATCGATTCCTGCAGTGCCAGCAACAGCCGCTGGCCGAAATCCAGCGCCTGCGCCAAGCCCTCCGGACAGTGCAGCAGCACGGCGAACTCATCACCGCCCAGGCGCGCCACCACATCATTGTCGCCGGCCATGGACACGATGCGCTTGGCTACTTCCACCAGCATGCGATCGCCGGCGGCGTGACCGATGCTGTCGTTGACCAGCTTGAAGCGGTCAAGGTCCAGGAACAGCACCGCGAACACCGGGCCACCTTCGCGCCGGGCCAGCGCCAGCGCATCCTGCAGCCTGTCCAGCAGGTGCAGGCGATTGGGCAGTCCGGTCAGCGCGTCGTGCATCGCCTGGTGGGTCAGTCGCTGCTCGGCGCGCAGGCGCTCGCCGATCTGGCCCAGCAGCTTTTCGTTCACCTCGCCCAGCTCGCGGGTGCGCTCCTCCACCCGCTTTTCCAGCTCGGCATGCGCCGAGCGCAGTCGTTGCTGATCGCGCTGGCGCGCAAGACCGGTGCCGATGTTCTGCGCAACGAAGATCAGCAGGCGCTGGTCATGCACGCTGAAGGCGATCTGCTCGGTGTAACTCTGCACCACGATCGCACCGACCACTTCGTCGTCGCGCAGCAACGGCACGCCGAGCCAGCACTGCGAACGTGCGCCGGATTCGCGCACCTCGCCGGTTTCCAGCAGCGCATCGATCTGCGCACGCGAGGCCAGCAGGGGCCGACGATGGCGGACTACGTACTCGGTCAGGCCGCGACTGAACGCGCGCGGTGCACGACTCGCGTTGTGCTCGTCGACCGAGTAGACGAAATCCAGCCCATCGCCCTCGGCATTGACCAGCGCGATATAGAAATTGCGCGCATCCAGCAAGCGCCCGACCACGCCGTGTACCTGCCCGTAGAACTGCGCCAGGCTGTCGGCCGACATCGCCATTTCGGCGATGTTGTACAGCGCGGTCTGCAACTGCTCGGCGCGGCGGCGCTCGGCCACTTCATCCTGCAGGCTGAGATTGGCGCGCTGCAGTTCCTGCGTGCGCCGTTCCACCTGCTGCTCCAGCCGCACCTGCGCCTGGCGGCGGTCCATGGCGGTCTGCACGTGCTGGGCGACAAAACCCAGCAGGGCCCGTTCGGCCTCGCCGTAGCGGTCGGCATGCTCGTAGCTCTGTACCACGATCGCACCACACACCCGGCCATCGCGCAGCATCGGCACGCCCAGCCAGTCCAGGCTCTCCGGACCGCGCTGCGGGTCGTGCTCCTGGTCTACCCGCGCCAGCAGTTCGCGCGAAGGCCCGCTCAACGGCCGGCCATGCCGCAGCAGCGCTACTGTCAGGCTGCGCGGCATCTGGTCGATGTCGTAGCCCTGGGCAGGATCGGCGACGAAATCATCGACCTGGTCGGCGAAGTACAGGAAGCGGATCTGCCGGCGGGCATCGTCATACTCGACGATGTAGCAGTTCTGCGCATACATCAGCGTGCCCAGCACGCCATGCACGTGGCGCAGCATCTCGCTCATTTCCAGGTCGGCACCGGCCAGGTCGGCAATCTGGAACAGGGCCTGCTGCAACCGCTCAGCTTCTTCCAGCGCCTTGATCTGCCCCGCCTGGCGGCCCCGCTGCAGGGCCAGCTCCATGGCCTGCCGGGCCAGCCCCCACCAGGCCGGGGAAGGCGTCGCGCCGCGTACCGACAGCAGCAGCCGGGCGCCGTCGTATTCCCAGCCGTGGCGGCCTTCGGCGTGGTCGGCCAGCGGCTGCCAGATGTCCTCCTCGCCACCGCCGATCGGCCAACCGCCCTGCCCGCTGCCGAGCTGCGGATCGTCCCAGCCGACGCGCACGATCGCCGTTTCCGGCAGCAGCGCATGCAGCGCGCGCACCAGCGCTGCGCTCAGCACAGGCTCGTTGTTTGACGCTTCCAGCGCGCGGTCGGCTTCGGTGGACAAATGACGTTCTCTTGGCGCCGCCTGAGCGCCGCCTCCCCTGAATTACCGAGCATAACGCGCCACCCGGGGGGCAATGGAAGCCCGGCAACCCCGAAACGTGCCCTCGGGCGTTTTTCCTTTCGATCCCCTCCCGGTTCCTGCCGTGACTGTCGCCCTGTCCCACCCCATCGCTGGCTATGCGCCACCGCCTGCAGGGCTTACCCTGTACGGCGTGGATGCCAGCGCCCTGCCAACCGATGAAGCCTTGATGCTGGCTTGGGCCGCCGGTGAAGTGCACGCGTTCGAAAGCCTGTATGCCCGTCATCGCAAGCGCCTGTTCGGCTTCCTGCTGCGGCAGCTGCGCGACACCGCGCTGGCCGAGGAGATGTTCCAGGACGTCTGGCAGCGGGTGATCAGCGCGCGTGCAGGCTGGCAGGCCGATGCCGCCTTCAGCACCTGGCTGTTCCGCATCGCCCACAACCGCCTGAACGACCACTGGCGCGCCGCCCGCCATCGCCCCCCTGCACCGGCCGATGCCGATCTGCGCCTGGCCGCGCTGGAAGATGGGCAGACACCGGAAGCGGAATTGTCCGAATTCGAGCAACGTCGCCGCATCCAGCTGGCGATGGAAGAACTGCCCGCAGAACAGCGCGAAGTGCTGCAGCTGCGGCTGGAACAGGAACTGAGCCTGGAGGAGATCGGCCAGATCACCGGCGTTGGCCGGGAAACCGTGAAATCGCGGCTGCGCTATGCGATGGACAAGCTGCGTGCGGGACTGAACGCATGAACCGAGACGATGCACTGACGCCGGAAGAACGCGAACTGGCACGCCTGCTTGGGCGCCGCACCGAACAGGGCCCTCCGCCGGCACTGGACGCGGCGATCCTCGCCGCTGCGCGTGCGGCCGTGGAGACGCCAGCACGCGAGGCGGCCCCAGCGCCGGTGGCACCGCGCACGCTGCGCCCGCGCCGCCGCTGGCCGGCCGTATTCGGCGTGGCCGCATCGGCGGTGTTCGCCGTTGGCATCGCCTGGCAGATGCGTCCAGAGCCGCCCTCGGCCCCTGCCGAGGCAGTTGCCACCGCGCCGGCTGCACAGGAAATGGCGGCCGATGCGAGCGCCGAAGGCACGGCCTACGACAGCGCGGCCGCCGATGTCGCGGCCACCGAAGCCGCACCGGTACCTGCACCGGCCGCAGCACCCGCACCTGCGGCGGCCAAGACAGCACCGGCACCGGCACCGACCATCGCGGAGGTGGTGAAACCCGCGCCTGCCGCACCCCGGCAGGCACCTGCTCCGATGATGGCGCCGGCACCGCCACCTGCGCCTGCAGCCGACACAGCGTTTGCGCCGCCTCCGATGCCAGCGGCAGCGCCCCCCGCGGCCGAAGCCTATTCGGCACCTGCGCCTGCGGCCCCTGCCGCGACGATGAGGGCGCGCAAGGCCACTGCGGCGGCGGCCGAATCAATGTCCTCCGCACAGGCCACGGCCGAAGACCGCGTCGCGCTCACCGCGGCCAAGCAGGACGCGGCCGGCAGAACCGCGCCTGGCGTCATGCGCCGCGCAAGCGACGCGAACCTCAGCGCGGACGCGGTACAGGCCGAAGTGCAGGCCGATGCCCGGCTGCCACGCCGGCAATGGCTGCAGAAGATCCGCGAGCGCCGCGACGCCGGCCAGCGCGACCTGGCCCGGGCGAGCCTGGAGCGTTATCTGCAGACCTATCCAGAGGCGCGCCTGCCAAAGGATGTGCGACCGTTGCTGGACGACTGAGGCACGTCGGCGGCAAGCCCGTAGAATGAAGGGAATGCCCGACACCCTCGCCCAACCGGTCAACCACACCCTGGACGTCAAGCACAGCCGCTTCATCGCGCATGCCGCGCCGATCGAGAGCGCGTCTGCGGCGATGGCATTTCTGCAGGACGTATCGGTAGCCGATGCGACCCACAACTGCTGGGCCTACCGGCACGGCCAGGACTATCGCTCCAGCGATGACGGCGAGCCCGCCGGCACCGCAGGCCGCCCGATCCTGGCCGCCATCGATGGCCAGGGATTCGACCGGGTGATGGTGGTGGTCACCCGCTGGTTCGGCGGCATCAAGCTGGGCGCCGGTGGCCTGGTCCGGGCTTACGGCGGCGCCGCTGCCGAATGCCTGCGCACCGCGCCGCGCCTGCCACTGGTGGCGATGGCGCGGCTGCAGCTGGTGGCTGGATTCGAGGACCTGGGCGCGCTGCATGCGGCCCTGCCGGCCCACGCGGCCGAAAAGCGCGATGAACAGTTCGATGCCAATGGCGTGAGATTGCGGGTGGAATTGCCCGCAGACCAGGTCGACGCATTGAAAATCCGCCTGCGCGACGCCACCCGTGATCGTATCCGTATCCAAGATGACCCCCTCGATGACTGACAAGGACGCACCGGCGACCGACCCGGCCTCCCCGCCGCTGCGCCGCCTCGGCAGCCTGCGCACACTGTGGCCGTTCGTGCGCCGCCACAGCGGATTGTTCAGCGCCTGGCTGCTGGCCCTGGCCGTTTCTTCAGCGGCGACCCTGAGCCTGCCGCCGGCGGTGAAGCAGATGATCGACCACGGCTTCAGCAGCGGGGGCCAGATCAACCGTGCCTTTGCATTGCTGATGCTGGTCGCTGTGGTGCTGGCGTTGGCGACGGCGGCGCGCTTCTACTTTGTTTCGCTGCTCGGCGAGAAGGTCGTGGCGGATCTGCGCAGCCGGCTGTACGCGCACCTGATCCAGCTCGGCGCCGGCTTCCACGACCGCAGCCGCAGCGGCGAGCTGGTTTCGCGCCTGACCGCCGACAGCGAACTGCTGCGCAGCGTGGTCGGCTCGACCATGTCCGTGGCGCTGCGCAGCAGTGTCACCGTGGTCGGCAGCCTGGCGATGCTGTTCGTCACCAGTCCGCGGCTGGCCGCCTGGTCGCTGCTCGGCATCCCGCTGGCAGTGCTGCCGATCATCATCGGCGCGCGCAAGCTGCGTACCATCGCGCGCAGCAGCCAGGACCGCATTGCCGATGCCAACAGCCTGGCCAGCGAAACGCTGGGCGCGGTGCGCACCGTGCAAGCGCATGCGCGCGAGCCCTATGAACGCGGCCGATTCGACCATGCGCTGGGCGATGCGATCCGTGCCGCGCGCCGGCGCATCGGCGCGCAGTCGCTGGTGACCGCCAGCGCCATCCTGCTGGTGTTCGGTGCGATTGTCGGGGTGTTGTGGCTGGGCGCGCACGACGTCATCGACGGGCGGCTCAGCGCCGGTACGTTGGGCCAGTTCGTGCTGTACGCACTGATCGGTGGTGGTTCGGTCGGTGCGCTGGCCGAAGTGTGGAACGAACTGCAGCGCGCATCCGGCGGCATGGGCCGCATCGGCGAGCTGCTGCAGGAAGACATCGAGATCCGTGCGCCGGCCAAGCCGCGTGCGCTGCCGCAGCCGCTGCGTGGCGAGATCCGTTTCGACGACGTGCTATTCAACTACCCGCAGCGACCGGATCAGGCAGCGCTGGATCATTTCAACCTGCACGTGCGGCCGGGTGAAACCGTCGCCCTGGTCGGCCCGTCAGGCGCCGGCAAGAGCACGGTGCTGTCGATGCTGCTGCGCTTCCACGATCCGGCAAGCGGCCGCATCTGCGTGGACGGCATCGATGTGCGCGAGGTCGATCCGGCCGAGCTTCGCGCGCAGCTGGCGCTGGTGCCGCAGCAACCGACATTGTTCGCCGCCAGCGCACGCGACAACATCCGCTATGGACGGCTGGAGGCCAGTGACGCCGAGGTGGAGGACGCAGCCCGTGCCGCCGAGGCCGACGCCTTCCTGCGTGCGCTGCCAGAGGGCTACGACAGCGAACTGGGCGAGCGCGGTGCCCGCCTGTCCGGTGGCCAGCAGCAGCGCGTGGCGATCGCCCGTGCCTTGCTGAAGGACGCACCGATCCTGCTGCTCGACGAAGCCACCAGCGCGCTGGATGCACAGAGCGAACATGGCGTGCAGCAGGCGCTGGAACGCTTGATGGCGGGGCGCACCACGGTGGTCATCGCCCATCGGCTGGCGACCGTGCTGAAGGCCGACCGCATCGTGGTGATGGACCATGGCCGTATCGTGGCCGAAGGCACGCATACGCAGCTGCTGGCTGAAGGCGGCCTGTATGCGGAGCTTGCACGCCTGCAGTTCATCGATTGATGACGGCCGGCTAACACCGGCCGGATCACTCTGGTGGCGTAGCGAAGAACCACTGAAGGAGGCCAGGCATGTCGTTCCGTCAGTTCCCTGCTGTCGACAGCAATGGCGAAAGCCACATCATCATCGAGTTCAAGCCCGAGGCCAGCGGCAGTGGGCATGGCTCCGAAGCGACGCCGCGTTATGAGCTTGATGACGGACGCCAGCTGGTACGCAACGGCCGCGAGTTCACCACCAGCGGCGGCGAGGTCAGGTTGTCGATCTAGCGATCCACCGCGGAGCCGGGCATGCCCCGGCTCTACTGCTGTTCCGGACAGAAAAAAGGTTGGTCATTTTTTGACCAACCATCTTGACAGCCTTGCACGCCAAGGCCTGCCGCCGGTTATCCACATGTTTGCGCAGAAGCCATCCACACGCCCTGTGGATGAATGGCGTTACGCCAGCACCCGGCCGATCCCGCTGGCATCCACTTCGGCCGCGGCTGCCGCGATAGCCCCTGGCTCACTGCCGGCCACGAAACCGATGCGGAAATGCACTTCGCCAGCAGGCGTGCGCGAGGAGTGGATCGAGGCGAGGCTGATGCCATGCTGCTCGAACACGTTCAGCAGCTCACGCAACGAACCGGCGCGGTCTTCAGGCAGATGCACCGACAGTGCATTGCGCTCGGTCAGGTCGGCCAGCAGATAGCCGACGCGCTCGAAGGTGTAGTTGCCCGCAGCCAGGGCCTGATCGCCGAAGGCACTCCTGTTGGCCTCCAGCAGGTGATCGCGGAACGCGCCCCGCGCAGCGTCGTCGCCCTGCCCCACCTGTACCTGCAGCGTCTGCAGCTGGCCGATCAGGCGTTGCAGCATCGGCGCCACATAGGGATTGCCGAACTGGATGTCTTCGTAGATCGCCGGATTCAACGACAGGATGCGCGAGATGATCGCGGTATCCAGTTCGAACGAGGCCGATCGATACGGCAGCATCGCCGCCAGCGTGCCCAGCTGCGGCTGGTACTCGCGCAGCACACCCGCCTGGGCCAGGTGGGTCGCATGCACCATCGCCTGCACCAGCGCCATCATCTGGTCATGGTGCTGCGGGGTGGCGCGCACGCATTCGGCCTGCAGTGCCAGGCACAACGCGTCCACCCAGGGCCGCCAATGCAGCAGCCTGGCCTCGCAGACCACCATCACCCGGCCCTTCAGGGTCGGCGCCTTGGGCGGCGCCGTCATCGGATGCAGGCCCACCACTTCGGCGCACGAGGCCAGCATCGCCTGCACCGGCGCTTCCTTCACCGAGGTCACATCCAGCCACAAGCGTTCCTGCTCGCGGCCCGCCGACAGGCGCGCGTACTCGGCGATCAACGTGGACGTGTGCCGGATCGGTGCGGAGAACACCAACACGTCGGCCTGTTCCAGCAACTGCTCCGGCGCATGCGAACCCGGATCGGCCGGATCGTGGCCGATCACGCGCACCTGCATGTGCTGTTCGAAGAACCGGGTCAGCCAGCGTCCATAGGCGCCGGCACTGCCGACGATGCCGACCGTGCGCGGCGTGCGTTCGTGCAGATCGCTCATGCCAGCCGTTCGGCGCGGAAGCGCATGCCGTCGGCCAGTGCCGCCGGTGCGGCCGCGATCACGTCGAACTCTTCGAAGCCGTGGGCCAGGGTCGCCTCCAGCGCCGCATGGGTGCCGGCGATGGCCCGCGAGATGGCCATCTGCATCGGCTCACCACGCAACAGGAAGGACACCATCAGCGACATCAGCACATCGCCGGTGCCTGCCACATCCACCGGCAGCAGCGGCGAGGTCCAGCGCCAGGTTTCCTCGCGCCCCACAGCCAGCGTCACCAGCTCGCCCGGATTGCCGCCGACGCTGTGTGCCAGCACCCACTGCGGCCCCCGCGCCAGCAGCGCGCGCGAGGCAGCAATGGCATCGGCTTCGGCCAGTGCCGGCATGCCGGTCAGGCGACCGAGTTCGAAGGCATTCGGGGTAACCAGCCATGCATGCGGCAGCAGGCGCTCAGCGAAGATCGCTTCCAGTCCCGGCTCCACGTAGGGACCGGTGTGGGTATCGCCGATCACCGGATCCAGGCAGTAGCGCAGCTGCGGACATGCCGGCAGGATCTCGTCCAGCCAATCAGCAAAGGCCGCCCCGTTGGCAGCGCTGCCGAAGTAACCGGAGACCAGCATCTTCGCCCGCTGCGGAAGACCCCGTTCATGCGTGCCGAGCAGCAGATCGGCGAACCAGTCGCTGGGCAGCACACGGCCACGGGTGGTCTCGTAGAACGGCGCATTGCTCAGCAGCGTGGTCGGGATCGAGGCCACGCGCACGCCGAGCGCACGCATCGGGGGCAGCGCGGCGCTGTTGCCGGCATGGCCGTAGACCAGTTGTGATTGGACCGAAATGACATCGATCGGCGAAGGGCCGTCGGGCCGCTGGCGGCGGCCGTGGACCAGGTGGTTGTCGAGGGATTCGCTCATGCCCGCATTCTACGCCCAAGGGGGTTTTCGGCAGGGCTGCGCCCTGCACCTGCAGAGGCAACAGCCACAGCCAAAGCCGAGGCAACAGCAACAGCCGGCTCTGGCTATTCTCTGGTTTGGCGGGGCGGTATGGGGCTGCAGGACACGCCGTAAACCCATCCATGGGGGCTCGATGGCGCCATCCATGGCGCCAACGGTCCTGCAGCCCCATACCG
>NZ_JBEPSG010000037.1:0-16755 GCF_040548715.1 Stenotrophomonas sp. 2694
CCGTCCATCTGGGCAGCACCGGTGATCATGTTCTTGACGTAGTCAGCATGGCCCGGGCAATCGACGTGGGCGTAGTGACGAACGGTGGATTCGTACTCGACGTGCGCGGTCGAGATCGTGATGCCACGCGCCTTTTCTTCCGGCGCGGCGTCGATCGCGGAGTAATCCTTGAACTCGCCACCGAAGC
This sequence comes from Stenotrophomonas sp. 2694, assembly GCF_040548715.1. Lineage (NCBI taxonomy): Bacteria > Pseudomonadati > Pseudomonadota > Gammaproteobacteria > Lysobacterales > Lysobacteraceae > Stenotrophomonas > Stenotrophomonas sp. 2694. The sequence continues at coordinate 188 of NZ_JBEPSG010000037.1, forward strand.
GCTCGGCACCGATCTTGGTCAGTGCGGCGGTCAGCGTGGTCTTGCCATGATCGACGTGACCGATGGTGCCGACGTTGACGTGCGGCTTGGTGCGCTCGAACTTACCCTTTGCCATTTCGTTCTACCTTTTAGTTCGTAAGTGGTTTGGAGGACCTGAGCGTTACGCTCAGGACTTCTTCATGACTTCGTCGGCGATGTTGTTCGGCGCCGGCTCGTAGTGGTCAAATTCCATCGTGAAGGTGGCGCGGCCCTGGGTCTGCGAACGCAGCGAGGTCGCGTAGCCAAACATTTCGCCCAGCGGGATCATCGCGTTGATGATGCTGGCCGAACCGTCACCGGTGGTATCAGAACCCTGCAGAACGCCGCGACGACGGCTCACGTCGCCCATCACGTCACCCTGGTAATCCTCCGGGGTCACGATCTCGACCTTCATGATCGGCTCCAGCAGGACCGGCTTGGCCTTGCGGAAGCCTTCCTTGAAGGCCATCGAGGAAGCGAGCTTGAACGCCATTTCCGAGGAGTCGACGTCGTGGTACGAGCCGAACACCAGCTTCACCTTGACGTCCACGACCGGGAAGCCAGCCAGCGGACCGTTGGTGATGGTTTCGCGCAGACCCTTTTCAATCGACGGAATGAATTCCTTCGGAATCACGCCACCGGTGATGTCGTTGATGAACAGGAAGTCGTCCTTGATACCCGCGGCGATCTTCGGATCTGCACGATCGGCATCGGTGATCGGCGACAGCTCGATCACGACGTGACCGTACTGACCCTTACCACCGGACTGCTTGGCGTGCTTGTAGTCCGACTTCACGTCCGACAGGGTGATCGTTTCGCGGTAAGCCACCTGCGGCTTGCCGACGTTGGCTTCAACGTTGAACTCGCGCTTCATGCGGTCAACGATGATGTCCAGGTGCAGCTCGCCCATGCCCGAGATGATGGTCTGGCCGGATTCTTCGTCGGTCTTGACGCGGAACGACGGATCTTCCTGGGCCAGACGACCCAGTGCCAGACCCATCTTTTCCTGGTCGGACTTGGTCTTCGGCTCGACGGCCATCGAGATGACCGGCTCCGGGAACACCATGCGCTCGAGGATGATCGGCTGATCCATGGAGCACAGGGTGTCACCGGTGGTGGTGTCCTTCAGGCCCACGGCGGCGGCGATGTCGCCTGCCAGCACTTCCTTGATTTCTTCACGGTTGTTGGAGTGCATCTGCAGGATACGGCCGATGCGCTCCTTCTTGCCCTTCACCGAGTTCAGCAGCTGGTCGCCTGCATTCAACGTGCCCGAGTAGACACGGAAGAAGGTCAGCGCGCCGACGAACGGGTCGGTGATGATCTTGAAGGCCAGGGCCGAGAAGGGAGCCTTGTCGTCAGACTTGCGGCTCATTTCCTTGGTTTCATCGTCAACGTCGGTACCGGTCACGTCCGGCACGTCGATCGGCGACGGCAGCAGCTGGATCACGCCGTCCAGCATGGCCTGCACGCCCTTGTTCTTGAACGCCGAGCCGCAGTACATCGGCACGATGTCGGTCGCCAGGGTGCGCACGCGCAGGGCTTCGATGATCTCGGCCTCGGTCAGCTCATCGCCGCCCAGGTACTTGTCCATCAGCTCTTCGCTGGCTTCGGCAGCCGCTTCGATCATGAAGGTACGGGCTTCGGTCGCTTCAGCCAGCAGGTCGGCCGGCACATCGCTGTACTCGAACTTCATGCCCTGCGAAGCCTCATCCCAATGGATGGCCTTCATCTTCAGCAGATCGACGACGCCCTTGAAGCCTTCCTCAGCGCCGATCGGCAGCTGCATCGGAACGGCCTTGGCACCCAGCTTCGCCTTCAGCTGGCCGACGACCTTGGTGAAGTTGGCGCCGGTGCGGTCCATCTTGTTGACGAACGCGATGCGCGGCACCTTGTAACGGTTGGCCTGGCGCCACACGGTTTCCGACTGCGGCTGCACGCCACCGACGGCACACAGCACGAAGACGGCACCGTCGAGCACGCGCAGCGAGCGCTCCACTTCGATGGTGAAGTCGACGTGCCCGGGGGTGTCGATGATGTTGAAGCGGTGCTCCGGCAGGGACTTGTCCATGCCCTTCCAGAACGCGGTGGTCGCAGCGGACTGGATCGTGATGCCACGCTCCTGCTCCTGCTCCATCCAGTCCATGGTGGCGGCGCCGTCATGCACTTCACCGATCTTGTGGCTCTTGCCGGTGTAGAACAGGATGCGCTCGGACGTGGTGGTCTTGCCGGCATCGATGTGGGCCATGATGCCGAAATTGCGGTAACGCTCGATGGGAGTGGAACGGGCCACGGGGAGCCTCTCAGATTTCTTGGATTTCGGATGGCCGAACGCCGCCTTTCGGCGGCCTTCGGATTGGCGCAGCCCTTCTGGGGCCGCGAGGCAGCACCGAGATGGTGCTGCCCTGCCTGTTTTACAAGGCCGTCAAACTCACCAGCGGTAGTGGGCGAATGCCTTGTTGGCTTCGGCCATGCGGTGGGTTTCTTCGCGCTTCTTGATAGCGCCGCCACGGTTTTCCGAGGCGTCGATCAGTTCAGCGGCCAGCTTCTTCGGCATGGTGTTCTCACCACGCTTGCGCGCGGAGTCGATCAGCCAACGCATGGCCAGAGCCATCTTGCGCGAGGCGCGCACTTCGACCGGCACCTGGTAGGTGGCACCACCGACGCGGCGGGACTTGACTTCGACCGACGGAGCCACGTTTTCCAGAGCCTTCTGAACCAGCTCGACGGAATTCGGGTTCTTCTCACCGATCACGTCCATGGCGCCATAGACGATCTTTTCAGCGACCGACTTCTTGCCGCTCAGCATCACCATGTTGATGAAACGGGCGATGGTTTCGCTTCCGTGCTTCGGATCCGGCAGGACTGCGCGCTGCGGCGTATTACCTTTACGAGACATGTGTGCTTTCCCTTAGCTCTTCGGACGCTTGGCGCCGTACTTGGAACGGCCCTGGCGACGCTTGGCAACGCCGGAGGCGTCGAGCGAACCACGAACGGTGTGGTAACGCACACCCGGCAGATCCTTGACGCGACCGCCACGGATCAGGACCACGGAGTGCTCCTGCAGGTTGTGGCCTTCACCGCCGATGTAGGAAATCACTTCTTCCTGGTTGGTCAGGCGAACCTTGGCAACCTTGCGAAGGGCCGAGTTCGGCTTCTTCGGAGTAGTGGTGTAAACGCGCGTGCAGACGCCACGGCGCTGGGGGCACTTTTCGAGAGCCGGCGAGGCGCTCTTATAAGTGGTTGCCTGCCGCGGCTTGCGGACAAGCTGATTGATCGTCGCCATCAGTATGTTCTTCTGAGAGAGGCCGAAAAAAACCGGCCATGAATGCGGATATGTGCGAGCAGGCGAAAAACCGGCCTGCTGAGACAGACGATTGTAGCAACCTGGCGAAAACGCGGTCAAATGCGCACGCGCCAAGCCAGCCCTGATCCAGGGCCGTTACAGGGGAGCCTTCTCCATGCCCCCCGTTCAGGTTGTCGCCCGACCCATCGCTGGGCCGGGGCGGCATCCTACCTCATCGACGGCGAACAGACCAGCGGCCTGGGCCCTCGAGTGCAGATCCCGCCGAGGCGGGTCCTGCGTGATACGTGTCCGGCACGGAGCCGGACCATGAAGCAGGGACCGGCCGATGGCCGCCCCCTGCCCGATCGAGGTCCGGCCTGAGCCGGACCGGCCGATCAATCCTCGGCCTGCTCGGCGTCGGTCGACTCCACCACCACTTCCGGTGCTGCCACGGCCACGGCGGCTGCAGCTGCCGGGGTACCGGCCAGGGTCTGCATTTCCGAGTCCGTCAGCCCGCTCGCATTGCGGCGGCGGTTGGCGTGGTAGGTCAGACCGGTACCGGCCGGAATCAGACGGCCGACGATCACGTTTTCCTTCAGGCCGCGCAGGTTGTCCTTGGTGCCGCGGACGGCAGCCTCGGTCAGCACGCGGGTGGTTTCCTGGAAGGAAGCAGCCGAGATGAACGATTCGGTAGCCAGCGATGCCTTGGTGATGCCCAGCAGGACCGGATCGAAGCGAGCAATCAGCTCGTTGCGGGTGGTCAGGCGTGCATTTTCCTCGATGACGCGCTGGCGCTCGACCTGTTCGCCGTTCAGGAACTTGCTGCTGCCCTGATCGGTGATCTCGACCTTGCGCAGCATCTGGCGGGTGATCACCTCGATGTGCTTGTCGTTGATCTTCACGCCCTGCAGGCGGTACACGTCCTGGATTTCCTTGACCAGGTAGGCGGCCAGCGGCTCGACGCCCAGCAGACGCAGGATGTCCTGCGGGCTCGGCTCGCCGTCGACGATGGTTTCGCCCTTGGTCACGTGCTCACCTTCGAACACGATGACCTGACGGTACTTCGGAATCAGCTCTTCGTGCTCCGAACCATCGGTGTCCTTGATGATCAGGCGCTGCTTGCCCTTGGTGTCCTTGCCGAAGCTGATGATGCCCGAACGCTCGGCCAGCACTGCCGGATCCTTCGGCTTGCGCGCTTCGAACAGATCGGCCACGCGCGGCAGACCACCGGTGATGTCGCGGGTCTTCGACGCTTCCTGCGGGATCTTGGCAACCACGTCACCCACGCCGACGGCAGCGCCGTCCTGCAGGTTGACGATCGAGCGCGGCGGCAGCAGGTACTGCGCCGGCAGGTCGGTGCCCGGAATCGACAGGTCGTTGCCCTTGCCATCGACGATGCGGACGATCGGGCGCAGATCCTTCGCCTGGGCGCCGCGGCGCTTCGGGTCGGTGATTTCGCGCGACGCCAGGCCGGTCAGCTCATCGGTCTTCTCGATGACGGTAATGCCGTCGACGAAGTCGATGAAGCGGATGAAACCGGCCACTTCCGAAACGATCGGATGGTTATGCGGATCCCAGTTGGCCACGGTCTGGCCAGCCTTGACCGCATCACCGTCCTTGGAGGTGATGGTCGCACCGTACGGCAGCTTGTAACGCTCACGCTCACGGCCGTGCGCATCGAGCACCGACATTTCACCCGAGCGCGACACCGCGACCAGCGAGCCGTTGGCATGGGCAACCGACTTGAGGTTGCTGAACTTGACCGAGCCGGTGGTCTTGACGGTGATGTTGTCGACCGCAGCAGCTCGCGATGCCGCACCACCGATGTGGAACGTACGCATCGTCAGCTGGGTACCCGGTTCACCGATGGACTGCGCGGCGATGACGCCGACCGCTTCACCGATGTTGACCAGGTGGCCACGGGCCAGGTCGCGGCCGTAGCAGCGAGCGCAGACGCCGAAGGCCGATTCGCAGGAGATCGTCGAGCGGACCTTGATGGTCTGCACGCTGGCCTCTTCAAGCTTGGCGACCCAGGCTTCGTCGAGCAGGGTGTTGCGGGTGACGATCGGATCTTCGTCGTTGCCCGGCAGGAACACGTCCTCGGCAACCACGCGACCCAGCACGCGATCCTTCAACGGCTCGACCACGTCGCCGCCTTCAACGATCGGGGTCATGATCAGGCCTTCGGTGGTACCGCAATCCACCTCGGTGATCACCACGTCCTGCGCCACGTCGACCAGACGACGGGTCAGGTAACCCGAGTTCGCGGTCTTCAGCGCGGTATCGGCCAGACCCTTACGGGCACCGTGGGTGGAGTTGAAGTACTCCTGCACGTTCAGGCCTTCGCGGAAGTTCGCCTTGATGGGCGTCTCGATGATCGAGCCATCGGGACGGGCCATCAGGCCACGCATGCCGGCCAGCTGACGGATCTGCGCCTGGCTGCCTCGTGCACCGGAGTCGGCCATGATGTACAGGGAGTTCATCGACTTCTGGTCGATGGTCTCGCCCTTGGCATTGATGACCTTCTCGGTACCGATGGTGTCCATCATCGCCTTGGCGATGCGCTCATTGGTGCGCGACCAGATGTCGACCACCTTGTTGTAGCGCTCGCCGGCGGTGACCAGGCCCGACTGGTACTGCTCCTGGATTTCCAGCACTTCGGCTTCGGCCTCGGTGAGGATGCCCTTCTTCTCGTCCGGGATCAGCATGTCGTCGATGCCGATCGAGACGCCGGCGCGGGTCGCGTAGGCGAAGCCGGTGTACATCAGCTTGTCGGCGAACACGACCGTGTCCTTCAGACCCAGCTGGCGGTAGCTGGAGTTGATCAGGCGGCTGATGTTCTTCTTGGTCAGCTCGGTGTTGGCCAGCGCGAACGGCAGGCCTTCCGGCAGGATTTCAGCCAGCAGGGCGCGACCGATGGTGGTATCCACGATCGAGGTCTTGCTCTGCTTGTTGCCTTCCTCGTCGGTCACCACCTCGGTGATGCGGACCTTGACGCGCGCGTGCAGTTCCACCACGCGGTTGTCGTAGGCGCGCTTGACTTCGGCGATGTTGGCGAAGGCCATGCCCTCGCCCTTCTTGTTTTCCAGCGAGCGGGTCATGTAGTACAGACCCAGCACGACGTCCTGCGACGGCACGATGATCGGCTCGCCGTTGGCCGGCGACAGGATGTTGTTGGTGGACATCATCAGCGCACGCGCTTCCAGCTGGGCTTCCAGCGAAAGCGGCACGTGGACGGCCATCTGGTCACCGTCGAAGTCGGCGTTGAACGCGGTGCAGACCAGCGGGTGCAGCTGGATGGCCTTGCCTTCGATCAGGACCGGCTCGAAGGCCTGGATGCCCAGACGGTGCAGGGTCGGCGCACGGTTCAGCATCACCGGATGCTCGCGGATGACCTCTTCCAGGATGTCCCAGACTTCGGCTTCTTCGCGCTCGACCAGCTTCTTGGCGGCCTTGATGGTGGTGGCCAGGCCACGACGCTGCAGCTTGGCGAACACGAACGGCTTGAACAGTTCGAGCGCCATCTTCTTCGGCAGGCCGCACTGGTGCAGGCGCAGGTACGGACCGACCACGATGACCGAACGGCCCGAGTAGTCGACGCGCTTGCCGAGCAGGTTCTGGCGGAAACGACCCTGCTTGCCCTTGATCATGTCGGCCAGCGACTTCAGCGGGCGCTTGTTGGTGCCGGTGATGGCACGGCCGCGACGGCCGTTGTCCAGCAGCGCATCGACCGATTCCTGCAGCATGCGCTTTTCATTGCGCACGATGATGTCCGGCGCGCTCAGTTCGAGCAGGCGGCGCAGGCGGTTGTTGCGGTTGATGACACGGCGGTACAGGTCGTTCAGATCGGAGGTCGCGAAGCGGCCACCATCCAGCGGAACCAGCGGACGCAGGTCCGGCGGCAGCACCGGCAGGACGGTCATGACCATCCACTCCGGACGGTTGCCCGATTCCAGGAAGGCTTCGATCAGCTTGATGCGCTTGGTCAGTCGCTTCAGCTTGGTTTCCGAACCGGTGCTGGCGATCTCTTCGCGCAGGCGGGTCATTTCCGACTGCAGGTCGATGGTGCGCAGCAGTTCGTACACGGCCTCGGCGCCCATGGCAGCGTCGAAGTCGTCGCCATGCTCCTGGCGGGCCTGCAGGTACTGTTCTTCGGTCAGCAGCTGGCGGCGCTCCAGGGCGGTCAGGCCCGGCTCGGTCACCACGTAGGCTTCGAAGTAGAGCACGCGCTCGATATCGCGCAGGGTCATGTCCAGCATCAGGCCGATGCGCGACGGCAGCGACTTCAGGAACCAGATGTGCGCGACCGGCGAGGCCAGGTCGATGTGGCCCATGCGCTCGCGACGCACCTTGGCCAGGGTCACTTCGGTGCCGCACTTCTCGCAGACCACGCCGCGGTGCTTCATGCGCTTGTACTTGCCGCACAGGCACTCGTAGTCCTTGACCGGTCCGAAGATGGCGGCGCAGAACAGGCCGTCACGTTCCGGCTTGAAGGTACGGTAGTTGATGGTTTCCGGCTTCTTCACTTCGCCGAAGGACCACGAACGGATCAGGTCCGGCGAAGCCAGCGCGATCTTGATCGCGTCGAAGTCCAGCGTCTGGCGCTGCTGGTTGAAGAGGTTGAGCAGGTCTTTCATGGTGTTCTCCAGAAGGAGGAATGCTGTGTCGATGGGCTTTCAGTTCACTGCCAGCGGCGCGGCGGCGGTGGCCGCCGCGCCGGCATGGATCAGTTGTCTTCCAGTTCCATGTTGATGGCCAGCGAGCGGATTTCCTTCACCAGGACGTTGAAGGATTCCGGCATGCCCGCGACCATCTCGTGCTCACCGTCGACGATGTTCTTGTACATCTGGTTGCGGCCCTGCACGTCATCGGACTTCACCGTCAGCATTTCCTGCAGGGTGTAGGCCGCGCCGTAGGCTTCCAGCGCCCAGACTTCCATTTCACCGAAGCGCTGGCCGCCGAACTGCGCCTTGCCGCCCAGCGGCTGCTGGGTGACGAGCGAGTACGGGCCGGTCGAACGGGCGTGCATCTTGTCGTCGACCAGGTGGTTCAGCTTCAGGTAGTGCATGTAGCCAACGGTGGTGTGGCGATCGAAGGCTTCACCGGTGCGGCCGTCATACAGCTGGGTCTGGCCACTGCTCGGCAGGTCGGCCAGTTCCAGCATGCGCTTGATTTCCGCTTCGGTGGCACCGTCGAACACCGGCGTTGCCATCGGCACGCCGTCGAACAGGTTGCGGGCCAGGCGCAGCAGTTCCTCGTCGCTGAACTGCGACAGGTCGACACGGTTGGCCACGTTGGTGTCATCGTGGTTGTAGATGTCGTCCAGGAACTTGCGCAGGTCGGCGACCGCGGCCTGGGCTTCCAGCATTGCCTGGATCTTGCGACCCAGACCCTTGGCTGCCCAGCCCAGGTGCACTTCCAGGATCTGCCCGATGTTCATACGCGACGGCACGCCCAGCGGGTTCAGCACGATGTCCACGGTTTCGCCCGAGGCCATGTACGGCATGTCCTCGACCGGCACCACGTTGGACACCACACCCTTGTTGCCGTGGCGGCCTGCCATCTTGTCGCCCGGCTGGATGCGGCGCTTCACTGCCAGGAACACCTTGACCATCTTCAGCACGCCCGGGGCGAGGTCGTCGCCAGCGGTGATCTTGCCGCGCTTGTCGGCGAAGCGACGCTCGAATTCCTTCTCGTGCGCCTGGATCTGCTTCTGTGCGCGCTCGATGGCTTCGGCGGCGTCCTCGTCCTTCATGCGCAGCACGAACCAGTCGGCCTTCTTCAGGCCATCCAGGTAGGCGTCGGAGATGACGTCGCCCTTCTTCAGGCCGGCGCCACCGTTGACCACCTTGCCGACGATCTGCGAACGCAGACGGGCATAGATGGCTGCTTCCAGGATGCGGAACTGGTCGTCGAAGTCCTTCTTGACGCGCTTGATTTCAGATTCTTCGATCTGACGGGCGCGCTTGTCCTTCTCGATGCCATCGCGGGTGAAGACCTGCACGTCGATGACGGTGCCGTCCATGCCCGGAGGCACGCGCAGCGAGCTGTCCTTCACGTCCGAAGCCTTCTCGCCGAAGATCGCGCGCAGCAGCTTCTCTTCCGGGGTCAGCTGGCTTTCGCCCTTCGGGGTGACCTTGCCGACCATGATGTCGCCGGCGCGGACTTCGGCACCGATGTACACCACGCCGCTTTCGTCCAGGCGGTTCAGCGCCTGCTCGGAAACGTTCGGGATGTCGGCCGAGATTTCCTCCGGCCCCAGCTTGGTGTCACGCGCAACGCAGGTCAGCTCTTCGATGTGGATCGTGGTGTAGCGATCCTCTTCCACCACGCGCTCGGAGAGCAGGATGGAGTCTTCGAAGTTGTAGCCGTTCCACGGCATGAAGGCGATCAGCATGTTCTGGCCCAGGGCCAGTTCACCGATGTCGGTGGACGGACCATCGGCCAGCACGTCGCCACGCGCCACCACGTTGCCCACTTCCACCAGCGGACGCTGGTTGATGCAGGTGTTCTGGTTGGAGCGGGTGTACTTGATCAGGTTGTAGATGTCCACGCCGGCGTCGGACGCGTCGGTGATCTCGGCTTCGTTGACCTTGACCACGATGCGGGCGGCGTCGATCTGCACGATCTCACCACCACGACGGGCGTTCACGGTCACGCCCGAGTCACGCGCCACGGCGCGCTCGATGCCGGTACCGACCAGCGGCTTCTGCGCACGCAGGGTCGGCACGGCCTGACGCTGCATGTTGGCGCCCATCAGTGCGCGGTTGGCGTCATCGTGCTCCAGGAACGGAACCAGCGCGGCCGCGATCGACACGGTCTGCATCGGCGAGACGTCCATGAAGTGGACTTCCGCCGGCGGCTTCAACAGCGATTCGCCCTGGTAACGGCAGGGGACGAACTGCTCGGTCAGCACGCTGTTGGCATCGGTCAGGGCGTTGGCCTGGGCGATGACGTACTCGTTTTCTTCGATGGCCGACAGGAACTCGACTTCGTCGAAGACCTTGCCGTCCACGACCTTGCGGTACGGGGTCTCGAGGAAACCGTACTGGTTGGTGCGGGCGTACACGGCCAGCGAGTTGATCAGGCCGATGTTCGGGCCTTCCGGCGTTTCGATGGTGCAGACGCGGCCGTAATGGGTCGGGTGCACGTCGCGCACTTCGAAGCCGGCGCGCTCACGGGTCAGGCCGCCCGGGCCCAGGGCCGAGACGCGACGCTTGTGCGTGACTTCCGACAGCGGGTTGTTCTGATCCATGAACTGCGACAGCTGCGAGGAGCCGAAGAATTCCTTGATCGCCGCAGCCACCGGCTTGGCGTTGATCAGCTCCTGCGGGGTCAGGCCTTCCGACTCGGCCATCGACAGGCGTTCCTTGACCGCGCGCTCGACGCGGACCAGGCCCACGCGGAACACGTTCTCGGCCATTTCACCGACCGAACGCACGCGACGGTTGCCCAGGTGATCGATGTCATCGACCACGCCGCGACCGTTGCGGATCTCGGTCAGGACCTTGATCACGTCCAGGATGTCCGAGCTGTCGCCGTGTGCGGCAACCAGGCGCTTGGACTCTTCGTCGTTGCGCTCGCCGTAGTACTTGCGGTCGTACAGCACGGCTTCGCCGGTGGTTTCCTTGCGGCCCACGCGACGGTTGAACTTCATGCGGCCGACTGCGGACAGGTCGTAGCGCTCGAAGGTGAAGAACAGGTTGTGGAACAGGTTCTGCGCGGCATCCTTGGTCGGCGGCTCGCCCGGACGCATCATGCGGTAGATCTCGACCAGGGCTTCCAGCTGGGTCTTGGTCGGATCGATGCGCAGGGTGTTGGACAGGTACGGGCCACGATCCAGGTCGTTCACCCACAGGGTGCCCACGGCATCGACGCCGGCCTTGCGGAAGGCCTGCAGCTGTTCGTCGGTGATTTCGTCGTTGGCCTGGGCCAGCAGTTCGCCGGTCGAGGCATCGACCACGTCGTGCGACAGGATGCGGCCGACGATGTAGTCGTCCGGCACGGCCAGGGCGGCGATGCCCGAGGCTTCCAGCTGCTTGATGTGGCGCGCGGTGATGCGCTTGCCGGCTTCCACGATGACCTTGTCGCCGTCGGCGAGGTCGAAGCCCAGGGTTTCGCCGCGCAGGCGCTCGGGCACCAGCTCCAGCTGGACGCCTTCATCCGGGTTGATGTGGAAGGTGTTGATCTCGAAGAACTCGGCCAGCATCTCTTCGTTGCTGTAGCCAAGCGCACGCAGCAGGATCGACACCGGCAGCTTGCGGCGACGGTCGATACGGGTGAACAGCGCGTCCTTCGGGTCGAACTCGAAGTCCAGCCAGGAGCCGCGGTAAGGAATGATGCGGGCGCTGTACAGCAGCTTGCCCGAGCTGTGGGTCTTGCCACGGTCGTGGTCGAAGAACACGCCCGGCGAGCGGTGCAGCTGCGAGACGATGACGCGCTCGGTGCCGTTGACGATGAAGGTGCCGTTGTCGGTCATCAGCGGGATTTCGCCGAGGTAGACCTCCTGCTCCTTCACGTACTTGATTGCCTTGGTCGACGACTCGCGGTCGTAGATCACCAGGCGCACGGTCACGCGCAGCGGCGCACCGTAGCTCATGCCACGCTGACGGCACTCACGCTCGTCGAAGACCGGATCGCCCAGCTTGTAGCCGACGTATTCCAGGGCAGCATTGCCGCTGTAGCTGGCGATCGGGAAGACCGACTTCAGTGCAGCGTGCAGGCCGTGGTCCGTGCGCTTGGCCGGATCGACGTTCTCCTGCAGGAATTCACGGTAGGAATCCACCTGGATGGCGAGCAGGAACGGCACTTCGAGAATCGAACGCTGCTTGCCGAAATCCTTGCGGATACGCTTTTTTTCGGTGAACGAATAGGACGTCATGAGGTCTTCCACCTTGTTGTGCGAGTCGTGCGCCCACGACCCGAAGGGAACTTGAAATTGTCAGTTGGAAGTCGCTGGTATTGCCGGCACCAGCACGCCTTCTCCCGCTACTTCCAACTGCCAACTCGTCTGCATCCACTCCCCCGCCGCCGCGCGTTGCGCTGGCCGGCCAGGGTTTGACCGCAGCCCGTGTTGGGCTTTTTCACCGTATTTCCGTAGAACCGCGCCACGATTGGCCGGGCCTACAACAACGACCAAAGGCCGGGGGCTTACGCCCCCAGCCTTGGCTGCATCGCCGGATTTCGATGGCGACGCAATGGAAGTGCTTACTTGACTTCGACAGTCGCGCCAGCAGCTTCCAGGTCCTTCTTCATCTTCTCGGCTTCGTCCTTCGAAGCGTTGTCCTTCAGGACGCCGCCGGCTTCGGCCAGGTCCTTCGCTTCCTTCAGGCCCAGGCCGGTGATGGCGCGGACGGCCTTGATGACTTCGACCTTCTTGTCGCCAGCGGTCTTCAGGGTGACGACGAATTCGGTCTGCTCTTCAACGACGGCAGCCGGGCCAGCCACAGCAGCGGCGACCGGAGCAGCGGCGGAGACGCCGAACTTCTCTTCGATGGCCTTGACCAGCTCCATCACTTCCATCAGGGACTTCTCGGCGATGGCGTCGACGATCTGTTCGTTGGTAAGGGACATGATAATTACCTTTGGATGTTTTTCTGGATTGAGGTTCCGTCAGGAACCACGATTAGTCGAAACTCAGGCGGTCTCGGCGGCCGGTTCAGCAGCGTCGGCGGCGACGTCGCCACCATTCTGCTTGTCGCCGATTGCCTTGATGGCGCGGGCGAACATCGTGACCGGCTCGGTCAGGACGCGTGCCAGCATTGCCAGGGCCTGGTCGCGGGTCGGCAGCGAGGCCAACACGTCGACATGGCTTGCCGGGAACACTTCACCACCGATTGCGACGACCTTGGCCTTAAGCTTGTCGTTGCCCTTGGCGGCATCCTTGATCAGGCGACCGGCAGCACCGGGCTCCTCGAGCGAGAACGCGTACAGCAGCGGACCAACCATCTGGTCCTGTGCGACTGCGAACTCGGTGCCTTCAACGGCACGCGACGCCAGGGTGTTCTTGACAACTTTCAAGAAAACGCCGGTTTCACGAGCCTGCTTACGCATCGCGGTCATCTGAGCGACCGTGGTGCCAGCGTATTCGGCTGCGATCAAGGAGTGGGCCTTGGCGGCGATGTCTGCCAGCTCCGCGACTACTTCTTGCTTCTGGGACAGATTGAGAGCCATTGCACTCCTCCGATTGAACTCCGCTTACGGCTCCTGCCGTGTGCGGTCCTGTGCGGCATCCGTCCTGGACGCCGGGAACATCGGAATGATGTTCCGGGGGGTGGGCCGTTCTAGACCTGGAGTGGGCCAACCTGGGTAACCCCAGACGTGCGTGAACCAGAAAAACTCCAGAAGGGCACCATCTACGCAGGGTGATTCCGGGGAATCGATTAAGCGTTCGTGACTGCTCCGGCGGCGACTCCCTGCCAAATCGAGCTTCCGTGCCCGTCGCCGGCATGCCACGACCGCACCTGCGGTCTTTGACGGCTACCACCGGCGATGGGTTGCCGGCGATGCCTTCAAATGTCACGGTCGCGGGGCCCGAGGGACCCGCGACCGCTTGAAACGATTACTTCAGGCTCAGCGACGACTGGTCGACGGTGACGCCCGGGCCCATCGTCGAGCTGACCGAAACCTTCTGCAGGTAGGTGCCCTTCGAGGTGGCCGGCTTGGCCTTGATCAGGTCCAGCAGCAGCGCGGTCAGGTTCGACTTCAGCGCGTCTTCGGCGAAGTCGGCCTTGCCGATGGTGCAGTGGATGATGCCGGCCTTGTCGGTGCGGTAACGCACCTGACCCGACTTGGCATTCTTCACAGCCTCACCCGGGTTCGGGGAGACGGTGCCGACCTTCGGGTTCGGCATCAGGCCGCGCGGGCCCAGCACGGTACCCAGCTTACCGACAACGCGCATTGCGTCCGGGGTCGCGATCACGACGTCGTAGTTCAGATCGCCGGCCTGCATCTTCTCGGCCAGGTCGTCCATACCGACGGCTTCGGCGCCAGCGGCCAGGGCTTCATCAGCCTTGGCACCGGCCGGAGCGAAGACAGCGACGCGGACCGACTTGCCGGTACCAGCCGGCAGCACGGTGGAGCCACGGACCTGCTGGTCGGACTTCTTCGCGTCGACGCCGAGGCGCACGGCAACGTCGATCGACTCGACGAACTTGGCCTTGGTGGCGGTCTTCAGGATGTTGATTGCGTCCTCGAAAGCGTATGCCTTGCCCGGAACGATAGCGGCCTTGATGGCCTTCTCACGCTTGGTCTGTGCCATCTTCTTAACCCTCCACCACGAGGCCCATGGAACGGGCAGAGCCAGCGATGGTACGCACGGCGGCGTCCAGGTCGGCGGCAGTCAGATCCGGTTCCTTCGCCTTGGCGATCTCTTCCAGCTGCTTACGGGTGACCTTGCCGACCTTCTCGGTGTTCGGGCGCTTGGAGCCCGACGAGATGCCAGCGGCCTTCTTCAGCAGGGTGGTGGCCGGAGTGCTCTTGGTGATGAAGGTGAACGTACGGTCCGAATAGGCCGTGATGATCACCGGAACCGGCAGACCCGGCTCGAGCTTCTGCGTGGCGGCATTGAAGGCCTTGCAGAATTCCATGATGTTCAGGCCGCGCTGACCCAGCGCAGGACCGACCGGCGGCGAGGGGTTGGCCTGACCGGCCTTCACCTGCAGCTTGATATAACCGACAACTTTCTTTGCCATGTGAGTACTCTCCGGGTGCTAGCGCCTTGCGACAACAGGCTCCCCATCGGACCGGGAATCACGCGTCCCGGCATCGCGTTTTGAAATCATGCCGAAGGCCACCTTTCGGTGGCCTCGTCCCGCCAGCTTCCCAACGGGAGCCGCGCAGCATATCAGGTTTTTTCTTCACATGCCTGAAGCGGCATATGAATGCAGATCAGACGGCCTTTTCGACCTGACCAAACTCAAGCTCGACCGGGGTGGCGCGACCGAAGATCAACACCGAGACGCGCAGACGGCTCTTCTCGTAATTGACCTCTTCGACGACACCATTGAAGTCGTTGAACGGACCCTCGGTGACGCGAACCATCTGGCCCGGCTCGAACAGCACCTTCGGACGCGGCTTCTCGACGCCTTCCTGGACACGGTTCAGGATCGCCTCGGCCTCGGAGTCGGCGATCGGCAGCGGACGATCGGCGGTTCCGCCGATGAAGCCCATGACGCGCGGGGTTTCCTTGACCAGATGCCAGCTTTCGTTGTCGATGCGCGGAATACCGGCTTCTTCGTGGGTCTCGATCTGGACCAGCACGTAACCCGGGAAGAACTTGCGCTCGGAACGGCGCTTCTGGCCGGCGCGCATTTCGATCACTTCCTCGGTCGGAACCAGGACGTCGCCGAAGCGCTCTTCCATGCCGTCACGGACGATGCGATCGCGCAGTGCCTGCGCCACCGACTTCTCGAAGCCCGAATAGGCGTGAACGACGTACCAACGCTTCATGCATTTCTCCTTAGCGGCTCAGGAACCACTGAGTCAGTTTCTGGATGAAGAAGTCGAACCCGCCCAGCAGCAAGCTGAGAATCAGGACGACGACAATCACCACCCAGGTCATGCGAATGGCTTCCTGGCGGGTCGGCCAGACCACTTTACGCAGTTCAAAGCGCGACTCGGAGAGGAATTCGCGGGTGTCGCGCCCCTTGCCGGTCAGCATGAACACGCCGATACCGCCAACCAGGCCGACCACGACCGCCAACGCACGCAGCTGACCCGCCCACGCGCCCAGCTGGGCAGCGCGACCGGAATCGGCGGAGAACCAGAACCAGACGAACAGACCTGCCAGCACCAGCAACGATGCGAGGACGTACTTGACGATATCCCCGCCTTGCGCGGAGGTGTCCTTGGAATGTTCGATCTTGCTATTCATCAGGCTGTGTCTGCTTTAGCGGCAGGGCCGCTCGGTAAGGTGGGCAGATGGCACGCCAGGAGGGACTCGAACCCCCAACCTGCGGTTTTGGAGACCGCTGCTCTGCCAATTGAGCTACTGGCGTACGTAGAAAACTTGCCTTCCCTTAGACGGCGAAGGCGGACCGAGGTTCCCGGCCCGCCACTCGCCAGACCGGCAGCGCTATGCGACCGCCGGCATGCAGGCTTACTCGAGGATGTTGGCAACCACGCCAGCACCGACGGTACGGCCACCTTCGCGGATTGCGAAGCGCAGGCCAGCGTCCATGGCGACCGGGTTGATCAGGGTGACAACCATCTTCACGTTGTCGCCCGGCATCACCATCTCGACGCCTTCCGGCAGCTCGACCGCACC
>NZ_JBEPSG010000038.1:0-15936 GCF_040548715.1 Stenotrophomonas sp. 2694
GGGGGGCGCCGGGGGCCCCCAACATCTTTTTTTGTGGGGGGGGGGGGGGGGCGCGGGGGGGGGGGGGGGGGCCGGGGGTCCCCCGGGGGGGGGGGGGGGGCCCCCCCCCCCCGCTACCGATACCACGTGATCAATCGCCGCCCTGGTCGGCGTTGGCGGCGCAGGTGAAGGCCTTGCGCTTGTCCACCAGACGGCCCATCAGGCGGTCGCTCAGCGGCAATGCGTCGCCATTGAGTCGCCAGTCGTAGATCACGCTGAAGGCCAGCACGCGGGCGACATACTCGCGCGTTTCCTTGTAGCTGATGGTCTCGATCCACAGGTCCGGATCGAAGCCCGGGCGCTGGGTCTGCCAGCGTGCGGTCGGCGTCGGGCCCGCGTTGTAGGCGGCGATGGTCACGTAGGGCAGGCCGTCGTACTTGTTCATCAACTGCCGCAGGTACGCGGTGCCGATGGCGATGTTGGTATCCGGGTCGTACAGGCTGTCAGCGCCGCCGTAGCCGGTCAGGCCGATGGACCTGGCCACGCCGGCGCCGGTCGCCGGCAGTACCTGCATCAGGCCCATCGCATTGGCAGGCGAACGCGCGCGCGGGGTGAAAGTGCTTTCGGCGCGGATCTCGGCGGCCACCCAGGCCGGGTCGATGGCATTGCGTGCCGATTCACGGCGGATCGTGGCGTCGTGGTGCAGCGGGAAGCGCAGGTCGTACAGGCGTTGCTCCTGCGGTTGCTTGCCGAGCGCGAACACCGCGCGGTCGAACCAACCGTTGTCCTGCGCTACGCGCACGGCGAGGCGACGCTGGGTGTCATCGAAGCGCGACAGCGCATTGTTCCATTCGGCCACCGCCCAGCCGGCGCGGTCGATCTGGTACAGCGCCATCGCCCGCTGGATGGCCGGATCGCGGGCCACCGCGGCCTGCGCCTGTGCGCTGTCGTTGGGCTTCCACGGGCACAGCGTGTAGGGCTGCTGCAGCTTGTCCGCAGCGAGGAAGCCATGGAAGGTCGGTGCGCGCGCGGCTTCGCGGAACAGCGGCTGCGCCTGCTGTGCCTGGCCGGTCTTTTCCAGCATGCGGCCTTCGAAATAGCGCCAGCGCGAATCGTTGCGCTGGGTCGGGCCCATCTTGCGGATCGCTGCCAGCGTCGCCGGCCAATCGCCGCGCGACATCGCTTCGCGTGCGCGCCATTCGTGCAGGCGTTCGTCGTAGGCCGCATCGGGCACGGCATTCAAACGGCGAGCCGAGTCCGGCAGGTACGACGCCACCGTCCACAGGGCGATCTGGTAACGCACCTGGCCCTGCTGTTCGGCGCTCAGGCCCAGCGCCTGCGCGTACTGCGGCAGCTGCTGCTCGGTAGCGTCCGGGTCGGCCTTGGCCAGCTTGGCCAGGCCGTCGGTGGCGATGCGCCGGCTGCGCTCGTTGCGCGGCCAGTTCAGGGCGCTGGCATTGGGCTTGTCGACGAAGGCGGCGTAGGTGTTGGCCAAGGCCAGATCACTGGCCGGCAGGCCGCGCGCGGCCGAACGCATCACCGCCGGCTGCTGTGCATCGGCAGCGGCATCGATGCGTTCCCAGCGCAGCGCATCGCTCATGCCACCCTGCGCCTGCAGCACGGCGAACACGGCGTCGCAGGCATCGGGCAACGACTTGCCGTTCTTGCGCCACAGATCCTGGGCTTCACCGATCCACTGCGGGTCCAGCTTGCCGGTGGCCTGGCGCGCTGTCAGCTGCGCACAGCGCAGGCCGAGGTTGTCGGTGGGAGCCCAGTTGGCCAGCAGCGTCGGCCAGTCCTGGCGGCGCGCTACAGAGGGCAGCCAGGCGCTGCGGAAGCTGTTGGCCACGGCCTGGCCCTGGTAGCGCTTGAGGAAGGCCTGTGCCTGCGCCGTATCGACGGTGTCGATGTTGCGCCGCAGGTTGGCGAACTCCAGCCAGCCATACGCGGGATGGCGGCTGAGCGCGGCGGCCTGGCCGGGATCGAACTGGCCACGTTCGGCGGCGGCGATGGCGGCCTTCAGCTGGGCGTTCTGGGCATCGAGGGACTGGGCACTCGCGCAGCCGATCAGCAGCGTGGTGGCCAGCGGGAGCAGGGACAGGGCGGTCGAAGATCGTCGGGTCATGGCGACCAGCATAGCGGGCAGTGGCTGAATTCAGTTTCGCATTGTGTACACGGTCGAAGACGGCAACGACAGCTGAATGATGATGGGATCCGCACTGCCGCGAGGGCGGTTGTGCGGCGTAGGTTTGGGCTGGGGCGACCGGCCCTGCTGCAGGGAGCGGCACATGGCATTCAGTAGCGCAGGAAGAAGCGGCCCGCTGGCGGACATCAACGTCACGCCACTGGTGGATGTAATGCTGGTGTTGTTGATCATCTTCATCGTGACCGCGCCGATGTTGTCGCGGCCGATCAACGTGCAGTTGCCGCAGGCCACCGATCGCGTGGTGGATCGCCCCGAACCGCCGCCGCCGATCGAGCTGCGCCTGGATGCGTCCAGCCAGTTGAGCTGGGACGGGCAGCCGATGGCCATCGTTGATCTGCAGTCGCGCCTGCAGGCGCAGGCCAGCGAGCATGCTGGCAACCTGCCGGAGCTGCGCATCAGCACCGATCCGTCGGCCGAGTACGACGGCATGGCCAAGATCCTGGCCGCCGCCGAAGCCACCGGCATGCAACGCATCGCGTTCGTGCAGTGAGTGGATCACGGGTGCGGCCTTCCCAAGGGAAGGCCGCACGTGTACCGGTAGCGCCGGGTCATACCCGGCGGCAGACCTGCGATGTGCGCCGGGCTTGGCAGAGACCTCTTCGACACTTCGCCGGGCATGGCCCGGCGCTACCGTGACCCGGGCGGGCATGGCCCGGCGCTACCGTGACCCCGGCGGGAATGACCCAGCGCCACGGCGATGTTGTCGTACGCGCATTCCGGTGAATACGTAGGCAAATGACGTTATCTGCTTTCAGAATCGTCAAATTCGCGTGAAAGAGTGTCGGGCATCACGCCGCGATGTTTACCGCTTGTTTACAAAGGAGACGCTGCCGCCATGCAGGGGGGAGCGCGGCAGTCCATGTCCCGACATTCCTTTGGAGAGAGAGCGAATGAATTACCTGCATCACCGCCCCTTGGCGGTTGCCGTCGCGCTGTGCGTGACCGCACTGGCCCCGTTGGGGGCTGCTGCCCAATCGGCCACTACCGACCTGGATCGCGTCGAAGTCACAGGTACCCGCATCAAGCGCGCTGAAGTGGAAGGTCAGGTGCCGGTCCAGACGCTCAACCGCGCCGACATCGAACGCACCGGCCTGACCTCGATCGGTGAAGTGCTGCAACAGCTCACCGGCTCGGGCTCGGCGCTCAATGCCAAGTTCAATTCGTCGGGCAACTTCGGTTTCCCACCCGACGGCAGCGGCGTCGGCGCGGGTTCGGCGCAGGTGGACCTTCGCCATCTCGGTGCCAAGCGCGTACTGGTGCTGGTCGATGGCATCCGCTGGGTCAATGAATCCTCGGCCTCGGGCGTGGGCTCGGCCACCGACCTCAACACCATCCCGCTGGCGATCGTTGAGCGCATCGAAGTGCTGGAAGACGGCGCATCGTCGCTGTACGGCTCCGATGCCATCGCCGGTGTGGTCAACATCATCACCCGCCGCGATTTCGATGGCGGCCAGGTGACGATGAACTACGGCCAGTATGGCAAGGGCGATGGCACGCAGAAGGGCGTGGACCTGGCCTGGGGCAAGAGCGGCGACCGTTACAGCCTGTTCCTGGGGGCAAGCTGGACCAAGCAGGACCCGGTGTATGCGAAGGACCGCGAGCAGTCGCGCTTCCCGATCCCCGGCACCGGCCTGGCCTTCGGCAGCGGCGGCATTCCGCAGGGGCGCTTCGCCTTCGTCGATCCCAACACCGGTGCCGAACAGGACATCGTGCCCAACACCGGCGTGAGCAGCCCGCGTTACGACGGCAGCGCCGGCTGCAACCGCACCGACGACTACCACTGCTTCACCAGCGCCGACCGCTTCAACTTCGCCGAATACAACATGGTGCTGACACCGTCGGAGCGTAAGGGCCTGTTCGGCCAGTTCCGGTTCGACATCACCGACAACGTGCAGTGGTACGTCAAGGCACTGGGCAACCGCCGCGAGTCGACCAACCAGGCCGGCCCGGAACCGCTGTTCTTCGGCCCTGATGGTGCCACCGGCAATCCGCTGGCCGACAACATCGTGGTCTCGGCATTGAACCCGTACAACCCGTTCGGCTTCGACCTGGTGTCGTCGGGCAACATGAGCCTGATCGGCCGCCGCCCGGTGGAAGGCGGCGCGCGCGTGTTCGAACAGCAGGTGGATACCACGTACTTCGCCACCGGCCTGGTCGGCAACTTCCAGGCCGCTGACCGCAGCTGGTACTGGGACGTCAACGGCATGTACAGCAAGAACAAGGCCGAGCAGACCAACTACGGCAGCTACAACATCTACAACGTCAACATGGCGCTGGGCGATCCTGCGGTGTGCGCGGCCACGCCGGGCTGCGTACCGCTGAACATCTTCGGTGGCGCCGGTTCGATCACCCCGGACATGCTGCGCTGGATCCAGCCGGTGGTGCGCGACCGCAGCCAGAACGAGCTGAGCCTGTTCACCGCCAACCTGTCCAGCGATCTGTTCACCCTGCCGGCCGGCCCGGTGTCCTTCGCCACCGGCCTCGAACACCGCAAGTACAAAGGTTCGTACCAGCCTGACCCGCTGACGGTGATCGGCCACTACAACGGCGTACCGTCGCAGCCGACGT
This sequence comes from Stenotrophomonas sp. 2694, assembly GCF_040548715.1. Classification (NCBI taxonomy): domain Bacteria; kingdom Pseudomonadati; phylum Pseudomonadota; class Gammaproteobacteria; order Lysobacterales; family Lysobacteraceae; genus Stenotrophomonas; species Stenotrophomonas sp. 2694. The sequence goes on from NZ_JBEPSG010000038.1 coordinate 4,754, forward strand.
CCGGCTCCTACGACGTCAACGAAGCGTACCTGGAGCTGAGCGTGCCGATCTTCGCCGACTCGGCACTGGGCAAGAAGCTGGACCTGAGCCTGGCTGGCCGCTACTCGGATTACTCGACCTTCGGTGGCGAGTTCACGCCCAAGTACGGCCTGCGCTGGCAGGTGACCGATGACTTCGTGCTGCGTACCACCTATGCCGAAGGCTTCCGCGCACCGTCGATCGGTGAGCTGTACGGCTCGGCCGCGCGCGCCGATCTGCAGTTGTTCGATCCCTGCTCGGTGGGCCTGGGTGGCACACCGCCGCGTGGTAGTGCGGCCAACTGCGCATCGCTGGGCGTGCCGACCGGCTTCCAGCAGGCCAACTCGCAGATCTCGGTGACCACCGGCGGCAACCGCGAGTTGGAGCCGGAGCGCTCGCGCAGCTTCAGTGCCGGTTTCGTGTGGAGCCCCTGGTTCGGCAACGATGCATCGTGGTCGGAACGCTTCGACGTGGAAGTGACGTTCTACCGCCACAACATCGATGGCGCGATCCAGGCGATCAACGCGCAGACCCAGCTGGACCTGTGCGTGGATACCCTGGACCCGATCTACTGCGACGGCATCACCCGTGCCAGCACCGGTGCGGTCAGCAGCTTCAACAACCGCCTGACCAACCTGGGTTCGATCAAGACCGACGGCTGGGATGTGGACCTGTTCTGGACCCTGCCGCAGAGCTCGATCGGCCAGTTCAAGCTGGGCTGGAAGAACACGTTCGTCGGTCGCTACGAGGCCACCGGTGCGGCCGGCCAGCGGCAGCCGCAGAAGCCGGGCGTGGAAGTGGCTGACAGTTCGATTCCGGAATGGACCAGCAACGCCAGCATCGGCTGGACGCTGGACAACTGGAGCGCCAACTGGACGGTACGCCACATTTCCGAACTGACCGAAGACTGCGGTGACGCCGTGGCGTTCCCGGTGTGCAGCAACCAGGCCGCCGGCACCAACGCGCTGTCGGCCACCACCTTCCATGACATGCAGGTGGGCTACAAGATCGACTGGATGAAGGGCCTGCAGCTGACGGCGGGCCTGAACAACGTGTTCGACAAGGACCCGCCGATCTGCCTGTCGTGTTCGTTGAACGGCTATGACGCCTCGACCTACGACATCCCGCGTGGCCGTTACTGGTACCTGCGCGCGGACCTGCGGTTCTGATGTGAGTACAGCAGCGCCGGAGTGATTCCGGCGCTGCTGTTGCCGCGGTAGCGCCGGGCCATGCCCGGCGACGGTTCCTTCAGAACGACCAGGTAAACGTCAGCGAGCCGTTGCGACCATCGCCATACGCACCGTAGCCATTGATCTGCGAGAGGTACTTCTTGTCCAGCAGGTTGTTGAGGTTGGCCTGCACGCTGAACTCCGGCGAGATGCGGTAGCGCACGAAGGCGCTGACCAGTGCGTAGCCGCTCTGCTCGATGCGGCCATAGGCCGGCACCGGGTAGTAGATGCGGTTCTGCCAGTTGGCACCGCCGCCGACAGTCAGTTCCTGCAGCGACTGCGGGGTGTAGCTGGTGAACAGCTTCAGCGCGGTCTGCGGCAGGTTGGTGTTGATGTCGGCGTCGTTGGCATCCTTGGCCACGTAACGGGAGGCACCGAACGTGGCGTTCCAGCCCGGTGCCAGTTCGCCGTTGAGCTCGAACTCGAAGCCACGGCTCACCGTGCCGCGTGCGGCGCGATAGGCGAATTCGTTCTGGCTGCCGGGCACCGGCTCGCCAGTGATCTGGCCGACGTTGTCCTGTTCGATGCGGAACACCGCCAGCGAGGCATTCAAGCGGTTGTCGAACCAGGCGCCCTTGACGCCCACTTCGTAGCTTTTGCCATCCACCGGGTCCAGATAGCTGCCGTTGCGGTCCTTCAGCGTCTGCGGCTGGAAGATCTCGGTGTAGCTGGTGTACGCCGAGTAGGTGTCGTTGATGTCGAACACGAGGCCGGCATACGGCGTGGTCACCTTGTGCTCGCGATCCGCGCCTTCGCCCTCGCTCTTCCAGTCGGTGTAGCGCGCGCCGATGATCAGCTTCAACGGATCGGCCAGCGACAGGCGTGCGGCGGCATAGCCGGCCTTCTGGGTGATGGTGCCCTCGCTGGCCAGCGCCAGCGGGTTCCAGTTCGGCTCGCTGATGTTGCCCGTCCAGTTCAGGTAACTGGCGAACGGGTCCCAGCTCTGGCCGGCGCCGCCGACCTGGTAGTCGCCGTAGTTGGCGTAGTCGCGCTTGTTGTAGCTCAGCCCGGCCATGAACTGGTGCTCGCGGCCGAACAGCTGGAACGGACCATCAACATAGCCATCGACACCGGTGACCTTGCGCTCGGTGTTGTAGAAGCCTGCGGACGGCGAAATGCCTGCACCGGTGGTCTTGTCGAAGTTCGAGGCGCCGGTGGTCCAATCGTTGTACGCAGGGTAGAACAGCTTGTCGTCGGCCTTGGTCTGGTCATGCGTTGCGCCGATCTTGAACTTCCAGCCGTTGCTGAAGGCGTGCTGCAGGGTGGCGAACGCGCGCTTGCTGGTGGTGTCCCAGTAGGTCCAGTTCGGGCTGGCGTTGAACGATTCGTCGTACGGGGTCGCGCTGCCGTCGGAGTACAGCATCGGGAAGCCACCCCAGGTCGCGCCGTTGGCGCGCTTCTGCTGGTAGTCGTAGCCCACGCTGAGCTGGGTATCCGGGGTCAGGTCGGCGTCGATCACCGCATAGCCCAGCGTCTTGCGCTGGTTGTAGCGGTCCATCTGCCCATCGGTGTCCAGGTAGCTGCCGATCACCCGGCCGCGCACAGTGCCGCTGGCGTTCAGCGCGCTGCCCACGTCCACGGTGGTGCGGGTGCGGCCCCAGCTGCCGACGTTGACCGACACGCTGCCGGTCAGTTCGGCGCTGTCGGCGTGCTTGCGGATCAGGTTCACCGAGGCGGAAGGATTGCCGGCGCCGCTGAGCAGGCCGGTGGCGCCACGCACCACTTCCACGCGGTCATACAGGGCCAGGTCCAGGCCGGAGTCACCGTAGCTCCAGTTCTGCACCATCTGCGTGGGCAGGCCATCAAACTGGTACGCATCGATGTAGAAGCCGCGCGCATAGAACTCGGTGCGCTCGCTGTCGGACTGGGTGCTGGTGACGCCGGTGGTGTTGCCCAGCACGTCGATGATGTCGTCCAGCTGCTGATCTTCGATGCGCTGGTGGCTGATGATGCTGACCGACTGCGGGATCTCGCGCGGCGCCAGGTCGAAGCGGGTGCCGGCCGAGGTACGGCGCACCGAATAGCCTTCGGCGCGCTCGCCCTTTACTACGACCTTGTCGAGGGTGGTCGGGTCGGTGGCGGTTTCGGCGGAAGCGGTGGGTGCGACGGCGCAGAGCGCGACGAGCACGGCAACGGACAGCCGCTGCGGCTGCGGGGTACGAAAGGCGGGACGGATCATGCGGATTCCTGAAACGGGCACGCGCGTTCGGCCGTCATCCAGGAGTCGAGGCGCTACGGGTAGGGGAAGGGCGGGCAGGCCGTCCTGGCACCACCGGAAACGAAAGAAATGGTAATACGAACTATTCCTATTTACAAATCATGAACAAACGCGTGCGACCTCGCGGCTCGGCTCGGTTGCCGTCAGCGGGTGCCCTGCGGTTGCAGCAGCGGCAGCGGGTCCCGCGCGCCGTCGGCGCCATAGATGCCCCAATGCAGATGGGGCGGCGTGCCCTTGGCGTTGCCGCTGTCGCCAACATGGCCGAGCAGGTCGCCGGGTTGCACCACCTGGCCGCGCGCCAAGCCATCGGCCCAGTCTTCCAGGTGCGCGTAGTAATAGCGCTCGCGTCCCGGCCCGATCACCCAGACCTGGCGGCCACCGAGTCCGCTGTCGCGGATGTCGGCGACAACGCCGGGGGTAGCGCTGCGCACCGGCGTGCCGCGCTTGCCGAAGATGTCGATACCCGCGTGCGTGCGGTCGCGCCCGCGCGGTGCGCCGAAGGTATCGGCGATCTGCCGGGGCCGCACGCCGTCCACCGGCACTGGCAGTTGCGTGGCCGGTGGCATGCGCGAGAGTGTCCACAGCATCTTCGGTGCGGCAGCCCACGGGCTGTTCCAGAAGGCCATCGCCGCGATGACCAGGATCAGCAGGACGGCGCCACGCAGCAACCAGCGGCGCAGGCGTCTGGCGTTGGAGGGGGAAGCGGTGTTCATGCGTCACCAGTGTAGGAGCAGGACAGGCTCGACGGCATCTGCGTCATGTCAGCGGCACGTCGAACCCGCGCTTCAACGTGCCCAGCGCCACCGACGTGCGGAAGCGCTCGATGTTGTCATCACCGCCGAACAAGCGCTCGGTGATCGCCTCGTATTCCTCCATCGATGCCGCCGAGAGCAGCAGCAGGAAATCGCCGTCGCCGGTGATCGAGTAACACTGCTGCACGGCAGGGTCGTCCTGCACGCGGCGGCGGAACGGGGCGACCTTCTCGCGCTGTTCGCTGACCACGCGCACCTCGACGATGATGGTCAATGGCCGGCCGATTTTCGCAGCGTCGATCACCGCCACGTTGGCGGCGATCACGCCGCTGTCCTGCAGGCGCCTGATCCGCCGCTGCACCGCCGGCGTGGACAGGTGCACGGCTTCGGCGATCTGCCGCTGCGGCAGGGTGTTGTCCTGCTGCAGGAGGGCGAGGATGGCGCGGTCGAAGCTGTCCAGCACGGGGGCGGTGGCCATGGTGAGCAGAAGTTGCGCGGACGGGCCGTCAATTGAGCCAAGTGCTCGCCGCCGACGCAATAGACTGGCGGCATGCAGACTTCTCGAATCGCGCCGATGTTGCCGGCGCTGGCGGTGCTCGGCTCGGTCACCGCACTGGCCATTGGTACCTCCTACGCCAAGCAGCTGTTTCCGTTGATCGGCGCGCAGGGCACCAGCGCGCTGCGCGTGGGCTTTTCAGCGCTGTTGCTGCTGCTGTTCTGGCGGCCATGGCGCTGGAAGACCAGCCGCGTGGATGCGGTCACCATCCTGCGCTACGGCCTCACCCTGGGCCTGATGAACCTGTTGTTCTACATGGCCTTGCGCACGATCCCGTTCGGCATCGCGGTGGCCATCGAATTCACCGGCCCGTTGACGGTGGCGATGCTGTCGTCGCGGCGGCCGATCGATTTCCTGTGGGTGGGTTGCGCGGCGGTCGGGCTGCTGTTGCTGCTGCCGATCGGCGGCGGCCCGGCACTGGACCCGGTGGGCGTGCTGTACGCCATGGGGGCGGCAGCGTGCTGGGGCCTGTACATCGTGTTCGGCAAGCGCGCCGGCCACCTGCACGCCGGGCATTCGGTGTCGCTGGGGCTGCTGGCCGCGTCGCTGGTGGTGGTGCCGGTGGGGGTGGTGCATGCCGGTGCGGCGTTGCTGGAGCCGAAGATCCTGCTGGCCGGGCTGGTGGTGGCGCTGGTGTCCAGCGCGATCCCGATGTCACTGGAAATGATGGCGCTCAAGCGCCTGCCGAAGGAGACCTTCGGCATCCTGATCAGCATGGAACCGGCGGTGGCCGCGCTGTGGGCGATGCTGCTGCTGCATGAGCACCTGCATGGCCTGCAGTGGCTGGCCATCGGCTGCACGGTGCTGGCCTCGGTGGGCAGCACGATGACCGCACGGCGGTTGAAGGTGCCGGTGGCGCAGGCGGGGTAGCGCCGGGCCATGCCCGGCGGAGAGCGTGCGGACCAACGGTCCGCACCCACCAGGTCAGCCTGCCAACGGGTCCGCACCCACCAGGGCAGCGTGCCAACCAAGGTTGGGCCCCTACCAGGGGCGGTAGCGCCGGGCCATGCCCGGCGAGCGCAGCGGCAGGGCTCAGCGCAGGGCGTCGGCCGGGACGTCGATTGCCATGGCCAAGGCAAGATGGTCGGAGAACGCAGCGGGCACCGCTTCCACGGTGCGGGTCTGCAGGCCGCTGCTGACCAGGATGTGGTCGATGGCGCGGTCGGGGCGCCAGCTGGGGAAGGTCGGCACGATGCAGCCGGGCGGCTGCAGCCGGGTCTTCTGGTACAGCACCTGCATTTCCGGACGTTCGGCCAGGCAGTTGAAGTCGCCCATCAGCACCGCATTGGGATGGTCGGACAACAGCTCGGCAATGAAGCCGAGCTGGGCCATCCGCGAACCGGCGCCCAAGGACAGATGCGCTACCGCAACGGCCAGGCCATCGCGGCCATCGCCGAACTTGGCCAGCAGCACGCCGCGCCCGCCGATACGGCCGGGCAGGGCGTGGTCCTGCACTTCCACCGGTTCCAGCTTGCTCAGCAGGCCGTTGGCGCTGGAGGCGACGCCACCCATGCGCCGGTTCGGCTGGTGGCTCCAGTAATTGAAGCCGGCGCGTTGGGCCAGGTAATGGGTCTGGTTGGTGAAGCCCGAGCGCAGGCTGCCCGGGTCGGCCTCCTGCAGGCCGACGATGTCATGACCGCGCGCCAAAGTGGCAATCGCGTCAAGGCTGCTGCGCTTGCGACCCGCCGGCAGCGCATGTGACCAGCTGCGGGTCACATAGTCGCTGTAGCGGCGGGTACTTGAGCCGGCCTGGATGTTGGCCGTCAGCAAGCGCAGGGTCCGTGTTGTGGGGGAAGTCACGGCCGGGAAAACGTCTCTTTGATCAGTGAGCCTGGGCCGCACCGCGTTCGCGGGCGATCAGGTGGTCGGCAATGCGCAGCATGTCCGGGAAGCTCTTGCCCTTCACCAGGTACTTGCCGTTGACGATGATCGACGGGGTGCCGCTGATCTGGCTGCGCTGGGCGAACTGCTTGGCCGAGTTGGTCTTGGCATTGACCGCGAAGCTGCCCATGGTGGCGGCGAACTGCTTCGGATCCACGCCGTAGGCACCGTAGAACTTGGCGATGTCATCGACCGAATCAGCACCGCGCTCGCCCTTCAGGGTCTTCTGCGAGTGGATGGCCGAGTACAGCGCTTCGTGGGTCTTCTCCTGCACGCCCAGGGTCTGTGCGGCGTAGAAGGCACGGGCGTAGTTGTCCCAGGTGCCGCCGAACATGGCCGGCACGTAGACGAAGTTCACATCGCTCGGCAGGCCAGCCTTCCACGGGCCGACCAGCGGCTGGAACGCAGCGCAGGCCGGGCAGACGTAACCGAAGATCTCGACCACTTCGACCTTGCCGGCGGCCGGCTGGAACGGCTGGCCGTTCGGGATCAGCTGGTAGTCGGCGCCTTCCACCGGGGCCGGGCCGGTCAGCGCGGCAGTGGTCGGGGCCGGCGCGGCGCTGGCAGCGGTCTTGTCACCTTCGGCAGCCGGTGCAGCGGCTTCGCCGCCTGCGGCCGGCGCGGCCGGTTCGGTGCTGGCCGGGGTCGCTGCCGGTTCTGCCGGGGCGGAGGTGTTGGTGGTGCCATCGTCGGCCTTGCAGGCCGCCAGGATCGGCAGCAGCGCTGCGAGGGCGAGGGCGGCGAAACGGGTCTTCATGGAAGCGTCTCCAGCATCTGGAAAGGTGGGGCCGGCGTCAGGCGCCGGCCAGAGGGAAATGATGACATGCGGCGGCGACAGCGCCGTGTCGATGGTGTGTGTTGGTTCAGCGGCCGCGGGCGGCGCGGGCCTGGGCGATCAGCGCCGAGGCGATGCGCAGCTGGTCGTCGAAGCTCTTGCCACGGACCAGGTACTGGCCGTTGATGATGATGGCCGGGGTTCCCGGCACCTGGGTGCGCTGGGCGAAGGCACGGGCGGCATCGACCTTCTTCTGTACCGCCTCGCCGCGCAGGGCCTGCGTGTAGCGCTCCGGGGTCACGCCGTAGGCCTTGTAGAAGTTGGCGAGCTCATCGGCCGAGACGTTCTGCATCGGCAGCGTGCCGTCATCGTGCAGGGCCTTGAACACAGCGGCGTGGCTGCGCTTGGCCACGCCCACTTCGTCGGCGGCGTAGTAGGCCAGTGCCCAGGCATCCCAAGCACCGCCGAAGGCGGCCGGGACCGGGGTGAAGCGCACGTCGGCCGGCAGCTTGGCGGCCCAGGCGGCCAGCTGCGGTTCGAAATGGGCGCAGTGCGGGCAGGTGTAGCCGAACACCTCGACCACCTCGATCTTGCCGGCCAGCGGCTGGAACGGGCCAGGCTGGGCGATGCGCTCGTAGTCTTTGCCTTCGACCAGCGGGGCGTTGGCGGGGGTGGCGGCGCAGGCCGCCAACGGCAGCAGCACCAGCAGGGACAGCAGAAGGCGGGGAATCAACCTCATCGACACGCATCTCCGTTGAAAATGACAACGCCGGCGCAGCCGCCGGCGTGAAGGAAACATACCGCAGCGACGGGCCGTCGTGGCGACCGGCGCCGACCAGTGGCGGTCAGGGGGCGGCAGCCGGTCGCGTCGAAGCGCCCTCGGCGGCGAGATCGTCGGCCTTGTTGTGCAGGCCCTGCAGGTAGCTGGAAAGGGCCTGCACCTCCTGCTCGGTCAGCTTCTGCGCCACCGTGGCCATGATCTGGAAGTGCGCCTTGTCGGTCTCGTTGGTCTGTCCGGCCTGGTACTCCTGCAGGCGCCGGGCGACATAGCTGGCGTGCTGGCCGCCGATGTGCGGGTAGGCCGGGCCGGGGTTGCCGGCGCCGCTGGGACCGTGACAGGCCATGCAGGCCGGCAGCCCGCGCTGGGCGTCGCCGCCGCGGTAAAGCTGCTGGCCGATCTGGTAGAACTTCATGCCCTTGTACGGGCCCTCGGCCACCGGCGTGTCGTCGGCGATGCCGGCGTTGGCCTTCTGGGTGGCGAAGAACGCGCCGATATCGCGCATGTCCTGCGGGGTGAGGTTCTGCACGAAGGGCACCATCGCCACGGCGGCGCCGGAACTGCGCTGGCCATTGGCGATCAGGGCCATCTGCTGGGCGACGTAGCGCTCGCTCTGGCCGGCGATGCTGGGATACATCTCCACCGTGGAATTGCCATCGGCACCATGGCAGGCGGCACACGCGGTGGCCTTGGTCTGGCCGGCCTTGGCATCGCCCCAGGTGGTCTTGCTGAAATCCACCTCGAGCGAGGCGGTCTTGATCGGGCCGTTGTCGGGCAGCGGGGTCAGCGTGGTCTGCGCAAAGGCAGCAGCGGCAACAACGGCAGTAGCAAGGGCGGATACGGCAAGAACGCGAGCGTGGCGCATGCTGAAGCTCCGTATGGACCGGCCGGGCGGCGGCGGCCGGCATCGCCCGGATTATCAACGCCGTTTCCTTGCACGGTCAACGCAGCAGTGCAGCATTTTCCCGCTGGAAGGCCCCGGGCCGGGCGCGCGGCGCCGCAACATGCGATCCTATGCGCATGTCATTGCTCATCGAACGCGCCCAATACCACCTCTCTGCCCACAACATGGGGCAGCTGCCGCCCGATGAAGGTTCTGAAGTGGCCTTTGCAGGTCGCTCCAACGCCGGCAAGTCCAGCGCGCTCAATGCGCTGACCCGCCAGAACAGCCTGGCCCGGGTCTCCAAGACGCCTGGCCGGACCCAGCAGCTGGTGTTCTTCCAGGTTACCCCGGACGCCCATCTGGTCGATCTGCCCGGTTACGGCTACGCCAAGGTGCCGCTGGACCTGCAGGCGCACTGGCAGGCCTTCATCGACCGCTACTTCCGCACCCGCGAGGCCTTGAAGGGGCTGGTGGTGGTGATGGACATCCGTCATCCGCTGAAGGACTACGACCGGCAGATGCTGGCCTATGCCGTGCAGCGTGGCCTGCCGGCGCATGCGCTGCTGACCAAGGCCGACAAGCTGAGCCGCAGCCAGCAGATGCAGACCCTGCAGAAGGTACGCAAGGAACTGCATTCGTCGTTCGGCGATACGGTGAGTGTGCAGGTGTTCTCCGGCTCGGCCCGTACCGGCGTGGATGAAGCCCGCGGCATCATCGGCGGCTGGCTGGGGCTGGAATAAGGCGCTCCGCTGCGCTCGCCGGGCATGGCCCGGCGCTACCCTGATGTTTTCCATCACCGCGATCCGGTAGCGCCGGGCCATGCCCGGCGGCACATCATTTCAGTGGCGAATATTCCGCCGGTACCCACGCATAGGCCTGGCCTTCGCTGCGCACGTGCCCCAGGCCGGGGAAGGGCAGGTGCGCGCCAGCAACCCACCAGCCCTTGGCGGTGGCTTCCTGCAACAGGCTGCGACGGCTGGCCGTAGCCGCCTTGCGATCCGAATCGGCCTCGAATGCTGCTTCCGGGTGTGCGAACTGCACCGCATGGAAATGCAGCACATCGCCCCACACCAGCAGTGACTGGCCCTGGCTGTCGAAGCGGTAGGACACATGCCCCGGCGTGTGGCCGTGGGTATCCATCGCCACCGCGTGGCCCGGCAGGGCATCGCCGGGCTGGAAGGTGTGCAGGCGACCGGCGGCCTGGTACGGCGCGATCGCGTTGCGTGCCAGCGCGAAGGCAAAGCGCACGCCCTGCGGTGCCGTGGCTTCGCTGGCCGGGTCGAGCCAGTAGCGGGCATCGGCCTTGGACAGCCACACCGTCGCATTCGGATAGGCCGGCTTGCCCTGTGCATCGAGGATCCCGCACAGATGATCGGGATGGGCATGGGTCAGCAGCACCTCATCGATCTCGGCCGGGTCTACGCCGGCCGCACGCAGGTTGCCCAGCACTTGGCCCTGGTCAGGGCCGAAGCACTGCGCGGTGCCGGCATCGACCAGGGTCAGGTGCTTGCCCTGGCGCACCAGGAAGGCGTTGATCGCGGTCTGCAGGCCCTTCTTGTCTTCGGGCACATAGCGGCCTTCGAGCAGGCGGCTGACCAGCGTTGGCGGCACGTCGACCACTTCCTGCCGGCCGAGCGCAACCACGCCGTCGAACAGGGCCGTGACCTGCAGCGCACCGATGCGCTGGTGTTGCACGCCCGGCACCTGCTGGGTGGGGGCGGGCGAGGTGGCTTCGGCCAGCGCGGCCAGCGGCAGGGAGGACAGGGCCAACAGCAGGGCGGCGTGCAATGGCAGATGACGCAGGGTCATGGCGGTTCTTCTCGGTGAGTGATGGGCAGGCCCGTTGCGCACAGCGTGCCGTGTTGCGCGTGCGTGCGGCGCTCAAAGCACTGCGCGGAATGCTCAATGGGGGGTATCGGCAGGGCTGCGCCCTGCACCCGCAGAGGCAACAGCAACGGCAACGGCAACGGCCGAAGCAACAGCAGAAGCTGGTTTCCTGTGGGATGGCGGGGTGGGTCCGGTTGCGGGGGACGCCGTAAACCCATCCATGGGGGCTTGGCCGCGGCATCCATGCCGCGGACACCCCCGCAACC
>NZ_JBEPSG010000039.1:0-12855 GCF_040548715.1 Stenotrophomonas sp. 2694
GAAACTAAAGGGCCTGAGCCCGGTAAAGTACCGGGAACAGGTCGCGCTGGCTGCCTGATCCCCAACTGTCCAACTTTAGGGGGTCACTTCAGGGACGGGTTTACGGCGTCCCCCGCAACCGGGCACACCCCGCCACCCCACGGAATGCAGCTGTTGCCGTTGCTGTTGCCGTTGCTGTTGCCGTTGCTGTTGCCGTCGCCGTCGCCGTTGCTCCGGCCTCTGCGGGTGCCGGGCGCAGCCCGGCCGAAGCCCTCCGCTCATGCTGCGCCGCAGAATGCATTGGGCGAAATTCCCATGCTCTACTTGAATCGATCTAAATCCGCCGGGGTGCGGATTTGTACCGATGGAGACGAGGGCTCGGCCTGTGCGGCCGGTTCTTCGCTGCCGCCCTGCCGCCAAGGAGTCCTGCCCGTGACCAGGTTGTCCCGCCGTCGTCCCGCCCGCCGCCTGTCGGCATTGTCCCATCGGCCCCTGGCCCGCATCGCCTGCCTGCTGGCACTGGCGGTGACGCCCTGGCTGCAGGCCGCACCGGTCGCGCTGGAGCGCGAGGTCAATACCTTCATCGGCAGCAAGGATGACGGCAACACCTTCCCCGGTGCTTCGGCACCGTTCGGCCTGATCCAGGTCAGCCCGATCGGCAGCCACTATTCGGGCTGGCGCTACGACGACGACAAGATCCGCGGCTTCGGCCACTCCTTCCTGTCCGGCGCCGGTTGCTGGGAGCAGGGTGGGCAGGTCTCGGTGCTGCCGGTGACCGGTTCGATCGGCCCCGGCGGCGACTTCGATACCGCCGATGCGAAAGCCTTCAATCACAAGACCTATGCGTCGGCCTACAGCCACGACGGTGAGATCGGCCAGGCCGGCTACTACAAGGTGCGCCTGACCAGCTACGGCGGCATCGACGCCGAAGCGACCGCGCGCACCCGCGCAGCTGCCGAGCGTTACACCTTCAGCCAGCGCCAGGGCGATGGCCACGTGCTGGTGAATGTCGGTCAGGCCAACGAGCGCCACTCGGTGATCGGCAGCGTGGTCGATGTGGTGGGTGACCGCGTGGTGGAAGGCAAGCTGGTCACCAAGAGTTTCTGCGGCGGGCACCAGTACACCACCTGGTTCCGCATCGAGTTCGACCGCCCGTTCAAGGCGCATGGCACCTGGGGCGAGGGCGGCGGCCTGCCGGGCGCGCGCCACAGCATGGAAGGCGAGCAGAAGCCGAATGGCGCGTGGCTCAGCTTCGACCTGGCCAAGGGCCAGTCGGTCACCGCCGTCAGCGCGATTTCGCATGTGGATGCCGAAGGTGCGCGCACCAACCTGCGCGCCGAGGGCATGCAGGGCGGGGCGCTGCTGGGCTTCGAACGCATGCGCGCGCTGTCGCAGCAATCGTGGCGGGAGCAGTTGGCACGCGTGCGCGTGCAGGGCGGCAATGGCGATGACCGCACCGTGTTCTACAGTGCGCTGTACCACGCGCTGCTGCAGCCGCTCACCGGCAGCGATGCCGACGGCCGTTACCGCGGCTACGACGACGGCATCCATCGCGCCGATGGTTGGACCTACTACGAGTACTTCTCGCTATGGGACACCTACCGTGCACAGAACCAGTGGCTGGCACTGACGCGCCCGGACGTGGCGCGCGACATCGGCCGCAGCCTGCTGGCGATCGATGAGCAGGGCGGCTGGCTGCCGCGCTGGGGCTATGCCAACTTCGAGACCAACATCATGACCGGCGATCCGGTCACCCCCTTCATGGTCGACCTGTGGCGCTTCGGCGCGCTCAAGGGCCGCGAAGGGCAGGCATGGGATGCGCTGCGCCGCAATGCGTTCGGTACGCCGCCGCTGAACTCGCGTGCTGCCGGTCGCTCCGGCAACCCGACCTACCTGGACAAGGGCTACGTGGTCTACGACCGCGCGTTCCCGTCCAAGGGCATGGATGTCGATCCCCATCATGGTGGTTCGGCAACGCTGGAGTACGCACTGGCCGACTGCGCGCTTTCGCAGATGGCCGATGGGCTTGGCCATGCCCAGGATGCGGCGGTCCTGCGTGAGCGCGGCCGCAACTGGCGCAAGGTATGGGACCCGCAGGTGCGCGACGCCGAGACCGGCTTCACCGGCTTCCCGCGCCCGCGTACCGAAGATGGCCAGTGGTACACACCGGCCGATGGCCATTACAGCCCGCGCTCGCATCACGGTTTCCATGAAGGCACGGCGTGGCAGTACCAGTGGCTGGCGCAGCAGGACGTGCCGGGCCTGGTCGAAGCGATGGACGGCCGCGAACAGGCCGGCCGCCGCCTGGATGCTTTCTTCGCCATGGACGCTCTGCAGGCCGACCCCCTCAATGCCGCCCGCAAGGAGTGGGTGGTCGGGCCGTACAGCTATTACAACCAGTTCCGCTACAACCCGAACAACGAACCGGACCTGCACTCGCCGTGGCTGTACACGCTGATCGGCCAGCCGTGGAAGACCGCCGCCGTGGTGCGCGCCGCGCAGCAGCTGTTCACCAATGCGCCCAACGGCGTGACCGGCAATGATGACCTCGGCACGATGTCGGCCTGGTACCTGTTCAGTGCGATCGGCGTGTACCCGGCGGTGCCGGGCAGCGGCGAGTTCCTGTTGCATACGCCGCGCTTTGCCAAGGTCGAGGTTGAGCTGGGCAATGGCCGCACCCTGCGCATCGAGGCACCTGGCGCCGATGGCCGCCGCCTGCAGTACGTGCAGGGCGTGCAGGTCGACGGCCAGGCACATGCGCCGGTATGGCTGGGCTGGAGCCAGCTGCAGCAGGGCCCGAAGCTGCGCTTCGCGCTGGACGGGCGGGCGCCGACCGAGGGCTGGGGCACGGCGGTCAAGGACCTGCCGGTGTCCTGGTGCGCGGCACCGGGCAGCCAGCTGCACTGAGCCGGGCTGTGCCGTTCGAGGCAACCCAGCGAACGGCACGGCACGACAGGGCCGCGATCCATTAGGCTTGAGCATCCATCGGAGTGCGGGAAGACGATGAACGACAACAGCGACAGTTCCAGCAAGCGTTCCGGCAAGGCGGTGACGGTGACCGACATCGCCCGTGCCATCGGCGTTTCGCGCGCGACCGTGTCGCTGGTGCTGCGCGGCAGCCCGCTGGTCAACGTCGATACCCGCGCCCGGGTCGAGGCTGAGCTGCGCCGCCAGCGTTACGTCTACAACCGCGCTGCAGCGAACCTGCGGCGGCGCACGTCTTCCAGCATCGCCCTGGTCATCAACGATCTGTCCAACCCGTTCTTCGCCGAATTCGCCTCCGGTGTGGATGAGGCACTGGGCGGGCGCGGCTACGTGACCCTGCTCGGCAGTACCGGCGAGTCGCCCGAGCGGCAGCAGGCGGTGCTGTCGACATTGATGGAACACACGCCTGCGGGCCTGATCCTGTCGCCGGCCGAAGGCAGCGATGCCACGCTGCTGCGGCAGGTGCTGGGCGCCAACGCCAACGTACTGCTGTTCAACCGCGAACTGGACGGCGCCGACTGGGACTTCCTGACCCTCGACAACCAGCATGGTGCCTACCTGGCCACCCGTCACCTGATCGAGCGCGGCCATCGCCAGATCGCATTCTTCGGTGGCCACGCGGCATCGAGTTCCTGCCACCAGCGTCGTGCCGGTTTCCAGCAGGCACTGGCCGAAGCCGGGCTGGCATTGCCGCCGGGCTGGATGATCGAATCTGCACCCAACCGCCTGGAAGCGGCCGCGCGCACCGATGAACTGTTCGTCGACGGCCATCGGCCGAGCGCAGCGGTCTGCTACAACGACACCGTCGCGCTGGGCCTGATGCTGGGCCTGAACTCGCGCGGCATCCGTCCCGGCGGTGACTTCGCGGTGACCGGCTTCGACGATATTTCCGAAGCGTCGGTTGCCGTGCCGCCGTTGACCACCCTGACGGCCGACCCACGCGAACGTGGGCGGCAGGCGGCCTCGCTGCTGCTGCAGCGGCTGGAGGAACCGGATGCGCCACCACGGCGCACGGTCGCCCCGGTACAGTTGCGCATCCGCGAAAGCAGCGCCGCACGTCCGAATTGAATTGATGCTTCGCTCCTGAACTGATTGCACCCTTCCACGCACCAACGACCTTTCGCGCATCGAGGCGCGTACCGCATGCCGATCTCCGCAACGCCCCGCCCATCAGGTTCCCCGGGCAACCAGCCTGCCGTCACCAACGGCAAGGCGCTGGCCGTGGTCACCACCATCTTCTTCATGTGGGGCTTCCTGACTTGCCTCAACGACATTCTGATTCCGCATCTGAAGGCGGTGTTCGAGCTGAACTACGCCAAGGCAATGCTGGTGCAGTTCACTTTCTTCGGCACCTACTTCCTGATGTCGCTGCCGGCAGGGCGGCTGGTTGCAGCGCTGGGTTACAAGAAGGGCATCGTCGCCGGCCTGGTGATCGCCGGCATCGGTGCACTGGGCTTCTGGCCGGCCGCTGAGCTGCGCGTCTATGGCGCCTTCCTCGGTGCATTGTTCGTGCTGGCCACCGGCATCACCGTGCTGCAGGTGGCGGCCAACCCGTATGTCGCGCTGCTTGGTCCGGAGCAGACCAGTTCCAGCCGCCTGACCCTGGCGCAGGCGCTGAACTCGCTGGGTACGGCCATCGCGCCGATCTTCGGCGGCATGCTGATCCTGTCCAACACGGCCATGAGCGGCGAGCAGATCGCCGCGCTGCCGGCCGCCGAGCAGCTCGCCTACCGTACCGCCGAGGCACACGCAGTGCAGGGCCCTTACGTCGGCCTGGCCGTGGCGCTGGTGCTGCTGGCCCTGTTCGTGTTCCTGTTCCGCCTGCCGGCGCTGAACGACACCACCGAGCAGGCTGACCAGGGGCATCAGCACAGCTATCTGGATGCGCTGCGCAAGCGCCACCTGCTGCTGGGCGTGCTCGGCATCTTCTTCTACGTTGGCGCCGAAGTGTCGATCGGCAGCTTCCTGGTCAACTACCTGTCGATGCCCACCATCGGCGGTTTCAGCGAGCAGGAAGCCACCCACTATGTGTCGGCCTACTGGACGATGGCGATGATCGGTCGCTTCGCCGGTTCGGCGCTGCTGGCGCGCTTCTCGCCGAGCCGCCTGCTGGCGATCTTCGCGCTGGTCAACGTGGGCCTGCTGACGCTGACCATGATGACCTCCGGCAATGTCGCGCTGTACTCGGTGGTGGCGATCGGCCTGTTCAATTCGATCATGTTCCCGACCATCTTCGCGCTCAGCATCGAGCGCCTGGGCCCGCTGACCAGCAAGGGTTCGAGCCTGCTGATCATGGCCATCGTCGGTGGCGCGGTGGTGCCTTACCTGCAGGGCGTCCTGGCTGACCACATCGGTGTGCAGGCCAGCTTCATCCTGCCGCTGCTGTGCTACGGCTACATCATTTTCTACGGACTGGTCGGCGCCCGCGCGCCGGCTGCCGGCACGCAGGGAGGCTGAGTCGAAAATGGGTTCCATCGTCTGCTTCGGCGAAATTTTGATCGATCTACTAGCGCAGCCGCCGGCCTCGGCCGATACCCCGCGCGCGTTCCTGCAGTACGCCGGAGGTGCACCGGCCAACGTCGCGGTGGCCGCCGCGCGGCTGGGCGCGAAGACCCAGTTCGTCGGCATGCTCGGCCGCGACATGTTCGGCGACTTCCTGGCGGAGAGCCTGAGCGAACACGGCGTCGGCACCGACTACATCGTGCGTACCGACGCGGCCAAAACCGCGCTGGCCTTCGTTGCACTGGACGCGGGCGGCGAACGCAGCTTCAGCTTCTACCGTCCGCCTGCGGCCGACCTGCTGTTCCGTGACAGCGATTTCCAGGCGGGCTGCTTCGATGGCGCGCAGTGTTTCCACGTCTGTTCCAACAGCCTGACCGAAGCGGACATCGCCGAAGCGACGTTCGCCGGCATGGACCGTGCGCGTGCGGCCGGCGCGGTGGTCAGCCTGGATCTCAACCTGCGTCCGGCGCTGTGGCCGGCCGATGTCGACCCGACACCGCGCCTGTGGCAGGCGCTGGAGCGCGCCGACCTGGTCAAGCTGTCGCGCGAGGAACTGGACTACCTGGCCGCCCCGCTGGGCGATGACGGCGAGGCGCTGGTGCTGCGCCGCCTGCTGGCCGCGCAGGCACGCTGGGTGATCATCACCGACGGCGCCGCCACGCTGCATTGGTATACCCGTGAAACGCAGGGCAAGGTCAGCAGTTTCCGCGTCGCCACCGTGGACACCACCGCTGCCGGTGATGCCTTCGTCGGCGGCGTGCTGGTTGGCCTGCTGGAGCGGGGTGGGGCAGGTGCGGGCTTTGCCGCGTTCTGCCAGGACCCGCAGGCGATCGCCGCCACGCTGCGCTTCGGCGCCGCCGTTGGCGCACTGGCGGTGACCCGCAAGGGCGCGTTCGCCGCGATGCCCTCGTTCGATGAAGTGCAGCAGCTGCTGCAGCTACAGGATCTCCCCGCATGAGCACCTCGCCCGATTTCCGTTCCCCCGCGTTCCTGCGCGCCCACATCGCCGACACGATGGCGTTCTACCATCCGCGCTGCATCGACCCGAAGGGCGGCTTCTTCCATTACTTCCGTGACGACGGCAGCATCTACGACGCCAGCCATCGTCATCTGGTGAGCAGTACCCGCTTCGTCTTCAACTACGCCATGGCCTACCGCGAATTCGGCAACGCCGAGTATCGCGACGCGGTCGAGCACGGGGTGCGCTACCTGCGCGAGGTTCACCGCAACCCGGCCACCGGCGGCTACGCCTGGACCCTGCGCGATGGTGCGGTAGAGGACGACATGAACCACTGCTACGGCGTGGCCTTCGTGCTGCTCGCCTACAGCTGTGCGTTGAAGGCGGGCATCGAAGAAGCCCGCACGTGGATGGACGAAACCTGGCAGCTGCTGCAGGCGCGCTTCTGGGAAGCCGAACACGGCCTGTACAGGGACGAGGCCGACGGCCAGTGGAACTTCACCGGCTACCGCGGCCAGAACGCCAACATGCACATGTGCGAGGCGATGCTGGCCGCGTTCGAGGCCAGTGGCGAGCAGCGCTATGTCGAGCGCGCGCTGCAGCTGGCCGACAACATGACCCGCCGCCAGGCGGCAAAGGCCGGCGGTCTGGTCTGGGAACACTACGACGTCAACTGGAACATCGACTGGGACTACAACCTGGACGATCCCAAGCACCTGTTCCGTCCGTGGGGCTTCCAGCCGGGGCACCAGACCGAGTGGGCCAAGCTGCTGCTGATCCTGGACCGACACGTGCAGGCCGACTGGCTGGTGCCGACCGCGCAGCATCTGTTCGATGTTGCCGTAGAGCGCAGCTGGGACGAGGTGCGCGGCGGCCTGTACTACGGCTTCGCCCCGGAGTCGCGCCGGCAGCCGGGCATGGACGGCGCGCCGATCGGCGGTGACAGCTTCGTCTGTGACGACGACAAGTATTTCTGGGTGCAGGCCGAGACCCTGGCCACCGCCGCGCTGATGGCCGCACGCACCGGCGATGACCGCTATTGGCAGTGGTACGACCGTATCTGGGCATACTCGTGGGAGCACTTCGTCGACCATCGATACGGCGCATGGTTCCGCATCCTCGACGCCGACAACCGCAAGTACAGCGATGAGAAGAGCCCGGCCGGCAAGGTGGATTACCACACCATGGGTGCGTGCTACGAAGTGCTGAACGTCGTGCGTTGAGGTCTGCCGCGCTGCGCGCTCGCCGGACGTGGTCCGGCGCTGCCGTGGCGTGTGGCATTGGTAGCGCCGGGTCATGCCCGGCGGAAAAACAGGAGTATCACGTGCATCGCATTTCCAACGCTGTCCGTCTGCTGCTGTTGATGATCGCCCTTGGCGCCTTCCCGGCAGGCGCCGCACCGCTGCAGGCGCAATGGGAGTTCCGGCTGCTGCCCGGCGACGCGCAGGGCGCGGCCCATCCTGGCCTGCAGCAGTGGCGCGCAGCCACGGTGCCAGGCAGCGTGCACACCGATCTGCTGGCGCATGAGCTGATCCGCGATCCCTACGTCGGTGCGCCCGAAGCCGAGCTGCAGTGGATCGGTCTGGCCGACTGGGAGTACCGCGCCCGTTTCGATGTGGACGCTGCCAGCTTGGCAAAGGCCCATGCCGAGCTGCGCTTCGACGGCCTGGACACCTATGCCGAGGTGACGCTCAACGGCAAGCCGCTGCTGCGCGCCGACAATGCCCACCGCACCTGGCGCGCCCGCGTCGAAGGTCGCCTGCGTGCGAAGGGCAATGAGTTGCAGATCGTGTTCCGTTCGCCGATCCGCACACTGCTGCCCGGCGTGCAGGCCATGCCGCACAGGATTGCCGGCAACTATCCATCGCCTTACGGCGATGAACCCAAGGACGCAATGGTCGGCAACTTCGCGCGCAAGCCGGCGTACCACTTCGGGTGGGACTGGGGCCCGCGCTACGTTACTGCCGGCGTCTGGCGGGGCGTGGACCTGCAGGCATGGGATGCGCATCGGTTGACCGACCTGGCCGTACGCACTGATGCGCTTGATGCAGAAAAGGCAAAGCTGGCGGTAGTGCTGCAGGTGGAGCAGGACGCGGTCGCCGCTCCGATTGCGGTGGACGTTGAAGTGCGGGATCCCGACGGCCGCAGCGTCGCACGGGTGCAGCGCACGGTCGAACTGAAGCCCGGCCGGAACAGCGTGGACGTGCCGGTTGAACTGGCCAAGCCGCGGCGCTGGTGGCCGGTCGGCCATGGTGCGCAGGACCGCTACACCGTGCAGGCGCGCCTGGACGGCAGTGCCGATCCGGTGCTGGCGCGCGAACAGCGCATCGGCCTGCGCACCGTCGAACTGCGCCGCGAGCAGGACGACAAGGGAGGGCAGGGCTTCGCCTTCGTCATCAACGGGGTGCCGATCTTCGCCAAGGGCGCGAACGTGATCCCCTTCGACGCCTTCCCCGCGCGCGTTGATGCTGCGCGCCTGCGCCAAGTACTGGTCGCCGCGCGCGATGCCAACATGAACATGCTGCGCAACTGGGGCGGCGGCTACTACGAGGACGATGCGTTCTTCGACATCGCCGACGAACTGGGCCTGCTGGTCTGGCAGGACTTCATGTTCGGCGGTGGCATGCAGCCGGGTTACGACCCGGCATTCCGCGCCAGCGTGGTCGCCGAGGCGCGCGACAACGTGCGCCGGCTGCGCCACCATCCCAGCATCGTGCTGTGGTGTGGCAACAACGAGGAAGAAACGGCGTGGAAGGATTGGGGCCACGGCCGTGACCTGAAGTCCGCCGATCCGGCGTTCGCAGCGAAGGTCTGGCAGGGCTACGTTGACCTGTTCGGCAACGACCTGCGCCAGGTGGTGAGCGAAGATGGGTTGGGCGTGCCGTACTGGTCCAGTTCGCCCAGCAACGACCTGGACGAGAAGGCCAACGACTCCACCCGTGGCGACAAGCATTACTGGCAGGTGTGGGGCAATCCGGCATTGCCGGTGCAGGCGTATCTGCGCGAGACCCCGCGCTTCATGTCCGAGTACGGCCTACAGGCCTGGCCAGCGGTGGCGACGGTGGACCAGATCGCCACCCGTGCCGAACAGCGAATCGACAGCCCGGTGATCCGTGCGCACCAGAAGTTCATGGCCGGCGAGGGCAATACACGCCTGCTGCACTACATCGAACTGGGCTACGGCACGCCGAAGGACTTCGAGGACTTCGTCTACCTGAGCCAGGTGATGCAGGCCGATGGCATCGCCCTGGCGGCGCTGCACCATCGCGCTTCGCGACCTTACACGATGGGCTCGCTGTACTGGCAGCTCAACGATGTCTGGCCGGGAGCATCGTGGTCGAGCGTGGACTACTTCGGTCGCTGGAAGGCGCTGCACTATGCCGCGCGGCGCTTCTTCGCGCCGGTTACGGTGGCCGCACTGCGCGATGAAGGCAGTACCCGCGTGCGCCTGATCAACGATGGTGCCGCGCTGGATGCACGTTGGCGCCTGCGGGTGATGGACGTTGAGGGCAAGGTGCTGCGCCGACGCGAGCAGGCGGTGACCTTGGCTGCCGCCGGGGTGACCGATATCGGCACCTACGCGGATGCCGAGCTGCTGGCCGGCGCCGAGCCGGCGCGGACGGTGGCGGTGTTCGAGCTGCTGCAGGATGGCAAGGTGACGGCGCGGCAGGTGGTCGGCTTCGTTGAAGCCAAGGACCAGGTGCTGCCACGCCAGCAGTTGACGTCAACGCTGGCGATCGACGGTGACCACTATCGCCTGCGGCTGCACAGCGCTGCGCTGGTGCGCGCAGCCTGGATCGATTTCGGCGCGCTCGACGTGCAGGTGGAAGACAACCTGCTGGACCTGCTGCCGGCCGAAACCCGCGACATCGCCGTGCGTGGCCCGGTGGATCTGGCTGCGCTGCGCGAGGCCTTGAAGGTGAAGACCCTCAACGATCGTTGAGAGAGGCGCCCTGGTAGGTGCCAACCTTGGTTGGCACGCTTTGGGCGGGCATTACGAATGCCAACCGAGGTTGGCATCTACCAAAGGCGGTTTCCCGCAGCGTACCCCGGTAGCGCCGGGCCATGCCCGGCGAGCGCAGCGGATAGCTGTTAGAACTGGATCTGCTGGAAGTTCTCGACGCGATCATGGCCGTTGGCGGCGTCGCCGATGCGCGGCATCGGGTAGTCGTCCAGGCGATCGATCAGGCGTGTCTGCAGGCCGGCTTCGCGGGCGGCGTCCAGTTCCTCGACCACGTCGGACAGGAACAGGATCTCGCCAGCGGGAACGCCGATGGCCTGCACGATGTGGCGGTAGCTGTCAGCCTCGCGCTTGCCACCGACTTCGGTATCGAACCAGCCCGACACCAGCGGGCTCAGGTCACCGGCGTCGCTGAAGCCGAAGAACAGCTTCTGCGCCGGCACCGAGCCGGAGGAGTACACATACAGCGGCAGGCCCGAGGCGTGCCACCCCTTCAACACCGGCGCTACCTCCGGGTAGAAGTGCGCGGTGTAGTCACCACGACGGTAGCCCGCGTCCCAGATCAGCCCCTGCAGGGCCTTCAGTGCGGTGTGCTTGCGGTCCTGGTCGATCCAGCCCTGCAGCGTCTCGGCCACCAGGCTGTCCTGGCAGGCGCCGCCGATCTCGGTGGCGACTGCATCCAGCCAGCGACGCACCTCCGGTTGCTGGCCATGGTCGGCGACGAAGCCGGGCAGCGCCTGGCGTGCGTACGGGAACAGCACGTTCTTGACGAACGAGATGCTGCTGGTGGTGCCTTCGATGTCGGTCAGGATGACGCGGGGCTGCATTGATCAGGACGCCTGGGTCGGAATGTAACGGGGGAATTTCTGCGCGATGTCGGTGCCGGTGAAGTGACCGACCCAGCCATCCGGTTCGGTGAAGAAGCGGATCGCCACGAAGCTCGGCTCATCACCCATGTCGAACCAGTGGGTGGTGCCGTCGGGCACGGCGATCAGGTCATCCTTCACGCACTCGATCTCATAGACCTTGTCGCCCACGTGCAGGGTGAACAGGCCCGAGCCGGCGACGAAGAAGCGTACTTCGTCTTCCTTGTGGAAGTGTTCGTCGAGGAATTTCTTCCTCAGCTCGGCGCGGTTCGGGTTGTCCGGGGCGATCGAGGCCACGTCCACGCTCTTGAAGCCGCGTTCGGCAACCAGGCGGTCGATGTCGGCGCGGTAGGCGGCGAACACTTCGTCCTGGCTTGCGCCCGGGGCGACCGGCGCGGTGGCCTGCCAGCGCTCAAAGGTGACGCCGATCTTCTGCAGTTCGGCAGCGATGATCGCGCCGTCCTGGGTGTCCAGCAGCGGCGATTCGGGATGGGTATCGTCGTAGATGCGCAGTCGGCTCATGGCGGCAGCTTGAACGTCTCGGGGAAGGACAGGGTAGCAGGGTGGCGTTGATGGCCTGATTCCAGAACGGCATCTGGCCGTGCCGGAAACTTCAGCGGCGCAGCTTGCGCAGCTCCAGCTCGCAGTGCAGCAGGAATTCGAACGCTTCCATGTGCCGCCGTGCTTCGGCCATGTCGCGGCCCCAGGCATACAGGCCGTGGCCGTCGATCAGGTAGCCCCAGAGGGTCTGCGTGTCGAGCAGGGCGTCGACCTGGGCCGACAGCACGTCCATGTCCTGGGTGTTGGCAAACACCGGGATGTCGATGGCCATCTCGTGGGTGCTGTTGCCCGCGAAGGCCTTCAGCAGTTCGTAGCCTTCCACCCGGATATGGCCCTGCGGTGCATACAGGCGCGAGGCGATGGTCTGCACCGGCGAATGCGTATGCAGCACGCAGCCGATCTCCGGGAAGCGGCGATACAGCTGGGTATGCAGCAGGGTTTCGGCAGACGGGCGCAGCGGGCGGCCGACGGCCTTGCCATCGAAATCCACGACCATGATGTCGTCTTCAATAAGGCGGCCCTTGTCCTTGCCGGAGACGGTGATCGCGGCGTGGCGGTCGTCCAGGCGGTGGGAAAAGTTGCTGCTGGTGGCCGGGGTCCAGCCGGCCTGGGCCAGTTCGCGGACGTTGTCGATCAGCAGCTGGGCCAGTTCGCTCAGGCGCGCGGTGTCGTAGGGGAAGGTGGGGGTGTTCATGGGGGCGATTTTACTGGATTCGGCCAACGGCTGAGCCCCTCGTGGCTGGTCGCGTAGAGCGGTTCATGGGGTGGGCGGGCCAGCCACGGAGTGGAGAAGGAAAAGCGAAAGCGGGTCGCTTCGCTGCGCGTGCTCGGAGCGGAGCATGGCTCCGCTCTACAGTAGATTCGTCCCCGAACATTCATTTCCCGGAACGCTTCATCCACGCATGGCGTGGATCTACCGGACGGGGCAGGAGACTGTCGGAGGTGGGGCGGGTTGGGTTCGCGGGGGTGTCCGCGGCATGGATGCCGCGGCCAAGCCTTATCTGATTGGAATCTGGCAACGTAGGTGTCGAGAGCCGGCGTGG
>NZ_JBEPSG010000040.1:0-5829 GCF_040548715.1 Stenotrophomonas sp. 2694
GGGGGGGGGGGGGGCCCCCCCCCCCCGGGGGGGGGGGGGGGGCGGCCCCGCCCCCCCCCCCCCCCCCCCCCCCCCCCCCCCCCCCCCCCCCCGCCTTCGACAGATTTCCGCGATCTGTCGGAACGGTGTTCTGTGTTGCTGTTGATGGGTGTCGACCTTGGTCGACACGTAGATCCACGCCATGCGTGGATGCTCTTCGATGAACTATCGAAATATTCGATTTCATGCAGATGGGGTCAGATCCGTTTTCCGCAAGAAAACGGATCTGACCCCGGATTGATTTCCATATCTGACAGAAGTGTCGGCCAAGGTCGACACCTACCGACAGCTGCAGGAATCTGTCAGAGGCGGGGCGGTGTGGGTTGGCAGGACCGTTGGCGCCATGGATGGCGCCATCGAGCCCCCAAGGACGGGTTTACGGCGTGTTCTGCCAACCCACAACGCCCCGCCATCCCACGGAATGCCAGCTGTCGCTGTTGCTTTGGCTGTTGCCGTTGAGGTTGCCGGCCAGCGGCCGGCACTACTGCTTCGGCAGGTGCAGGGCGCAGCCCTGCCGAACCCCCTTTACCCCCGCGGTCGGCCGCGCGAGGGCACCAGTGCGAAGGTATCCACCGCCAGCTTCTCGGCATGGTTCAACCACGCGCGGATTTCCAGATCATCCACTTCGTGGTCGAGCCCGAATGACACGTTGATCTTGCCATCGGCATCAGGCTGCACCCACTGCTGGGCCAGCACCACCTTGCGCTGCGAGGACACCGCTTCGATCCAGAAACCGCGATCCGGGCGCGTGCTCGCCACCAGCTGCAGCATGTACTGGCCGGCGCGGGTACGGCGGCCCTTCTGCGTGATCATGTGTGCCTGGCGCACGCTGGGGCGGGGGCCCTGGAAGGCATCCAGTGGTGCATCCACGTCGATGCCGTTGCGCAGCTGGCCGTCCCGGTACAGCTTGATGCCGTTGTCGCGGTTCACCAGCAGCGCGCACCAGTCGCCGTCGGCCGAGCCATCCTCGAACGCGGTGCAGCGATCAACGTAGGCGAGCGTGTTGTCGGGGTCGGCATCGTCGAACTGGCGCGAGGTGTTTTCCAGATACACCGATTTCAGGTCCCAGTCCTTGTCGTATTCCAGCAGCACCGGCGGCTGCACGTGCTGCAGGCCCACCACCACCTGGTCGTCGCCGTCGATCTTCAGCTGCCGCGTCGGCTCACCCAGCCACAGCGAGCGGGCGAAGGCCAGGTACTGCGGATAGTCGCGGCCGCCATCGCGGCGTGCCGCGGCGCTGGCACTCGGCGCGCGCTTGTCGTCCAGCAGCGAACGGCCAAAGCCCATCGTCTGCAGGTTCGGATCGAGCAGGCTGAGCAGGGTGGCCCCGGAATCCAGGGTCGAGCCGTCTTCGGCGGCCAGCTGGCGCGGGGCGACGCCATCACCGAGGAACAACAGCAGGTTCTCGCGCTTCTGCCTGGTCAGGATATGGCTGAGGTCGTTGGGCATGGCCAGGTGATCGGAGGCGATCACGATCAACGTGTCCTTGCCGTAGGGGCTGGCCTGGATGCGTTCGACCAGCTGCGAAATCAGGCGGTCGGTGCACTTGAGCGCATTGAGCATGCCGATGTTGCCGTACTGGCTCTGGTAGCGCTCGCCCTTGCAGGCCACCGGCAGGTGCCCGGCCGGGTGGTGCGTGTCCATGGTCAGCGTGGTCAGCATGAACGGCGCATCCTGTCGCGACAGCTGCTCGAAGCGCTGGTAGGCGGTGTCCAGCAGCACGTCGTCATGCACGCCCCACGCCGAGTAGTGGATACGGCCGATCTTCTTCTGCTGCTTGAACCACGCCAGGTCATGCACTTCATCGAAGCCGTGGCTGGCCAGGAACTGGCCCTTGCCGGCGAACTGGCCGTTGGCACCACCCAGGTAATGGTTGGTGTAGCCCTGCTGCTTGAGATAATCGCCGAGGCACACGGCCTTGGGCAGGAAGCTGCCCATGCGGTCCATGCTGTTCTCATCACCCTGCGAGGTGGTCAGCGGCACGCCGCACATCGACGACACCAGGCCGGCGATGGTCCAGCCACCGCCTTCGGCCGAGGCCAGACCGCGTACATCCAGCGACCTGGCCGCCAGGCGGTTGAGATTGGGCATCAGGCCGGGAAACACGGCCTCATCCAGATAGGTGCGCTCCAGGCTCTCGCCGTAGATCCAGACGATGTTGCGTGGGCGCTGCAGGGCCTGCGTGGGCACCTGGTATTCGGGGGAGATACGGGCGAAATCCACCGGGCGCAGCTGCTGGTACAGGCGTTGGCCATCGCGGGCCAGTGGGCTGATCATGATCGTGGCCACCCACAGCGCGGCGAAACCGGCAAACCATGCACCACCGGCCGTGGGGCGGCGCCAACGCTTCACCCGCGTAGCGAACAGCGGCAGCAGCGACACGGCGGCCAGCACGATGAAGCCGGCGATATAGCCCTTGAAGTCGGCGACACCGGCGCCTTCCATGTCCGCACCCAGGTGGTACAGGGTGGCGGCGTTGAGTCCGTCACCGGACAGCTTGTCGATCAGCCACCAGGCACTGAGCGCCAGCAGCAACAGCGAGAACAAGCCTGCTTTCCACCACACCCACTTTGCGGACGCGAGGAACAACCAGGACAGCAGCAACAGCGACAGCAGCAGAATCCAGAGCATAGGCAGCTTCGGCAGTGACGGGGTGGCGATGGACGTCGTACCGACGCGTGTCCATCCGACCGGCGCTGCTGCAAGCACATCTGCATGACAGGCCGATGACCCGATAGTGCATGCACGAACCTGACTGAAATGTTTGTTGAAATCGTGCGCGCGATATCACGCTGCGAACGTAAATCGAGCGTGAAAACTCACGCTCGATTGCATTAAAAACCTGCATGAATGCACTGTTTTCGCTGATCCACGTCGAGCGTGGATGCGACACTATCGATGCCCGCGTTCCTCGCGCGAACGCGCACGGCGATCGAACAACAATGCGCTGGTCACGATGCCCAGCCCAAGCACCACGCCGATCAACAGCAGCACCAGTGCGATGGCGGGATAGCCCAGCACATGCCAGCCGGTGTCGATCTTCATCATCATTGCCGCCGCCATGATCAACGCGGCGCTGATGATGCCGGCGGCCACGCGGTTGGCGATCTTCTGCAGGTTCTCCATCAGCCGCGATTCTTCCAGCCCGGTCACCTTCATCTGCAGGCGGTTCTCGGCCAGCAGCGCCATGATGTCCGACAGCTTGCGCGGCCCGTCGCGCAGCAGTTGCTGCAGCTCCATCGCCTCGCTGGCCAGGTTGGCGGCCGACAGCGATTTTTTCAGGCGCGCGCGCATCACGTGCTGCAGCTGGCGTTCGACGATACGGCGCGTGTCCAGATCCGGTGCCAGCAGGCGGCATACGGTTTCCAGGTTGAGCAGTGCCTTGCCCAGCAGGCTCAGCTCCGGCGGCGTGCGCAACCCGGATGAGGTGGCAATGCGCACCATGTCCAGCACCACGCGCCCTTCGGAGAAATTCGCGCTGGCGGCATAGCGTGCGATCAGCTGGCCGGTCTCGCGCAGGTAGCGCTCCTCATCGAATGCCTCCAGCCGCGTGCTGATGCTGATCAGGTCGTCGGCCACTTCCTCGCCGCGGCCATCGACGGCGGCAAACAGGATCTTCAGCAGGCGCTCGCGCAGCCGCGGCGGCATGTGCGCGACCATGCCCAGGTCGAAGATGGCCAAGCGCCCATCAGGCATCACCCGCAGGTTGCCGGGGTGCGGGTCGGCGTGGATTTCGCCGTGCACGAAGATCTGGTCCAGATAGCCGCGGATCAGCGCCGCCGCCAGCGGGTCCATCGCCTGTTCGGTGCGGCGCACATCGGGAATGGCATCCACGCGCACGCCGGTGGCCAGTTCCATGGTCAGCACGCGATGGCTGCTGTAGTCCCACAGCGGCTGCGGAATCCACAGGCGTCGGAACGGCTTCAGGTGCCGGCCGAAGCGCGACAGGTTCTCGGCCTCGGCGTGGTAGTCCAGCTCCTGCATCAGCGTTTTGGCGAATTCGTTGAGCCAGTCGCGCAGGCGCACGCGGCGACCGATCTGGGTCAGATGGTCGGCGGCCAGGGCGAAGCTGCGCAGCACCTCCAGATCCGAACGCAGCTGCGCGGCTACCTCGGGCTTCTGCACTTTCACCGCTACCTCGCGGCCGTCATGCAGTACCGCGCGGTGCACCTGGGCGATCGACGCGCAGCCCAGCGGTTGTGGGTCGAATGCGGCGAACAGCTTGTTCACCGGCGCCCCCAGCTCCTGCTCGACGATGGCGTGGATGCGTTCGACCGGAATCGGCGCCACCTTCTCCTGCATGCGCTCCAGCGCGGTGGCGAACTCCACCGGCACCATGTCCGGGCGGGTCGACAGCATCTGCCCGAGCTTGACGAAGGTGGGCCCCAGCGCTTCCAGGTCGCTGACGAACTGCTCCGGATTGCCGTCCGGTGGCACGTCGGTGTGGCTGCCGGCAGCGTCCAGGTTCATGCCGGAGAACACGCCGGAATGGCGGTAGCGCATCAGCAGGCGCAGGATCTGGCTGCGCCGGTTCATGCCCCTGATCAGCGGCGGATTGCCTGTGGCGGTGGACGGATTGCTCAAACGACACTCCTCGAAGACGACGACCCGATGTCCGTGATCCCGCCGTCGGCGGGACCGGATTACGCTTCCAGTGTCCCTGCCGCCCGGTGGGCGCGCGGTGAACCCGCTACCGCAGGTGGCGCCTGATCGGTCAGAATCCGCTCATTCCCTTTACTGGATCCCCCATGGCCGGTGCCAGCCTGTTTGCCCTGCTTGACGATATCGCCTCCCTGCTCGACGACGTCTCGGTGCTGACCAAGGTCGCCGCCAAGAAGACCGCCGGCGTGCTGGGCGACGACCTGGCGCTGAACGCGCAGCAGGTAACCGGCGTCAACGCCAACCGTGAATTGCCGGTGGTGTGGGCGGTGGCCAAGGGCTCGCTGGTGAACAAGGTGATCCTGGTGCCGGCGGCGCTGGCGATCAGCGCGCTGGAAGCCTGGCTGCACAGCCGCGGCTGGAACGTGCCGCTGATCGTGCCGCTGATGATGATCGGCGGCGCCTTCCTGTGCTTCGAGGGCGTGGAGAAGCTGGCGCACCGGTTCCTGCATTCCGCCGATGAGGACGCCGAACACCAGGCCGAGCGGCGCAAGGCGCTGGCTGATGCGCAGGTGGACATGGTCGCGTGGGAGAAGGACAAGGTGAAGGGCGCGATCCGCACCGACTTCATCCTCTCGGCCGAAATCATCGTGCTGTCGTTGGGCGTGGTTGCCACGGCGTCGTTCATCAACCAGGTCAGCACCCTGGTGGTGATCGCGCTGGCGATGACCGTGTTCGTCTACGGGCTGGTCGCCGGCATCGTCAAGCTGGACGACCTGGGCCTGTACCTGTCGCGCAAGGGCGCGGCGCTGGCGGCAGTCGGCCGTGGCCTGCTGGTGTCGGCACCGTGGCTGATGAAGTTCCTGTCGGTGGCCGGTACCGCAGCGATGTTCCTGGTTGGTGGCGGCATCCTGGTGCACAACGTGCCGGCGCTGCACCACGCGGTGCAGGCGCTGGGCGGTGAAGGCCAGTGGGGCTGGCTGGTCAACGCGCTGGGCAACATGGTGGTCGGCATCATCGCCGGTGCCATCGTGCTGGCGGCGGTGACCGGGTTCCAGAAGCTGCGCGGCAAGTAAGCGCCGGCCCGCTGCCCGGAAGAGGCCGACCTTGGTCGGCGGTTTGTTGTCCGCGCGTGCCAACCAAGGTTGGCACCTACCCAGCGGTTTCCGGCGCCTTGCCCGGTAGAGGCCG
>NZ_JBEPSG010000041.1:0-5485 GCF_040548715.1 Stenotrophomonas sp. 2694
GCGGGGTGGGTCCGGTTGCGGGGGCGTGAGCCGCATGGATGCGGCGACCGAGCCTACATGGACGTATTCACGGCGTCCCCCGCAACCGGACCCACCCCGCCTACCTTCAGGAAGCCAGCTTCTGCTGTTGCTTCGGCTGTTGCTGCGGCCGTTGCTTCTGCGGGTGCCGGGCGCCGCCCGGCCGAACCCCCCATTCACTCAGTGTTAGCGGCCGCGGCCGGATCATCCCGCCGCCATGTCCCTCCGTCCCGCCCTCGTCGCGCTGTTGCTGCTGTCTGGCCTGTGGCCAGGGCTGGCCGCTGCGCGCACGGTCTACCGCTGCGTGCAGGGCAACACCGTCAGCCTGGCCACCGCACCGGAGCCCGGCTCGCGCTGCACGCCGAAGGAGATCGACGACAGCGCCGTGCAGACCCCCAACCTGTGGGGCAACATGGGCGTGTTCAGTGGCGTGCTGTACGAGCGCGAGCAGGACGGCAAGCTTGTCTATTCCACCCGCAACCTGCCCGGCTCGCGGGTGTTCCTGAAGTTCACCGTAGCCACACCGCCGGGCGAACCGGCGCACGAAGGCCTGGGCAAGGTCGGCAAGCCCCAGCTGGCCCAGCACGCAAAACAGTTCAAGGCGGCGGCCAAGGCCACCGGCGTGGACGATGCCTGGTTGCGGGCGATCGCCCACGCCGAAAGCAATTTCGACGCGCTGGCGGTGTCCAGCAAGGGCGCGCAGGGCGTGATGCAGCTGATGCCGGACACCGCGCTGGAATACGGCGTGCGCGACCCGTTCTCGCCGCAGCAGTCCATCGACGGCGGCGCCCGCTATATGCGCGCGCTGCTGCGTCGCTACAACGGCGACCGTCCGCTGGCAGCGGCGGCCTACAACGCCGGCATCGGTGCGGTGGCGCGCTACAAGGGCGTGCCACCGTATGCCGAAACCCTGGCCTACGTGGACAAGGTGATGGCCCTGTATACGCGCTACCGCGAAGCGATGGGCATCCGTATCGAAGTGCCGGCAAAATGACCGGCGATCAGCGCGATGTGGAAATGCTGTAGAGAGGGTAGCGCTCAATCCGGCCGACGCGGTTGATCGCGGCACGCACATCGGCACGCTGTTTCAGTTCGCGCCAGCGTTCGTCGGCCACCCGCTCCGCCGGCAGCGAGGGATACACGCGCATGTCCTGCAGGCTGAGCAGTGCGTCGGTGCGATCCTCTGCGGATTCCAGTTGGCTTATCAGCGCGGCTGCGGCGGCCTCCATGTCGCCTTCTTCAATCAGCAGCTCCATATGGATCTGGGGTGCGTCCTTGCGGTGGCTGACGATTTCCGCGCGCGCGGCCGCCGCTGCCGCCAGATCGTTGTTCTCGCGCGCATGCACGAAGGTCAGGTAGGCGCGCGCCGCCAGCCCGAAGGGCGACAGCCCGTCCATGCCGGCAAGCAGGGTGTCGCTCTCGCGTTCGTGGCCAGTGGCAGACAGCATGAAGGCCAGGTTCATGCGGTGCTCGGCCGCGTCCGGGCCAAGGGCACCGACCGCATCGGTCAGTCGTGCGGCCGCCACCGAGTCGTCGATGCGATCCAGCCGGCGCAGTGCCAGCGTGCGGTAGTCCAGCAGCCACGCCAGCCACGTTGCCTCCTCACCCGCAGGACGCTGGCCGGCACTGACCATCCGCGCCATGTCATCGGTGAACTGCACGATCTGCTCGTTCTCGCCCACCATCAGCTGGATGAAGCCGAACGCAGCCAGCTTGGCATTCAAGCGGCGGTCGAGCAGGCCCGACACGCGCAGGTCATCCAGCTTGCGCTGTGCCACCTGCTGCGGATCGAACCGCGGATCGCGGCGATCGACGTAGCGGTCGAAGCGCTTGTCGCTGCGCAATGCGATCACCTCCAACGGTGTATCGATGCGGGCAATCGTGGCAGCTGCCTCTGCGCTGCGGCCGTGCTCGACCTGCAATGTCGCCAGCACCAGCCAGAGGCCGGTGGGTTCAACGCCATCCCCCGTCCACTGGTTGTCGAACAGGCTCTTCAGCAGGGCCATGCGTTGAGCCGGCTGCGCACGCAGCGTGTACTGCAGGTAGCTGACGGTCTGCGTATCAACCTGCACTGGGCCATCTGCATGGGTGGCCGCTTGCAGCAGGTGTAGGGTTGCGGCGGCGGTGTTGTCCTCGGCCAGTTCCACCGATACCAGGGTGGCCGGCGTGGCCGGGTCGTTCGGCAGCGCGGTCAGTGCCTGCTGCAGGTAGCGGCGGGCAACGCCGGGGGCATCCTGCATCAACGCGGTGGCACCGGCGATCTGCGCGTTGCGCCCACGCACGGCGGGCTCGAGACGGGCGAACAACGGATCGTCCATCAGCCGTTCGAACGCGATCATGGCACCCAGCATGTTGCCGCTGCCGGCCATCATCAACGCCGACTCCCACCGTTGCTGGTAGGCGGAAAAGGGGGTATCCGCAATCTCCTGCGCTGGCGCCTCGGGATGGGGCTCGACGGCGTGTGCAGATGCTGCCGCCAGCACGGTGAGCAGCAGGGCGGCGAGAGGCAGGGTAGGTCGGGACATGACGGCATCCATCCTTGGAAAGTGCGTTGATTTGAATGCGAAGTGCGTTGATTTGAACCCGCAAAGGGCTGCCACCACAAGCACCCTCGCATTTGCAGCGGCGCGGCCTTGGCAGCCGGGAGTGCAGCGACTATCGTCTGACCCTCTTCACGGTCTGGCAGGCGAACAGGAACGATGGCACGGCGGCATTGGATGGCGGCAGGCGTAGTGGTGGCAACAGCGGTGGCGCTGGCGGCAACCTGGTGGGAGTTCCCGGCATCGGGCCCGACAGTAGCGAGCGGCCCGGCCGCCACGCCGCTGGGCTGGACCGCACAGATCGAACTGCTGGCTGGTGATGGCCATCCCGGTGATCGCGATGGCGCCGCCGCACAGGCACGCTTTGCCGACCCCTACGCGCTGCTGGCCAGTGCCGATGGCAGCGTCTACTTCACCGATGCCGGTGACAACAACCGCATTCGCCGCCGCCTGCCCGATGGCCGTATTGAAACGGTAGCGGGGCAGGGCGAGGGTCGTGTTGATGGGCCTGCCCTGCAGGCAAGTTTCAACACGCCTTCGGGTATTGCCGCCGATGCGCAGGGCAACCTGTATGTGGCCGACACCGGCAATCATGCGATCCGGCGCGTCAGTACCGATGGACAGGTGACGACGCTGGCCGGTGGCCAGCAAGGCTTCGCCGATGGCCCTGCCGCGCAGGCGCGCTTCGATGGGCCGATGGGCATCGCCGTGGATGCGCAGGGACAGGTCTATGTGGCTGATACCTGGAATGACCGCATCCGGGTGATCGGTACCGATGGCAACGTGCGTACGTTGGCCGGCGGCGACCGCCCGGGCTTCGCCGATGCGCTTGGCGCTGACGCTCGTTTCGATACGCCGGTGGCGCTGGCCTTCGATGCGCACGGCGCACTGCTGGTGGCCGACCTGTTCAACAACGCAGTGCGTCGCGTCGGCGCCGATGGCACGGTCAGCACCGTCGTTGGCCGCGGGGAGGTCATCAATGGCCCGCTGTCACTGGCCACCACGCATGACGGCGTGCTGTACGTGGGTGACCTGGATGGACGCATCGTGCAGGTGACCCCGCAGGGGCATCAGCTGGCACTGCTGGGCAATGATCGCCTGCCACGCCTGGCGCGCCCCAGCGGTCTGGCGGTAGAGGCCGACGGCACCCTGCTGGTGGCCGATTCCGCGGCTTATCGCCTGCATCGCCTGCGCCCGTTGCCGGTGGGTGAACTGCCCGCACCGGCGCTGGTGGGCCCGGCCTCGGATGCGGCGCTGCCGGACAGTGGCGGGCGCTGGCCACTGGCACCGCAGGATGGCTGGCACGAAGTGGTGGGCACGCTCGGCGAGGTGCGCGGCACCTTCCAGGGTGAGAGCCGCCACCACCTGCACGGCGGCTTCGATGTGCGCGGCGATGTCGGCCAGACCGTACTGGCGATCGCCGAGGGCAAGATCAGCAGCCCGATTGCCGCCTGGAGCCTCGGCGGACAGGCCGAAGGCCTGGCCGTGGACCGGTTGAAGTACATCCACATGCGCGTCGGTCGTACGCCACGCGGCGAACCGTTCGACGCGCGCTGGCAGCCGCTGTACGCCGAAGACGGCACGCTGGAGCGGATCCGCGTGCGCCGTGGTACACGCATCCACGTCGGCGACCGCCTGGGCAGCATCAACAACCAGGCGCACGTGCACCTGGCCGTGGGCAATGGCGGTTTCGAGACCAATGCGGTGGCGTTGGGGTTCAAGAACTATGCCGACCACTTCGCGCCGCGCATCACCGATGTGGCGCTGCTGGACGACAACGACCAGCCAATGGCCGCCGGCAGCGATGGCGTGGTGATGCTGGCCCGGCAGGGACGCGGCGTGCAGATCGTGGTGGAAGCCTGGGACCAGGTGGACAACAACCTGCCGCGTCGCCGGCTGGGGCCGTACCAGGTGGGCTACCAGATCCTCGATGCCGCCGGGCAGCCGCTGCAGGGCTACGAGCAGCCGCGCTGGAACATCGTCTTCAACCGCATGCCGCCGCAGAAGCAGGCGGTGAAAGTGGCTTACGCACCCGACAGCGGCATCACCGTGCATGGCAGCGCGGTCACCCGCTTCCGTTATCTGGTGACCAACACCGTGCGCGATGGGCTGATGGAAACCGGGCGCTGGCAGCCGGCGGCGTTGCCGCCGGGCGAGTACATCGTGCGTGCCAGTGCGCGCGACTACAGCGGCAACGAAGGCGTGGGCCCGCGCGACATCAGGGTACGGCTGCTGCCGTAGCCGCGGCCGGGGCGCCGCAGCGTTCGCGCTCGGCGTCCATGTCTTCCAGCGGGCGCACCTCGATGCTGCCGAAGCGCGCCCACGGGAAGCCTTGGGCGATACGCATGGCCTCATCGCGGTCACGGGCAACGATCAGGTTGAAGCCGGCCAGCAGTTCGCGGGTTTCGGCGAAGGGGCCATCGAGTACCCGGCTGTGGCCATCGCGCACGCGCAGGGTCTGCGCCGATTCGATCGGCTGCAGTTTCTGCGCGGCCAGCAACGTGCCTTCGGCCTGCAGTTTGTCGGCATGGGCGAGGCAGTCGCGCATCAACGTATTGAAGTCGTCGATGGGCAGTGTGCGCAGCAGTGACGGGTCGATGTAGATCAGAAGCAGGTACTGCTGCATGGCGGAGTCCTGGCGGGGGCGGGGGTCCATGATCGCGCAGGTTTGCGCGGGGGCATGCTGCACTGCGAAAGGCAGAGCGGGAAGCGCGCCTTCGGCGGGGATCGGCGAACGGCGGGGCCCCTCCGTGGTGGAAGCACAAGCACAAGCATGAGCCATGGGATTGGCCGGGTGGGTAGGCGGGTCGGGGGACGCCGTGAACCCATCCCTGAAGTGACCCCCTAAAGTTGGACAGTTGGGGATCAGGCAGCCAGCGCGACCTGTTCCCGGTACTTTACCGGGCTCAGGCCCTTTAGTTTCAGTC
>NZ_JBEPSG010000042.1:0-2500 GCF_040548715.1 Stenotrophomonas sp. 2694
TGCAAAGAGACGCGCCTGAGCGCCTGCCTCTCGTTTGGTCTTGTGACGTAGCGTGCACTTGGATCTATCGACATGTCATGTCGGCCAAGGCAACTTGAGGTTATATGGTCAAGCCTCTCGGATCATTAGTATCAGTTAGCTCAATACATTGCTGTACTTACACACCTGACCTATCAACCACGTAGTCTACATGGTTCCTTCAGGGGGCTTGTGCCCCGGGAGATCTCATCTTGAGGCGCGCTTCCCGCTTAGATGCTTTCAGCGGTTATCGCTTCCGAACATAGCTACCCGGCAATGCCACTGGCGTGACAACCGGAACACCAGAGGTTCGTCCACTCCGGTCCTCTCGTACTAGGAGCAGCCCCTCTCAAATCTCCAACGCCCATGGCAGATAGGGACCGAACTGTCTCACGACGTTCTGAACCCAGCTCGCGTACCACTTTAAATGGCGAACAGCCATACCCTTGGGACCGACTACAGCCCCAGGATGTGATGAGCCGACATCGAGGTGCCAAACACCGCCGTCGATATGAACTCTTGGGCGGTATCAGCCTGTTATCCCCGGAGTACCTTTTATCCGTTGAGCGATGGCCCTTCCATACAGAACCACCGGATCACTAAGTCCTAGTTTCCTACCTGCTTGATCCGTCGATCTTGCAGTCAAGCACGCTTATGCCTTTGCACACAGTGCGCGATGTCCGACCGCGCTGAGCGTACCTTCGAGCTCCTCCGTTACTCTTTAGGAGGAGACCGCCCCAGTCAAACTACCCACCATACACGGTCCCCGATCCAGATAATGGACCCAGGTTAGAACGTCAAGCACGACAGGGTGGTATTTCAAGGATGGCTCCACCACAGCTAGCGCCATGGTTTCATAGCCTCCCACCTATCCTACACAGACGAACTCAACGTTCAGTGTAAAGCTATAGTAAAGGTTCACGGGGTCTTTCCGTCTTGCCA
The DNA here is from genome assembly GCF_040548715.1 of Stenotrophomonas sp. 2694. Classification (NCBI taxonomy): domain Bacteria; kingdom Pseudomonadati; phylum Pseudomonadota; class Gammaproteobacteria; order Lysobacterales; family Lysobacteraceae; genus Stenotrophomonas; species Stenotrophomonas sp. 2694. The sequence goes on from NZ_JBEPSG010000042.1 coordinate 961, forward strand.
CGGGAACGCTGCATCTTCACAGCGATTTCAATTTCACTGAGTCTCGGGTGGAGACAGCGCCGCTGTCGTTACGCCATTCGTGCAGGTCGGAACTTACCCGACAAGGAATTTCGCTACCTTAGGACCGTTATAGTTACGGCCGCCGTTTACTGGGGCTTCGATCAAGAGCTTCGCCTTGCGGCTGACCCCATCAATTAACCTTCCAGCACCGGGCAGGCGTCACACCCTATACGTCCACTTTCGTGTTTGCAGAGTGCTGTGTTTTTGATAAACAGTCGCAGCGGCCTGGTTACTGCGACCCTCTTCAGCTATAGCTCGCATGAGCCACCAAAAAGGGTGCACCTTCTCCCGAAGTTACGGTGCCATGTTGCCTAGTTCCTTCACCCGAGTTCTCTCAAGCGCCTGAGAATTCTCATCCTACCCACCTGTGTCGGTTTACGGTACGGTCTGCGTAAGCTGAAGCTTAGGAGCTTTTCCTGGAAGCGTGGTATCAGCAACTTCGCCATAAAGGCTCGTCTCGGTGCTCGGTCTTGAAGGATCCCGGATTTGCCAAAGATCCAAACCTACCGCCTTTCCCCGGGACAACCAACGCCCGGTATGCCTAACCTTCTCCGTCCCTCCATCGCACTTACGCGAGGTGCAGGAATATTAACCTGCTTCCCATCGACTACGACTTTCGTCCTCGCCTTAGGGGCCGACTCACCCTGCGCCGATTAACGTTGCGCAAGGAAACCTTGGGCTTTCGGCGTGCGGGTTTTTCACCCGCATTATCGTTACTCATGTCAGCATTCGCACTTCCGATACCTCCAGCAGACTTCTCAATCCACCTTCAACGGCTTACGGAACGCTCCTCTACCGCGTACATATAAATATGCACACCCCAAGCTTCGGTTCTGTGCTTAGCCCCGTTAAATCTTCCCCGCAGACCGACTCGACCAGTGAGCTATTACGCTTTCTTTAAAGGGTGGCTGCTTCTAAGCCAACCTCCTGGCTGTCTGTGCCTTTCCACATGGTTTTCCACTTAGCACAAAATTTGGGACCTTAGCTGTGGGTCTGGGTTGTTTCCCTTTTCACGACGGACGTTAGCACCCGCCGTGTGTCTCCCATACAGTCCGTCTCGGTATTCGGAGTTTGCAATGGTTTGGTAAGTCGCGATGACCCCCTAGCCATAACAGTGCTCTACCCCCGAGAGGATACATATGAGGCGCTACCTAAATAGCTTTCGAGGAGAACCAGCTATCTCCGGGTTCGATTAGCTTTTCACTCCTAATCACAGCTCATCCCCGTCTTTTGCAACAGACGTGGGTTCGGGCCTCCAGTACCTGTTACGGCACCTTCACCCTGGCCATGACTAGATCACCCGGTTTCGGGTCTACTGCCCGCGACTATGCGCCCTTATCAGACTCGGTTTCCCTTCGCCTCCCCTATACGGTTAAGCTTGCCACGAACAGTAAGTCGCTGACCCATTATACAAAAGGTACGCAGTCACCCCTTGCGAGGCTCCTACTGCTTGTACGCACACGGTTTCAGGATCTATTTC
>NZ_JBEPSG010000043.1:0-1247 GCF_040548715.1 Stenotrophomonas sp. 2694
GCGGCATGGATGCCGCGGCCAAGCCTTATCTGATTGGAATCTGGCAACGTAGGTGTCGAGAGCCGGCGTGGGCCGCCGTGTAAGCCTGGATCTCGACGATCGCCATGTAGCTTGGCGCCCACGCCGGAATCTCCCTTGATCCGCCCGAACAGTTGCTGGAGCTGACACTCGCAGTGATAAGACTGGGCAAGCGGGGGAGCTCTCGACCCTTCCAGACTATACGGAGTCCGGTGATGAACGGGATCGGGATTGATGTCAGCAAGCGCCAGCTGGATGTTGGCACGACAGACGGGAAGACCCTGCAGGTCAGCAATAGCCGCTCCGGCTTTGCTGAATTGGACCTCTGGCTGCAAGGGCATCCGGCCGTCCAAATCGTGCTGGAGGCCACTGGTGGCTACGAACAGCCTGTGCTGGACTTCCTGCACAACGCTGGTCATCCGGTGGTCCGCGCCAATGCCCTGCGGGCGCGGAAACTGGCCCAGGGGCTTGGCCACATGGCCAAGACCGACCGCTTGGATGCCTATGCCTTGGCCAAGATGGCTGCGCTGGTGAAGCTGCGTTCCTATCAGCCACTGGAGCCTTGGCAGCGGGAAATGCGTGACTTCGTGCGGGCACGCCGACAGGCGATGCACGCGCTGACCGTCGCGCGGCAGCAGCAGGAAATGGTGGGTAATCGTGAATTACGCCGACTGCTTCAGGCCAACATCACTTGCTTGCAGAGAACGGTGGAACGTTTGGGAAAGCGGATTTCCGAACAGGTTTCCAAGCAGCCTCAACTGGCTGTCCTGAAGTCGATGAAAGGTGTTGGCCCGGGCCTGCAGGCCGTGTTGGCCAGCTATCTTCCCGAGCTGGGCAAGATCAGTGGCAAGGCCGTGGCCAGCCTGGTCGGTGTGGCACCGATGTCCCATGACAGCGGGACCCTGCGTGGCAAACGAAGCATCCATGGCGGCAGGGCTGAGATCCGTCAGGTGCTCTACATGGCCAGCATGTCGGCCATGCGGCATGAACCTCGCCTGCGGGACTTTTACCAGTCGCTGCGAGCGCGGGGCAAGGAAGGCAAAGTGGCCATCGTGGCGGTGATGCGGAAGATGCTGGTGATTCTCAACGCCCGTATGCGTGACGCTCAAGGCGGATCGATCCCCGCCTGAGCGCACCAGAGGGCGTTGCTCCTGAGGCTGCCGGCCAGCGGCCGGCACTACCGTGCCCGTTTACCGGAAGGGCTGGCGCTCCTCCAGCACACAGTTGCT